>CAIYPA010000393.1 GCA_903927965.1 uncultured Bacteroidia bacterium | reverse complement strand
CGCGGACAATTTTAGGGACAATATCGGTAAGGGATGAAAAAGGGAATAGCAACGTGCTCTTTACATCAAACAACAATTCATCGACCATCCTGCCCATTGAATTGCCAAACCGGTCCAAATCGCGTTGTAAAAACTGTAGTGCTGGCGTATTTATCCGTTGGATTTCATGGATCAAATAAGATAATGTAGCCTTGGCGGTGATAAACTCCTCGGTTTGTATTAGCAACCGGTTCAATTTTGAAGTTGAAACACGGACAGTTTCCTTATGTAAACGTTGTTCAACAGTGATAGGTTCATTTAAAGTTGCATTGGGAGAAGCCTGGTGAGTTTCGGTCTCCACAGGAGCCACAGGTTCAACCTGGATCGTAACTGGTGGAATCACAACAAATGGCGGTTGTGCTATTTCACTTGCATGTAATTGATTATCAATTGCTTTTAACAACTGAGCTAAATTCCCGCCAAAGTTGGTTTTTTGTTCAGGGTAATTTACCGATAACATCCCATTCAAAACATCGACCCCTTGGAACAGCAACTCGAACAGAGGAGGTGTAAGGGAGGCTTTGCCATCTTTAAGCTGGTGAAATACACCCTCCATCGACTGACAAAGCTTCTCTATTTCATTCTGGTTCACGGCCCTGGCAGCTCCTTTAAGACTGTGAAGTTCCCTGAACGTAGTTTCAACAATCATCCGATATTCGACTTGCGAGGGTTGTTTTTCGAGATCGAGCATACCTTTGACTATCGCCTCCTGATGTTCAGCAGCTTCAATCTTAAAATCGGCCAGTAATTCACGAAAAAAATCTTCCTGCGATTTAGCCACTATCTTAAAATTTATATTTTTCGATAATATCGTTAAATTTATGTCCCAGATCGCTCAAAATATGCGCGGTATTTTGTGCCTGGCGTGTTCCGTTCACATTTTGCTCGCTTGCCAGTTTTATATTTTCCATTGCAGGCACGATTTGTTCCATACCCGCCATTTGCTGTTGACTTGAGGCTGAAATCTGAATTACGGCCTGTGCTGTTTCATTAACAGTATCAGAAAGGATATCGATCATTTCGCTACTTTGAAGTGCCAGAAGACTGCCGTTATCAACAGCTTTTATCCCTTGTTCAGTTGCAATGACTGCAAGGTTCATCCCCTTATGGATCTCGTTTAGGATTTCCTTCACCTGAGATGTCGCTTTTTTTGATTGTTCCGCCAAACTTCGGATCTCCTGCGCCACTACAGTGAACCCACGACCTTGTTCACCTGCCCTGGCTGCTTCGATAGCTGCATTTACAGCCAAAAGGTTTGATTGGTCCGCAATATCATTTACCGATGAAGTGATTTCACCTATTGAACGGCTTAGCTCCGATAATTTACCAACACTACCGGAAATCATCTTCATTTGCTCGTTGATACGGCCCATACCTTCAATTGTATGTTGAACCGCCTCTTTGCCATTCTCCGCCGCATCGGAGGCACGGTGTGAACTTTCGAGAACTGACTGGGCTTTTTGGGTTGCCAATAGCGCTATTTGCCGTATTTCTTCAATTGTAACAGTAGTTTCCGCAACAGCTGTGGACGTTTCGGTTGCACCTGTTGAAACTTCGGTTACGGTCGTCTGGATTTCTGATGCGATGGTTCGAAGTATGCTTATTCCTTCATTTATCTCTTTAAATATACGTGCCAACATACCGCGGAGCCACAAAATAAGAAGCAAACAAATGACCACCACAATGCTCCATGAGATAATAAAATTTATTGTAATTCTATGAACATCAGATTCGTTGGTTTTCTCAATTGCAACTACAAGCTGGTCCAATTCCTGCTCTATTTCAAGGATCCCTGCCCGAACTTTTATAAATAGGGCATCCTGTTCCTTTATATAAAGCTCCATCGCCTGGTCAATTTTCCCTGAGGCGATAAAATCAAGCTGCAACTGCCTGATTCTTCTCAGGGATGCTATATTGGTAGTAACTTCCTGAAACATCTTCATTTCAGAAGGGAAAAGTTCCAAACTTTTATTGATCTCTGAAGTCCTGGCTTCTACAGATTTAACCCCATCTTTTAATTCCTCAATGGTCAATGCACGATCTTTCAGGTCTTTGTTAATTATAATCTCAAGGGTCAACCCGCTTAGCCGGTTTTCATCCGAACGAAGCTGGGTCAGATTTCTTGCAATACCCATCAGTTTTAGCAAATTACCCTCTGATTCATGAATTAAAGTCAGGCTTTGATAAGATAGGATATTATTTACAACAATGGCCATAATGATGATCCCAAACCCAATATAGAGTTTTGCACGTGTGCTGAATTTTGTAAATGACAACATAGGTTTCTCCTTTCTATTTTGATTAATTATTTTAGTTTCTGATTGACAACAATGGATTTTGCAGCCAGGATCTTAAAACCGTCTAGCACGATTAACCCTTCGGAGGAAATTCCTTTTACATACCCGGCTGCCACAGCCTGAACCGTGATCGGTGCGGGTAAAAGCTTCGACAATTGTATTGTTTTTGTGCCAAGAATCGAATCCGCAAGAATTCCGAACTCCATCAGATCATTTTTCAACACAATGATACGGTTCATATCTGTAATCCCCTTACCTGGTATCCCAAGAAAAAGTTTAAGATTGACTACAGAAATGATTTTCCCCCTTAGGTTTATGATTCCTGCTACGAAAGCAGGGACTCCAGGAATTGGTGTCAACTCCTTCAACAATAAAACTTCAAGAACAAAACTCTCCTCGATGGCATAATGCCCGGAAATAAGATTAAATTCCACCAAAGTCATTTCGTCAACTGGAACTTCCTGATTTTCTCCCAGTTTACCAGAAATTTTTCTGGCCCTTTCCTGCAATATATCTTCGTTTGTCCTCATTTGTTTTGATTTATCCAAAATTGACCAACTCAATCATCCTTCTTACCGTCAACCCTTCAGCCTCATCCAAAATATGGTTCCCATCAAAGCCAGACAATATTCGTTTTACATTCTTCCTATGTATTGCGGCACCCGATTTGTCAGATAAGCGATCAAGCAAATTTGACATGATGAAATGGGACATCAGATGATCATGATTGATATAGATTCCCTTCTGTAGGACAGCCACTGCGTCAGACAATTCCTGTTTTTCGATTAAAACAGTAGCCATCAGATAATAAGCTTCTGAATTAAAGCTATCCAATGTTATCAATTGGCTGCAACTGTCCAATGCATTATCAAGTTGCCCCATATTTGCATATGATTTGATCAGCAATATCCACAATAGTGGTTGGTTATTATTGATTAACAACTCTTTATTACAAGTGTCAGCACATTCGGCATAGTCTCCTCCACGAAATAACCGTTCTGCCATATCCATCGATGAGAACTCAGGAGCTTGTGCGGATGGTCGATGATGAGCATAAATAGCAGGCTTAGCTGCAACAGCTTTCACATACTTTTTCGATTGATCAGGTAACCTTCTTGAGGATGACGCACTCTCGTCAGGCAGATTATCCAATCGGTAATTTAACAATTTTTGATTTGTCTTCCTATAGAATATAGCTTTGCCAAAATTTACTTTTGTAAAGCTGGAAAAAAGTAAATCGTTCAGCTCAACAGCACTTGTTATTAACCATCCCTGTGGTTTAAGTGCATCCAAAAATCTCCTGCTCACAAGTGTGATCAATTCACTTGAGAAGTACATCAACACGTTCCTGCAAAAAATAAAATCCATGTTGGTGGTATGGCTTTGATGGGATGGATAAGAATCTTCAACCAGGTTAAGCTGTTGAAAAACCACCATCTCGCGGACTTTTTCAGATATTAGCCAATTGTTCCCTACTTTTCTGAAGTATTTTTCACGCAAATTTGCCGGAGTCTCCCTGAAAGACCAATTGCTGTAAATCCCGTTTCGGGCCTTATCCAGATAACGGGGATTGATATCTGTTGCCAAAATTGAAATTTTCCATTTCTGGATGTCCGGAATCCTTTCAAGCAGAAGAATTGCAAGTGAATAGGGTTCTTCTCCTGTGCAACATCCTGCACTCCAAATATTTATATGATGGTCTTTCCCAAATCGCTCTGCAATTATCTCTGGAATGAGTTGGGTTTGGAATATGTCTAGTGCTTGTAAATCCCTGAAAAAATAGGTTTCCCCAACTGTGAGATAATTTGTGAGTATGTTCAATTGATCGGGAAGAAAGTCTCCCCCTTCCAACCAAACGGCCATTCCTTCGATGGATTCTGGCAAACACAGTTCTTTTGCAGCCCCAAGAATGCCACGTTCCAGATCGTCCCATCGTTTTCGGGGAAAGTTAAGTCCCAGAAGTTCAGCAACACTGGCACTTATATTGTTCATTACTCTTTCCTTGCTCATAAATTACTCTGCTTTTGGACTTAGATTCATTACATTCTCAAACAGAATTTCATCTTCCCCAGATAAAAAAGTCTCAGCATCATAGATTAAAAGTATGCCATTGCCTGTTGAATATACACTTGTTGCCTCTATCCCTTTGTTGAGGTTCTGGGGATCTATCAAATCACTTTTTAACAACGACTTTACACCCTCAACAGAATCGGCAACAAGGGCCAATTTTCGCACTGAAGTATCTACAATGACAAAAATCTGATCAGGAGTAATTGCCATTTCACGAAGGTTAAGACGATATCGTAGGCTGATCACCGGTACAAACTGACCATAATAGTCAAACAACCCATGAACAATTTGTGGCGAATTGGGTAAGTAATTTATTGCTACAGCACTGATAACCCGATCTATAAAATTTAAAGGAATGCCAATTTGAATCTGATCGACGGAAAAACATAAATAATTGCTAGTCATAAAAGCAGCCTGATAGTTTTAAAGTTTAAAGATATTCAAATTTTCATGAATATACGAATCGACTTTAAAAGGAACAAAAGCAGCAATTGCTTCACCCGCAGTAATTTTTTTTCGGATGAATGAGGCAGAAATATCGATCAGGGGTGCAGAGACTATGGTAATGTTGGGATTCAAAAGGAAGTTTTCAATCGGGAAACCTGGACGAGGATAAACAATAAGACCAAACTCCGTAATGATTTTTTGGTAATCGAGCCATTTGTGAAAAATAGAGAGATTGTCCCCCCCGATCAACAATAAAAACTGGTGTTGGGGAAATCGTTCTTTTAGCCTATTCAGTGTATTAATAGTGTAAGAAGGTCGTGGTAAATTAAATTCGAAGTCGCTGACAACCATTCCTGGCACGTTTTCAATGGCAAGTTTTACCATCATTAGGCGGTCTTCTTCCGGCCAAAGATCCGTGTCAAGTTTGAGTGGGTTCCGTGGAGAAACGAGAAACCACAATTCGTCAGCAGCTCCTTGCGCAATAACCTCATGTGCAATAGCAAGATGCCCGTTGTGAACAGGATTGAATGATCCGGAAAATATAGCAATCCTCATGGTGGCAAAATCAATTAAGTTATTGACTATTAAGAATATGAATATTTTTACTTAGGCGGCTGGCGACTGGCGGCTGGCAACTGGCGAATGGCAATTGGCTACTGGCTTCTGGCGGCTGGCAACTGGCGGCTGGCTAACACAGCTGGCAACTGGCGACTGGCATCTGGCTTTTTCCGGTGGCTGACGGAGCCGAAGTCCTGTTCTCCGTTCCATATGCCCCTTGCCCCACGCCCCTTGCCCCACGCCCCTTGCCCTATGCCCCACGCTCCCTGCTTCTGGACCAGTTTCTTAGTTCGCTCCTTCCCCGATAAACGCTCGGATTTTTTCTTCCGCCTCCCTGAAAGCATCTTCAAGTTGGTCGTTAACGATAATCAGATCAAATAATGCGGAATAACCCAATTCGTACCTGGCTTTTTCAACCCGTTTAATGATCATTTCCTTATTGTCTGTTGATCTGGTTATCAACCTGTTTTCCAGCTCTTCAATAGATGGCGGCTGCACAAAAACAGCAAGTGCCCTATTTCCATAATGTTTTTTGATATTGCTTCCACCTTCAACATCAACATCGAAAAGGATATTTTGACCTTTTTTACAAATGCGGTCAACCTCACTCCTTAGAGTTCCATAAAGGCACCCGGGATACACCTCTTCCCATTCAAGAAACTCATTTTTGTCGATTCTTTTTTTGAACTCTTCATTTGTAAGAAAGTAGTAATCTTTGCCATCAATCTCTTCACCACGTGGTTTCCTTGTCGTAGCCGAAATCGAAAAGCCAAAATTCAAGCCACGTGAAAGCAAATGTTTTACGATTGTTGTTTTCCCGGCTCCCGAGGGCGCAGAAAAAATGACCAGCTTGCCTTCTTTCATAACGCGTTCAGCAACTGTTCCTTAATCTTTTCCAAGGCATCTTTCATTCCGATCACCAATTTTTGGATTTCGGTATGGTTGGCCTTGGAACCCAGGGTATTGATCTCACGGCCAATCTCTTGTGCAATAAATCCCAGCTTTTTGCCTACCGGTTCATCTAAATTGATGGTTTCAAGAAAATAGGTACAATGATTTAACAATCGGACTTTTTCTTCGTTAAAATCAAGTTTTTCGAGATAAAAAATCATTTCCTGTTCAAGGCGGTTGTGGTCAACTGCATCGGGCGAAGAGAGATCTTTTAATGCGTCAAGGATCCGCTCCTTGACTTTTGTGATCCGCTCCAGCTCGTATTGCTGCACCTGATCGAGCAAAGAAGTAATCACATTTAGATTGAAAATGATGTCGTTATACAAAGACAACCCTTCCTGAAGCCTGAAATTGTCCAAAGATTTAATAGCTACCCGAATGGTTTCAAGGATCGTTTTCCATTCATTCTCGTCAAGCTCTTCGCGGTTTGTCTTCACAACATCTGGCAATTGCATAATCATTTGCAAGGTCCTTTCGTTAACAGGGATTTCCAATTCGGTACTGATGGCTGAAAGTTGATTGAAATAACTTTTAACGACTGAGCTATTGATCACACTGTTTGAATCGACCCCCAAAGATTCGGTATAAAGGCTGAAATCAACTTTCCCACGGATCATCAGATCGGATATTTCCCGCCGGATCTCGATCTCCTTTTCCCTGTAAATACCAGGAATCCTTGTATTTACATCGAGTTGTTTGCTATTTAAAGCCTTTAACTCAATGGTGATTTTCTTTTGGGACAATTCACATTCAGCCTTCCCATAACCTGTCATCGATCTGATCATATCCTAAATTTTGGACAAATTTAACTTTTTAATTTGAAATCATGGGATTGAAGAAGGATATGATTAATGATATGGCAATTTGTAATATATTGAAATATAAGGATATAAGTTGAAATACAATGAAATACATTGAAATATGTTGAAGTACAATGATATACAATGGTTTAAAACGAAATGTTGTATATTATAATTCAAAAAAAACGTTCCCCGAAAAGGAGGAACGTTTTTAAATTGGATCAATAAATATTTCTAAATATTTCCATATATTTATGTTAATCTATTATATACCATATATATTGGATAATCAGTATAACCTTTATCGTCAGGGGAATAAAATGTATCAGTGTCCATAAAGGTTGACAAAGGCCAACTGTTCCTGAACCGAGAGGGTAGATCAGGGTTGTTGATAAACTGCCGCCCAAAGCCAACCAGATCGGTAAATCCGCTCAATAGGTCTTTTTCGGCAGATTCAGGGTTATAACCACCAGTGAGGATCATTGTATTGGAAAATTTTTCATGGATCGTTCTTTTAATGCTGAATGGGACTTCGGGTGCTCCCATAGCGCTATGATCGACCAGATGGATATAGACAATACCCTTTGAATTGATCTGTTCTGCAAGATAGGTATAAGTTTCTTCGATTTCTGGATAATGGGGCATATCGCTTGCCACTCCAAAAGGAGATAACCTGATCCCGGTCTTTTCGCTGCCAATTGCTTTGCTTACAACATCGACCAATTCCAAAACAAAACGGCAACGGTTTTCAAAGCTGCCACCATATTCATCGGTACGTTGGTTGCTTACAGGGGAGATAAACTGTTCCAACAGGTATCCATTGGCTGCATGTAACTCTACTCCGTCAAAACCTGCCTCAATTGCAAGATTTGCAGAAAGTTCAAATTCACCAATTACTGCCTTTATCTCACTGAATGTCATTGCCCTTGGTACCGGATAATCCTGCATCCCGGCAGTATCTGTCCAAACCTGTCCAGACGCCTTAACAGCTGAAGGGGCCAATATCTCAGCACCTTCCGGCAAATTGATCACATGTCCTATTCTTCCGGTATGCATCAGTTGAACAAAAATCTTACCTCCCTTCAAATGAACCGCTTCAGTAACTTTTTTCCAGCCTTCAACTTGTGATTGGTTGTATAATCCAGGTATCCTGCAGTAACCCAAGCCATTGGGAGAAGGTGACGTTCCTTCTGTTACAATAAGTCCTGCTCCAGCACGCTGACCGTAATAAGTGGCCATCAGGTCATTGGGGATGTTACCGATAGCCCTTGACCGTGTCATTGGAGCCATTACAATCCGGTTTTTCAGCTCATTTGGCCCTAATTCGTATTTTGAGAATAATTTTGACAATTCCATAATTAACTTAATTTTTTCTAATTAACGCTTTAGCGGTGAAAAAGTTTCACTATTAGGGAATATAATTAAATTGAAATGCCATGGATATCAAGCCATGGCATTTCATCTAACTATCAATGTGCAAATTAAATCATCTTTTTTTGACAATCTTTATTTTAGGTTTGTTTAAATTTTGACTTTGATTGATTGTCCAGAATAATGAACAGTTTTGTCAATTTTAGATTCTATCCCAACACCTGTACCTATTCCAGGCTTAACCAAGACAATATTAAAGGTTCGTTCATTTAACATTCCCTCAAAAGATCCTTTCCTTGAACCGATTGTCAAACTGCCTTCTTTATCGTTCCAGGTGAATCCGATTGTGGCATATTTCCCATTTTCGTAATTATAATTGTCATTCTCATCTTCATACAATTCAAAAACGCCATTGGCCCCACGATAAATTCTAAGTTCGATTGTTTCGGCTGGTTTCTCAGTGGCGTATTGTAGAAATGGGCCCATTGGAACAATCGAACCCGCCTTGATGTACAATGGGATCGTTTCGATTGGTGCTTGTGATACAATGGTTTGGCCACCTAATAAGGTTTTTCCTGTCCAGAAATCATACCAGGTAGTCGATTCAGGCAGATAAACTTTCTGTGTTTTTTCAGTTGGGATATTTTTTTCGGGGCTATACATCTGATGGGTGACAGGACTAACAAGAAAAGCAGGACCAAACATATACTGATCGGGGATCGAATTTATCCTCATATCATTCCTGAAATCGAATGCCAAAGACCTCATGATCGTATAACCTTCGTTGGTCACTTTCCACGAAAGTGAATAGATATAAGGCAAAAGCCTGTACCTTAAATTGTCGTAATTCAATAAAATTTCCTTCGTTTTTTGGTCCCAGTTATCAGAAAATAAAGCCCTTTCGCCTTTTCCATGAATCCTGAAAATGGGGGAAAACGTCCCAAACTGAAACCAACGGGTAAACAATTCCTTGAAGACCGGCTTAGACCAATCTGCAGCCGTCCAGTTGTAATGGTATCCGCCAATATCCGAAGTCCAGTAAGGAATCCCTGAAGCACAGGCATTTATACCTTGTGGCACCTGACTTTTAAAAGCTTTCCACGTACATGTAATATCCGATGACCAAAGCGTTGCGGCATTTCTTTGGGCTCCGGCAAAAGACTGCCTTATCAGAAAAAATGCCCTTTTGCCGGGGACATCTTTTCTCCAGTTCGTGTACAATCCTTCGGAATGCATCAAAGAATAAGTATTGAAATAGTCAATCCCTTTTCCAATCGCAAAATTGCTTTGTCTTCTCGCATCGAGCAACGAACCGTTATCTGGCTCACATTGATCAACCCACCAGGCATCCCAACCATGAGGTGCAATCAGGCTGTCTTTGGCTTGCTTCCAATACATATTGCGAGCCTTCTCGCTGTGTGCGTCATAGTAATTGTCAAATGTATGGGTCATGACATTGTCCCACAGGATATCCGTGAGGTTACCCGCTCCTGCCATTTCGTTGTAGTTCTTCGTCCCTTTGGCAAAAACCGGCCAGATCGAAATCATGGCATGAAAGTTGGCCTTGTGCAATTCATCCACCATCTTCTTTGGATCAGGATACCTTTCTGGCCACAGAAGGTGCGATCCGATCACATTGGGTTCCCAGTAAAACCAATCCTGAACAATGCAATCAACCGGTATCTTACCATTTCTGTATTTGTCCTTTACCGATAAAACTTCTGCCTGGCTTTTGTACCTGTCCTGCGATTGGAACAATCCAAAAGCCCATTTGCCAAACATGGGTGCTGCTCCTGTGGCATTCCTGTACGAGGCAATCACCTGATCAAATTCAGGCCCGTAAATGAAATAGTAATCCACCAATAACCCACTTTCAGAAACATACTTATATTGGGAATTGGATGCTTCGGCACCATAGAATTCAGATGCTGAGTAGTTGTCCCACAACAATCCATAACCTTTATTGGATAAAAGCACCGGAATCGCCCCAGTCATATATTTGATGGCCATCGATTGGTTGCGACCTTTGTAATTGATTGACAGCGTATCTTCAGGGTGGCAACCCAATCCATAAAGGGCTTCGTCAGCCGGCGAATTGAAAAGTGTCGCACAGTTGCATGTTTTGATCCCTGCAATTGTGGCCTCTTCCATTTTTTTTCCATTTTCCCTGGCTTCAGAAAGGATTACTTTATTCTTAAGATCAGTGTAAGTAATTGATTGATTGGCCTTGCTAATTACAACTTTCAGCTTAGCGGTCGAAATTACGATCTCTACCAGTGATTCGGTGAGAGAAAATTTAGTCGTTGTAATCCATCTATTGTTGACCACCAATGATTCCTTTGCCGGGAAAGTTGAAAATATCGTGTACCTGACCTCAACTACATTTTCGGTGCAGATTTTGACCTTCATCAAGCCTTTATCCAATGTAAACGTCACACCATCTTTATCCTTCAAAACCGATATAACGGATGCCGGAGATACAAATGAGCAGGAAAGTAAATAAGAGATAAATAATAAAGCTTTTATGCTATTCTTCAATTTTAATAATTCCATGTTTGTTGTATTAATACCCCCTCAAATTATTATTAACCTTTACACTGTCAACAAGATATGTACTTTCGCCCCTCCAGGGAAGAGTACCGTTTTTTTGACAGTAGTGGACTACCACGCTTCCGCCTTGCATTTTTTCGAGCTGAAGGGCCACATCCTTGTTAATCACAGAGAAAAAGAATTTTTCGGAAGCCAATGCAACATTGGTATTGCTTTGGATACTGCTAAGGATCATTTCGCCTTCATAGGTTTTGAAGATGGTCCCTTTTAGCGACACTTTCTGAAGCAAACCTGCACGATACCCTTCACTGTAGGTAAAGGAATATTTCCAGTAAATCGTTGAACCGATCAGCAAGACTACTGCTAAACTAAAATAAACTGCATATTTTTTCATCTGGATAATTGATTTTGATATTCGTGCAACAAAATTATTGTATTTCCGCTTAAAAATACGAATTTTGAGGCTCAAACAAAAATTAAAATCCATGGCAGAAGATCGGCAGATTATATTTTCAATGTACAAGGTAAGCAAAACATATCCACCTCAGAAACAGGTTATTAAGGATATTTCACTTTCGTTCTATCTTGGTGCAAAAATCGGTATCATTGGTTTGAACGGATCGGGCAAATCCACTTTGCTAAAAATTATTGCAGGACTTGAAAAGGATTTCAACGGGGAACTTGCTTTTTCGCCCGGATATACGGTGGGACACCTTTCTCAGGAACCCCTGCTTGACGAATCAAAAACTGTAATGGGAATTGTCCAGGAAGGGGCGCAGGAGATTGTGGACATTCTGGATGAATATGAGGAGATCAACCTGAAATTTGGTTTGCCAGAGGTTTATGAAAACCCAGATGTGATGGACAAACTGATGGACAGGCAGGCTTTGCTTCAGGAAAAAATTGATGCAACCGATGCATGGAACCTCAACAACAAACTTGAAAGGGCCATGGATGCACTTCGTTGTCCTGATGGTGATACATCGGTCAAAGTATTATCGGGTGGTGAGCGCCGCCGTGTTGCCTTGTGCCGGTTATTGTTGAAACAACCCGATATCCTGTTGCTCGATGAACCGACAAACCACCTTGATGCAGAATCAGTGGAGTGGTTAGAGCTTCATTTACAACAATACAAAGGAACGGTCATTTGCATTACCCACGACCGTTATTTCCTTGACAATGTGGCTGGTTGGATCCTTGAACTCGACCGTGGGGAAGGAATTCCATGGAAAGGAAATTATTCAAGCTGGCTGGAACAAAAGTCCAAGCGTTTGGAGATGGAAGAAAAGGGAATTTCAAAACGTCGCAAAACCTTGGAGCGTGAGCTAGAATGGGTCAAGATGAGTCCAAAGGCACGTCAGGCCAAATCGAAAGCGAGGTTGGGTGCTTATGAAAAGTTGTTAAATGAAGATGTCAAACAGAAAGAAGATAAGCTTGAACTCTTTATTCCAAATGGCCCACGACTGGGCGATAAAGTGATCGAAGCACATGGTGTCTCAAAAGCTTTTGGGGACAGGTTGCTGTTCGAAAATCTTGAATTTGTTTTGCCGCCTAACGGTATCGTGGGTGTAATCGGACCGAATGGTGCTGGTAAAACTACTTTATTCAGGATGATCCTTGGTTTGGAAAAGATAGATTCCGGGAGTTTCTCCGTTGGTGAAACTGTGAAAATCGGTTATGCCGATCAGGGCCATGAGGCAATCGTGAACGACAAAACCGTTTATCAGGTACTTTCTGGTGGAACGGATGAGGTGATGGTTGGTGGCAGGATGCTCAATGCCCGTGCCTATGTTTCGCGCTTCAATTTCAGCGGGGCCGACCAGGAGAAAAAATGTGGCGTGCTTTCAGGTGGCGAAAAGAACCGGCTCCATCTTGCATTGACATTAAAATCAGAGGCGAACGTATTGCTGCTTGATGAGCCAACAAACGATATTGATGTTAATACGCTCCGTGCTTTAGAAGAAGGTCTCGATAGTTTTGCCGGATGTGCCGTGGTGATCTCGCACGACCGCTGGTTTCTTGACCGTGTCGCGACCCATATCCTCGCATTTGAAGGCAATTCGCAGGTTTATTACTTTGAAGGGAGTTACTCAGAATACGAAGAAAACAAGAAGAAGCGGTTGGGCGACAGCACGCCGCATCGGATCAGGTATAAGAAGTTGGGAGAGTAAATCAGATTTTAATACAGTATTAATCACAAAAACAAATCCAGGAGTTATCCCGGATTTGTTTTTGTGATTAATCGAACGGTTCAATTTCCTTACTATTAACACGATCTGCTCTTAATTCATTAATTATTTCATCTGCACTTCGTTAATCTTCCCAAGTTAAATCTTTTTCTGAATCTTTCTTTTTTGCCTTTTTAGGTTTCTCTTTCGTAAAAAGGTCTGCCGTATATTTTTCGTACAGATCAAATAAAAACACCATTCTGTTTGCTTCGCTTGTAAAGGGTTGTGGCCTGTAAGCCAGGTCAACTGCTTTGTCCAACTCGTTATGTGCTTTTAACAAGGTATCAGGCATTGTTAATGGGACATATAAATCAGACAATGAACTTGTTGAATATTCGGCTCTTGCCTCTAATACCATTCTTGCTTTATCTTCTATAGTCGCTATTTGTTTTTCTGAGGGGTTCTCAGGCCATGGAAAGTTGTTGTAAACAATACCGTTAGAATAGGATAAATCACTTTTCATCCTACCAGAAATTTGTCTTATCCATGAATTGTGCATACAAGAGCTAAGAATGCCAAAACTATAGAATGAAGCGTTTGGAACCATATAAATTTTGTTACTTGCAATGGTTGATCTTTCCACATATCCAACAGGAACATAGTTTCTATTTTCCGATGATACCTCCGGTAAGGCCAAATAATCAGAGTCAGTTTGACGGTTCTCACCAAATAACATCGGTGTGGATGCATCTTTCTGAGTTACAAGCCTATCACTTTCCAATCGATGTTTCCTTACTTTTTCAATTCTTTCCAGCACCGAAGGAAGAGTCCTTAATTCGGTTGGATTTGCACCTTTTAACCATAAACACCAACGCTCAACGTTATTAAGAAACTCATAGCCACCAATAAATAACCTAAAATATTTGGTGGAATTGGGTTCCAGTTTAACAAATTCATCTTTTTCAGCTTTTGAAAACAGAAAATGTCCTCCATCATTTGGCATGCTACCTTTAATCATTTCGGAGACACTACAAATTGGATTTCTCCTTTTAACGACAAAGTCATCTCTACCTTCGAGCAAATAAGGGTTAATATTTTTCACTTTGATTCCATGTGGCTCACCTTTAATCTCTTCATATTCAAAAATCCGCTTGTCGCTGATGTCATAACTTGCAAATCCAATGATGACAACATGAACAGCCGCATTTCCTTTTGCTTCATTCCTCCAACTAAAAGTCCTGTGTGCAAAATGTATTTTTATATGGTATTGATTGAAGAGTAAATTCCACAAAATCCCAACTTGTTCACCTTGTGAAATCGAATTTGTAGAAACAAAAGCAACCTTGGTTTGTGTGTTTTGAATCAATTGTGAAGCTTTGACGTACCATGCTGTAACATAATCCAAAACACCTGCACCATTAACAGCAGCAAATATTTTTTGCATATCTGCCTTTTGCTCATTACTTTGGAGACTTTTTCCAACAAATGGGGGATTACCCAAAATGTAATCGAAAGTTCTGTTTATCTGAATTTTCTCAATCGAAGGAATCCTTTCGTCAATTATGGTAAGATGTTTGGTCCTAATATTGACAATTGTATATTCAGTTTGAGGCTCATTCAATGTTATGGTCGTTTCATTCGATTCGATCTTGAACTGTTGATTTTTTATCAATGAATTCCAATCCAATTGCAAAGCATTTCCATGTACGATATTGGCAGCTTTTTTCAAAGGCAAACGGGCAAAATATTGTCCAAACTCATTGCTGATCAACATATTCATCTGATGGTCAACCAGCCACATGGCAACTTCGGCAATTCTCGCTGGAAATTCCTCATATTCAATACCATACATCATTTCCACATCAAGCCAAATAATTTCATTAATGTCAATAACTTGTTGTCCACCTTTGTAGGTATTCCTTAGAATTTCCAATTCAAGTAATCGTAATTCACGATAGGTGATCACAAGGAAATTGCCACATCCGCAGGCAGGATCAAGGAATTTTAGTGAGCTTAACTTTTTGTGAAATCCGGGAAGCTTATTTTTATTGTCTTTGATCATTTCAAATTCCTTCCAAAGTTCGTCGAGGAAAAGAGGCTTGATCAATTTTAAAATGTTGGTCTCACTTGTGTAATGGGCACCCAGGTTCCGGCGTTCCTTTGGGTTCATCACGCTTTGAAACATAGAGCCGAAGATGGCAGGCGATATTTTACTCCAGTCGATATAACAACAATCCAACAAGGTCTGCCTCATTTTTGAATCAAAACTTGCCGTCGGCAGGTTTTCTTCAAATAATTTCCCATTTACATAAGGAAAGTCGGCAAGTTGTTCATCAAGATTTTTAAAGCGCTTTTCTTTGGGGGTATTGAGTACCTGAAAGAGTTCCTGCAATTTCGAAGCAAGGTCGCTGCCGTCTAGGCTGGTCCGTTGTTCCAAATAGTCCTGAAATTGTTGCCTGTTGAAAATGGTAGTGTCTTCAGCAAACATTAAAAACAGGATACGGACTAAGTAAACCTCCAATGGATGACCGGTATAACCAATTTCTTTCAGCCTGTCGTGAAGCTTGCCCATTGACTCAGCAGCTTTTATGTTTGCTGGGTCTTGCTCTTTGTAAATATTTTTCTGATAACCTAAGATATAGGCGAAATGATGAACATGATGTATCAGATCCCTAAGCTTGAATTCAATATTTGTACCCTCATCAAGGTCGTAAAGCCTTAAGTTTTCAAAATCGCAAATTAGGATATATTTCGGCAATTCGTGCTGTTTAAGCCCATAAGTATAGTCAATAGCCTGTTGGTAGGCTTTTTCAAGATTTTTGCCCCTGCTTTTCATTTCGATCAGAATCATCCCTTTCCAAAGCAGGTCGATATAGCCCTCCTTGTCGTCAAGTTTTTTAACCTTGTGTTCAAAGGTCGAAACACGCTTCCGGCTAATCCCAAACACATTAAAGAACTCAACCAAAAATGGTTTAGCATCCGCCTCTTCGCTTGAAGCGTCAGCCCATTCTTTGGCGAAATTTAAGGCACGGTCTTTTATTTCATTCCAGCTTAAAGGCATCCAATTTATCTATTATCAAAATCAACAGAAAATTATTAAAGTAATTTTATTCAGAAGAAAATTCAATTGTCTTTTTTAATCTGTTGCTCTCAAGACAGGCTTCGAGAATCCTGATCGTTGTCAATGCTTGTTCCTGTTTGACCATCAGTTCCTTACCTTCGCGAATGGTCTTGTAAAGTTCGACAAAGAAATTGCCATAATTGCCGGGGATCGTTTCCACCTTTCCAACAAAATGTAAACCGCCAACCGTGGTATTGAGTACGCCCCAATCGTTTGGTGCATCGGTGCCCCAACCTGGCTCATTGGGCAAATGGTGGATTTTAAGCAATTCCTCCTGTGGATCGGTTCCCATCTTCCTGAACGAACCTTCCGTTCCGTTGACAATATATTGTGGACCCAATTCGCGCACAAGGTAGGAGCTGCGCAAAAATGCATTGAACTTGTCGTAATGCAACCTGATATCAAAATTGTCAGTTGTCCGTCCACCAGTACGCAATACATTAAGATGGGCTGTAACAGCCGTTGGTATCCCAAACAACATAAGTGTCTGATCGACAATGTGTGAGCCAAGGTTGAATAAAACACCTGTCCGTTCATCACCATCCTCCTTCCAGGAACCTTCCTGTATATAATTGCGGTATCGGTCATAATGGGCTTCGTATTCCACAATCCTGCCCAATAATTTCTCTTCAACAATTTTTTTCACGGTCAAAAACCCATTGTCCAACCTGCGGCTTTGATAAACCGTCATCAAAACATTGTGCTTCCGGGCAAGAGCGATCAGTTCACGTGCATCATCGCTTGTTTTTGTGAAAGGCTTTTCAACAACGATATTCTTCCCGGCTTCTATCGCTTGTTTGGCCATGTCGAAATGGAGGTAATCGGGCGTATTGACCAAAACAAGCTCCACTTCCGGATCGTTCAAGATTTCATTATATGACCTGACAATCGTGGCTTCGGGATACCTTTCGGCGGATATGTTTTTTGTCCGTTCGAGGATCTTATGAATCTTAAACTGTTGTGGCAAAACTTTTAAAGAGGGTCCCTGAAAAACAACACCCGACATTCCAAAGGAGGCAATAGCTGTAACAATAGGCTTACTCATGGTAAATTATTTTAATTGAATGTTCAAAGATAGCGATTAGTTGCCAATTCGGTGGGTAACATTTGAGGCTCACAACCATTTCTTACGCCTGAACCACGCCAGCATCACCAAAATGATCACGATCATTACCCCCCAAAATAGATAATATCCGTAATACCAACCCAATTCAGGCAAATTTTTGAAATTCATCCCATAAACTCCGGCAAAAAAGGTGAGGGGGATAAAAATGGTCGAGAAGATGGTCAGCACTTTCATGATCTCGTTCATCTTGAAACTTACAGTAGAGAGATAAAGGTCCATCATCCCCGATGTGAGGTCGCGCAAGCTTTCGAGCGATTCAATGATCTGGATGGTATGGTCGTAAATGTTCCTGAAATAGATTTTTGAGCCCGGGTTGAGAAGGATATGGTCAGAAAGATGTAGCGAATTCAAGACGTCACGAGCGGGCCAAATCGTTTTTTTGATATACCCCAGCCTTCTTTTGAGCTTGTAGATCGCCTCCTGACTTGCCTGTCCAGGTGAAACGATCAGTTCCTCTTCGGTATCTTCAAGTGTTTCACCAATGTCTTCTAGTAAAGTAAAATATTGGTCTATAATGATATCGGTTATTGCGAAAACCAGGTAATCGCTTTTCATCCTTCTTACACGGCCCTTACCGGCCCTGATCCGGTTTTGTAAAGTCTCAAGGATTTTAGGTGTAGTTTCATGAAAGGATACAACAAAACCATCACCCAAAATAAGACTGATTTGCTCGATATTCACTTCCCTACTTTCAGGATCAAGTTGTAATACTTTGAAAATAAGAAATATGTAGTCGTCCCTCTCTTCAATTCGCGGACGTTGCGTTGTATTTGCAATATCCTCAAGATCAAGGGATATGACATTCAGGACTTTTCCAATATCACTCAATATTTCAGGATTGTGCACTCCGGTAACCTGGATCCATTTTACGCCAGGATGGTTTAGATAATCTTTAAGTTCCGCGATGGGAATTGAATTGTACTCTTTCCACATCAATTCGTCGAATTCCAGAACATCGATTTTTACATCCCCAACCCTGGGTTGACCTATGTACTCTACGGTTCCCGGGATACTTCCCCTTTTGGCTGTTTTGGAAACGAATTTACGAAGGTCCAATTTTTTAAGTTTCTTTTTGCGACTCATTAGCTGATCACTAAGTTAAGGGATAACTGATTATACAGGCTGTTATTTTTCTTTTGTTGATGCAAATGTAGGAAATTGTGCCATGAATTAGCGTATTTAAAAGTTCGAAATTATTTTAAAGTTAAGAACAGCAATTTTCCAGGACATCAAAATCTATGTCAAAAAGTATATATGTTTGTAATAGTTTTTAAACAGAAAAACAAAAGATATGCATAATGGGATACAAGATATTGATTGTTAGTTTTTTCCTGATATTTTTTGGTGCTGCTCCACAATCGGTAAAGGCAACTGAAGGGGAAGTTGTGAAAATAACCACTGCACAATTCAAGGAACTGATTATGGATTATGAAAAAAATCCCAAGGTCTGGACCTATGAAGGCAAGCTGCCTTGTATTGTCGATTTTTATGCCGATTGGTGTGGACCATGCAGGATGGCTTCACCTGCATTGGAGGAGCTGGCTATGAAATACAAAGGGAAAATAGTTGTCTATAAGGTCAATACGGATCAGGAACGCGAACTTTCGGCTGTTTTTGGGATCAGTGGGATTCCTTCATTTTTATATGTCCCAAAGTCAGGCAACCCAACAATGACCAGCGGAGTCGCCAGGACAACTCAGGAGATCAAAGACGCATTTGAAAAAATGATCAATGGTTTTCTACTAAAGATGTAAAAACCGGCTAAAAATTATGGGCCATCCTTGAATTTTTGCGTTTTATTTAATTATTTTTGCTCTTAAGATGTTAATTAAACCAGATTATTCACCTAAGATTTTATCCCATGAAATTTTGTCCTCAATGCGGGAAAGAGTTAAAAGAAGGCAGCAAATTCTGCCCTTCCTGTGGGTTTCGGGTTGCAACCCCACATAATGAAATTATACAATCGGCACAGGTTTATACGCCCCCTCCGACACCCGCAGCGCCACCAGAATATCAGACCCAGCAGTCTGTCAACTATCAACCAAGTACTTATCCTCAGTCAGATGTTAATACAGGTTTCAATATTAACAGTCTTATTCAACGTGCCATCGGAATTATGTCGAACCCTAAGCAGGAATGGTTGGTCATTGGCAAAGAGAAACCGAATGTTGGGAACCTCATTTTTGGATATACACTTGTTTTAACTTTAATCCCTGCAATCTCAACATTCCTTGCTTACGGTTTTATAGGTGTTGACCAGATGGGTACATCCTTCAGAAATATTCCGGCTGGTTTGATTCAAGCATTTACACAGTTGATCTCTTCTGTCATTGGTGTTTATTTATTTGCTTGGTTAGTAGATATCCTTGCAGGTTCTTTTGGTTCCGAAAAGAATTTTGGCAGGTCGTTACAGTTGGCGGTCTATTCGACAACTGCACAGTGGCTGGCGGGTATCTTTTTGCTGTTTGACGGAACCCGTTGGCTGTCGTACCTTGCAAGTCTTTATGCCATCTATTTATTGATAACCGGACTTCCTGTCATTAAACGGACACCTCCCAACATGGTAGCGGGGTATGTGATAGTGACCCTTATTTGTGTCCTGTTGATCTCTTTTGTGATATCTTTTATTATACTGTCGATTTTTGGGCTTTTATTTGCAAGCCGTGCCATAATGGGCATGTAATTTATTATAAATGAGGTATTCAATATTGAATTAACTAAACAATATCTAAAATTAAAACTATGAAATTTTGTCCTCAATGTGGGAAAGAGTTGGTTCCCGGAGACCGTTTTTGCATGGAATGTGGCTTTGATACATTAACGATGGATGATCAGCCTGTAAACCCGCAACTTGTCATTCCTCAAATAACTTCTCCTACGGTTGAACCACCTCGTTTTATCTCTCCGGTTGTAACGAATAGCGGGTCAGCAATTACCAGGCCACAAAATTCACCAACCCCAACATCTGATTCATCAGGCAAAAGCAATGTTTTGCGATCCTTATTGATTGTATTCATTTGCCTAGCCGTGTTAGGGATTGGTGGTTGGCTAACCTATACCCAGCTTTTTAAGGACCAACCAATTGAAAAAGCTGCTGTTGCAACACTTGAGAATAATACCAAAGCAGTTCAGCCATCGACTGACAATACTCAAATCAGTGGTACCGATAAGAAATTCGTTTTTGTATTTACAGTAAATCCTAAAAGCGTTGAGGCTGAAAAGCAAGGCTCATTGCAAGTGGCTAAAGATAATTTTATTGACAAAAATCCTGATGGAGCCACCAGACTTATAATTAAGAGATCGTCTATTGTATTAAAAATCACCACAGATCATTACAATGATAGCAAAGGCACTGCAAATGTTGGTTCCATAACGATTACCGGAGACGGTGGGATGGTAATCGGCACATATCCCGCAAAGGGAAAAGCAGGTACCGATGGCGCAACCAATGGGAAATGGGTGATCGAACCCCAGGTTCGCCTCGATCCGGGAATTTATTATATTCAGGATTCGCAGCCATCAACCTGGTCAAAAAATACTCAGGGAGTTGGATTACTGAATATTGAAGGTTATGAAATTTAAGATAAAATAGACATTTTACATTAAAACCTAAAACATTAGTCATGGCATTTTGCAGCAATTGTGGTAGCCAGATGAAAGAAAGCGCCGCTTTTTGCCACGAATGTGGCACAAGAAATCCGATGGTGGGCTCAAACCAGCCACCAGCATCGCAACCTTATCAATCTCCGTTGGTTGACCACTCAGCCTATCTACCGCCCCAACCACCCAGACCGGTTGCTCCGCCACCGGTTTACCAGTCAGCACCTCAACCACAAACGCATTATGGCAGTTTGAAGTTTGAGGTAGTCGAGAAAGAGATGCTTAAATTTGTGAAGGCAGAGTTGGACAATTCGGCACTGCGATACGAGTCGGGAGGGATGTATTACATGCAAGGTAACCTCGTACTTGAAGCAAACCTTCCATCAGCAGGTGGTTTTCTCAAATCCATGGTGACCAAAGAACATGCTGTAAAACCTGTTATCCGTGGAACCGGTACCGTGTGGTTGGAACCCGCATTTGGCGACTTTACAATTTTGGAGCTTAAAGGGGATGAATGGATACTTGACAAAGGTGCCTATTTTGCTTCTGAAATGAATGTCGAAATTGGATCCTTCACCAATAAAGCAATTTCCGCACTATTTTCAGGAGAAGGGTTCTTCCAGACTAAAGTTTCAGGTTATGGAAAAGTGGTCATTTATTCCAACGGCCCTTTAGAAATCATTGAGTTGGTCAACTCCAAGTTGGTGGTCGATGGTTCATTTGCAGTTGCCAGACAATCTTCGGTTCAGTTATCGGTTGCCAAAGCAAGTAAAGGTATATTTGGAACATTGCTTTCCGGCGAAGGGATTGTGAACACATTTACCGGCACAGGAAAAGTGTATGTTGCACCCGCCGCCAACAGATATGTTACAATGACCAACTACCTGTCAAGCATACATCACAGGGTGATGCAGATAAAAAATTCATAAAATTGCACAAAAACGAATATTTGGTTGGAGCTGATTTCCGCAATTGTCGCAAAATTTCATGTTTATTCTAAATATTAAGCAATTAATAAACTAATCAAATACTTGTATGTCAATTATATACAACAACATTGATCGCATCCAGATTGTCAGTTTGAATAAAATCGGGTTTCAGTGCATAGGCTTTAATCAATACTGCATTTGTATCGCATGTCCATAGGTGAACAATCAAACCATTGGTATGTGCCCTTTTAACTTCATCTAAAGCAAGGGTCGATTCATAAATGCTTCAACTTACACCATCATAGCCCAATGCAAGTGACATCTGCCTTTGCTGTTATTGGAGTTATGGCAGAATCCTTCTTGCAGCGCATGGCTAAAATCAATAGCACAAAAGCGAATAGAAGAACACCGATTTGGGGAATTCTGAGGCGAACCAAAACAAATTGGTCCCTCGGAGGGACAGTATTTTGGTCTCCCAAATTTTCAAATCTTTTTTTCTGTACCCTATTAGCGAAATTTATTAAGCCAAAACGATGATTGAGTGACATGTTATTTTGAAGCATTATAGTATGGTTCGCAAATAATTGCCCCATACATATTGTCTGTTTGGATATGAGTAGGCTTCAATAAATAAGCCTGAATGATTTCAGCTTTGGTATCAGGCGTCCACAATTGAACAACTAAGCCATTATCATGTGCCCTTTTGACTTCTGCTGCCGATATTAAGGCACTGTCAAAACCGCTGCTGACCCCATCATAACCACCGCTGATCGCATCGTCAACCTGTTGGGGAAAAGGTACTTCCTTAAGCAAGCAAACTTTTAATCCAGGTATTGTCGCATGGATCTTATTGCGAAAGGCAGAGTCAAACACCTCACAGAAGAGCTGATCCTGGTGATTCATTGTTGCATAAACAATCTTGAGATTATCAGCAAGTTTCAAAAGGTAAGCAAGTTCGCCCCCAACCAAAGGATGGTTAAGTGTATCTTGAGTCTGGTCAAGCTTGATATGCATTGAAATTGGAAATCCTGTTGGGGAACTATTCCAGTAATCGACCAACTCTTTAAGCTTGTAAATTCGCGATTGCTTTGTTCCGCTACAGAGCTGTATTTTTTCTATTTCTGTATCTTTTAAAGTGATAAGGCTGTGGTGATAATTGGTAAGGCAACTCATTTCCCCAATATCAGCGTGGTGAAACAACCAAAGGGTCCCATCCAGGCTCATCTGTACATCCACTTCTACGCCATTCATTGACTTTAAACCATCCTGAACAGATGGAAGCGTATTTTCGATAAAACTGGGGTTGTACGAATTGTTACCCCCACCCTTGTGTCCGAAAAAGATGACATCCAAATTAAGTGGGGTAACGATTATAGCCGTTTTTTTGCACTGCGTTAAATTCAAAAGGCATGTCAATCCAATAAAAAATAATATTTGGGGAGAAAATCTTCTTGAATAAAAAGGAATAACGAATCCATTTTTGGAATTCCGTTTATGCAATATACTCAATATTAAAGTATTGTAATTCATAAAATTAATAATTGTTTTCTGTTCATTTAATTGTTATTAAAGCCTTTTTAGTTACCTACAGAATTATAATACGGTTCACAAATGATTGCCCCGTACATGTTGTCAGTCTGGATGTGATTTGGTTTCAGGCTATAAGCCTGAATGATTTCAGCTTTGGTATCGGGTGTCCACAACAGCACTTTAAAACCTTTATCCCGCGCACTTTTGACCTCAGATGCTGAGATTAATACAGAATCAAAACTGCTACTGATCCCATCGTAACCTCCATTTACCGCACCATCTACCTGTTGAGGGAAAGAGACTGCCTTCAACAAGAGAACTTTAATTTTGGGTATTGTGGCGTGAATCTTGGTGCAGAAAGTTCTGTTAAATACCTCAACAAAGATATGGTCCAGATTTTGTATCGATGGGAAAAGGAGTGCCAGTTTATCTGCAACTTTCATAAGGTAAGCAAGTTCACCCCCAATCAATGGGTGGTTAAGTGTATCAGTGGGGAAATCCTGCTTGATATGCATTGAAATTGCAAAACCTTCATTTTTGCTGTTCCAGTAATCGACCAACTCCTTGAGCTTATAGATTCTCGATTGCTTTGTTCCGCTACAGACCTGGATTTTCTCTATTTCAGTGTCTTTTAAAAGGATCAAGCTATGATGATAGTTGGAAAGGCAACTCATTTCCCCAATATCAGCATGGTGAAACATCCAAAGCGTCCCATCAAGGCTCATTTGTACATCAACTTCAACACCATTCATCGATTTTAATCCATCCTGAACAGATGGAAGTGTATTTTCGATATAGTTGTTGTTGTATGAATTGCTGCCCCCACCCTTGTGTCCAAAAAATACGACATCTAAATTTAGAGGAGTCAAACTGATCGCATCTTTCTTGCATTCATTAAAAAAAAGGAGGAACAAGATAAACGGAACCAGAACAATGCATTTCCAGTGATTTTTGAAACTGAAGGTATTCCTTTTAAAATACCAATCTTTCAATTGTTTGAAAAATTTCAAGATTAAATATTTATAGATCATAGCCAAAACTTAAAAAATTAAACCCAATCATATTCAAAGCCATAAGCAGAATAAATTATTCCCGAAACACCAGAGTTTACTCCTCTGGCGGTCGAATTTAAAGAACTGAATGTTAAATGCTCCTAAACTAACCAATATTTTTTAATTTCAAAAATTATTTAAACAGAAACCTTATTACAGACAAGTCCGTAAACAATTAAATAAAGATAATAACAAATGAAGAGGTATAAATTGTTTATTTTAGGTTTTTTTACGATTCTTCCATGGGTGGTAAAAAGTTCGTCAATTCAAATTAAAACCAATGAAATGAAAGTTGAGAATACAAAAACCGCAGTTTTCGCTGGAGGGTGTTTTTGGTGTACCGAGGCGATGTTCAGTGAGTTGAAAGGGGTCAAAAGCGTAGTTTCCGGATATTCCGGAGGGAATGTGGCCAATCCTACTTACGACCAGGTTTGTACCGGAAGAACGGGCCATGCCGAATGTACACAGATCACTTACGATCCGGGGCAAGTCACTTATGCAGAACTTCTTGAAGTTTTCTGGATGACACACGACCCTACAACCCTTAACCGGCAGGGTGCGGATAGTGGAACACAATACCGCTCGGCCATTTTTTACATGGATGAGGAACAAAAACAGGAGGCACTGGCTTACAAAGCCAAACTTGAAAAGGAGAAAATCTGGAACAACCCGATTGTAACAGAGGTCACTAAATTTGAAAAATTCTATCCTGCAGAGGATTATCACCAGGAATACTACAGGAACAATCCAAATCAAGGATATTGCCGAATTGTGATTACCCCGAAAGTGGACAAATTCAAAAAGATTTTTGCGGACAGGCTGAAGGGAAGATAGAGGCTGGCTGTTGGCAACTGGCGACTGGCGGCTGGCAACTTGCAGTGGTTTGATCGTGCTGAAACAGTAATCCTACTTGATTTGTCAATATGTCTTCGGTTTCCATTCAACATTATTGCAGAATAATATTTTAATATCCTGTTACCGGATGCTGAGCGGAGCCGAAGCACCGGTCTCAGATTCCCTTCTCCATTCTACAGTTGCTGAGCGGAGCCGAAGCACTATTTTATGATCAATTCATCCAACGATCGCTTCGGAACAAAGTGTACCCCGTTTTCATCACGGTAGTATTTTATATCGCCATCCTCCCCAACATCGGTAATGACCACATTTTCGACCGGTTTTCCCAATGCAACAACATCAATGATATCCAGATGAACCGGAAGTTGGAGAATAGTGGTAAGCCTTGGTTTATTGATCGACCTGATGATGCATCCACCCAGTCCTTTTTCAACTGCACCCAACAGGATATTTTGCATGGCAATCCCATCGTCGCAAAGAAAATTGTCGGAAATGGTCCTGTCGAGTAAAACAACAATATAGGCAGAAGGACGTTCGCCTTCTTTTGGACCCGGCCACTCTTTTAAATAGCCGGCCCAGGCCAGGGTCGGAAAAATCTGACCGTTCAGGACCGGGTCACAACTTAAAAAATATTTTAAAGGTTGCGCATTTCTTCCCGAGGCGGCATATCTGGCCAATCCGACCAGATCAACCAATGTGTCACGACCAATAGCATGTCGTTCGTCAAACCTTCTGTAACTGCGGTTGTTCCTAACCAAATCATTTAAATCCATCTCAATTATTTTAAGTGATTGTTATTTCAACTTTAACAAAGCAACAAAATTAAACCTAACTTTTAAAACCCACCACTATTTGTTATTTTTGTGGCCGAAATAAAAATTAATCAACGGTTTAACTAACTGAATGGAGATTTTTCTGATCATTCTGATTGGCTGTTTTTCAGGTATGGTGACGGGTTTTACCGGTGCATCAGGAGTCATGGTGGTCGTTCCGCTCATCACAATTTTTTTCAAATTCCCTATCCACGAAGCAATTGGCACCAGTCTGGTGGTCGATGTGCTGACCTCCCTGGTGATTTCAAGGACCTATTTCAAAAACGACAATATTGCCATAAAGTCTGCAGCATGGGTAGCGGCATCCTCAGTGTTCATGGCGCAGATCGGTGCCCGATTTTCGGACAAGATCCCTGAACGGGGGCTCGATTCCGGTTTCTCCTTTATGTTGGTCGTTCTTGCATTAATTATTTGGCGTACAGGGATCAAGCGCGATAAAAATCCTGTTGACCCATTTGATCTTTCCGAAAATAAGTCTCCCATATGGCGGCTTCTCCTCTCCATTTTACTTGCCGGTATAAGTGGTTTTATGACAGGCTTTATCGGGGCAGGTGGAGGTACAAATATCTTGTTGATCCTTTTGTTTGTGAACCGGTTTCCCATGCACAAAGCCCTTGGGACCTCAATTTTGATCATGTCGCTCACCGCACTGTCGGGGGTGATTGGCCATGCCTCGTTGGGCAACGTGAACCTGTTGACCGGAATTGCGCTCGCTTTCAGTGCAATCCTCACCGGGATTTATTGTGCCAGGTTTGCGAGCAAAATCAGCGAACGCTCCCTCTCGCGGTTGATGGGTGCAGTGTATATGATATTGGGGGTGGTGATGATGATCATTAACTGGAAGAATTCGTAGGATTCACCACAATCCTCTCCTTGATCAATGCCACATCCTGCCTGAGCTGGTTCAGCGAACTGGCAAGATCGGCCGATGAAACTTCGCCGGATGGCAACTCATCGCTGATGTAATGGACAAACCGCCAGATTTCGCGGACTTCGACCACTGAAAGCTCATAGGGTTGATAAATGGCGTTGAGCGAAACCAGCCCAATTTTCCCCTCCTTCGCGATCCTGTTTTCCAGGACCTTAAAGACGATCCCTTCATCCAATGTCAGTACAATACAGGCTTCCCCATTTTTCAGGGTGTTCCAGTCCTGGACAAACTCACCGGTTACCCAGGCCCCATCGGGAATGGGGAGCATCGAATCGCCGCTGATCTGGAAGGTGCGGTATTTCCGTTCTGGCGAGAGAAAAGGGAGTTGAAATACAGGGAGTTCGCTCACAAATTCGGGATCGGCAAAGCCACGTGTATAACCGGCCTTCGCCTTTTCCGGTACCAGTTCGATGTTCTCGTTGTTCGCACGATCGACCGTCGTGGTGAGTATCCGCAGCTTGCTCCCTTTTACAAACACGTCGAAACCGCTTTCGAGCTGCCGCAATTCGCTCTCCCTGAGTTTCGACAGGTCAACCTTAACCAGCGTATCGATCGAAATCCCGAAATATTCCGAATAGGCAATCAATTGTTGCACACCGGGTTGCGCCACCCCATTTTCGTAGCCGCTCAGCGTGGGGCGCTTCATGTTCAGCGAGGAAGCCACTTCGTCCTGCGTCCGTCCGCGACGTTTCCGCATTAATCTGATGTTGGAGTTGAAGTACATGTTATTTGATTTTGTTTTTGTTTTTGTTTTTGCCCCCGGTTGAAACCGAGGGTTATTTAAAGGCAACTCTTACAGAGTTGTGATCAATCGTATTACAGACATATTGCATGTTATTGACAAGCAACTCTGTAAGAGTTGCCCAATAATAACCTCTGGTTTTAACCGGAGGCGTTTACCAATGAGATCAAAAAATATATTGCTCGTCAAATTCCACCCCATTTTCTTCGAGCAAGTCCCTATATTCATCTTCAAAAGCGACATGTCTGTGATGCTTTTTCTGGTTTTTTATATAGTTTACGATCATCGCTTTATCCCTATAGGTGTAGGTCAGGGCACAATAGCCTTCGGACCAGTGAACAAATTCAGGATATTTGCCTGTTTGTTTCATCCAAAGATTGGATGCTGTTTTGATCTCCTTGATAAAATCGGCAAGTGCTACAGTAGGATGTAGGTCGGATAAAATATGGATATGGTTCTCCATTCCATTTATTTGGTACACTACGCCATTTCTGTTGGTAATTATTCCCCAAATGTATTTATACAGACCTTCTTGCTGCTCTGGGGGAATCGTATTTTCCCTGTTGTAGGTGCAAAATACGATGTGATAAAGTATTTGTCGGTAGCTGTTCATGATATGATTTATTTTTTGATTTTGTTTATGCCCCCGGTTGAAACCGAGGGTTATTTACGGAAAACTCCTACGGAGTTGCCTGTCAATATACTGAGATTTAATATTAGCAAATTTCATCACAACTCTGTAAGAGTTGACTAATAATAACCTTCGGTTTCAACCGGAGGACAAAGGATAGCGGACCGGAGGATAGCTGACCGGCAGACCAGAGGATGGAGGACCAGAGGACTTACCCCAGTGGGAGTCGCCTGCAGGATGCTGCCAGAAGGGTGAAATCTCAAACTTTTTTCTTGCCATCATATCAATCTTCTAAAATAATGATTATATTATAACCGGATAAATGATTAAATAATGATCAAAAATAATACATTTTCCTGAGAAACAAAAATTTCCCGAAAAAAAATAAAAACTTTAATTATGCAGGAGATCAGCCAAATATCAAACAAGACAGTCGTTCACTACGATCTCGACACTTTTTTTGTCTCGGTCGAACGGCTGCACAACAGCAAACTGATCGGGATGCCGGTAATTATTGGTGGCACTTCCGACCGTGGCGTGGTGGCCAGTTGCAGTTACGAAACGCGGCTGTTTGGGGTCCGCTCGGGAATGCCCATGAAGCTGGCACGGCGCCTTTGTCCCGAGTCTGTGCTGATCCGTGGCGACATGGAGAGCTACAGCCGTTTGTCAGATACTGTCACACAGATCATTGCAGAGCGGGCCCCTGTTTATGAAAAGGCTTCAATTGATGAACATTACCTCGACATTACGGGGATGGACCGTTTTTTCGGGTGTATGAAATGGGCTCACGAATTGCGCCACACCATTATGAAGGAGAGTGGACTTCCCATTTCGTTCGGACTGTCGGTAAACAAGACGGTCTCAAAAATTGCAACCGGCGAAGCGAAACCCAATGGGGAGAAAGAGGTGCCGCAAGCGAGGGTACAGCCATTCCTCGATCCGCTCTCGATCCGTAAAATCCCGATGATCGGCCCCAAGACCTATTATCTGCTCCGCTCGATGGGGATCGAAACGATCCATTCGCTTGCAGAGATCCCCGGCGAGATGATGCAACAGGTGCTTGGCGATAACGGGATGATGATCTGGAAAAAGGCACATGGGATCGACAATACACCGGTAAAACCCTACTCCGAACAAAAGTCGATGAGTACCGAACGCACATTTGAGCAGGATACCACCGATGTGTTTTTCCTTGAGCAGTTGATTGTGAGCATGACCGAAAAGCTGGCCTTTCAACTCAGGAAGCAGGAAAAGATGACTTCGTGTGTGACGGTAAAAATCAAATATTCCAACTTCGACACCTTCAGCCAACAGCAACGGATCCCTTATACGCAGTTCGATCATACGCTCCTTGGACTGGCCATCGATCTTTTCCGGAAGCTTTATCAGCGGCGCATGTTGATCAGGCTGATCGGCGTCAGGTTCAGTCATTTGGTGAACGGTACACAGCAGCTCGACCTCTTTGAAGATACAGCCGAGCGCATCAACCTTTACCGGAGCATGGATGGGATCCGAAAACGGTTTGGGTCTTCGGCGATTTTCCGTGCTTCGGGATTGGCAGCCCGCAAAACCATCGAAGAGTTGAAAACGATCCCGCTACAGATCCCGGATGGTAAGCTTGTGATCAAACGGGGGTGGCATTGAGGGGAATTAAAAAATGAAAGAATTAAGGAATTAAAAAATGAAAGAATTAAGAAATCATTGGCAATAAAGAAGACCGATGATTCCCTTTTGAATAAATCAACTTTATGGAATTCAAAATTTGATCCTGATACAGACAAAAAGCACCAGAGGTGCAGAATATTGGTAGAAAAAGCGTACCCAATTGACAAAAGGCGCAATCAGAAAGTCGTTAAAAGATTAGATGTTCCATGCGCCGCAAAGCAAAGGCCGGTAAAAGCATGGAGCGTGGGCCACGGAGCATTAGAACCGGTGCTTCGACTTCGCTCAGCAACCGGTAACCTGAGACAAAAAGTGTATATATTTGATATACAATATGATAAATGTAAGCAATAGAATACAATGGCAATGCAAATTATTCTTTAATTTATTAATTACTTAATTACTTAATTCTTAATTCCTTAATTCCTTAATTCTTAATTCCTTAATTCTTTCATTCTTTCATTCTTTCATTCTTTCATTCCTTAATTCTTTCATTCTTTCATTCCTTAATTCTTAGTATGTTATTCTCATGTCATTCCTATTATAGTCTGCGTTACGGGACAATGAAACCTGAAACATTGTTGCAGGAGGCGATCAAAAATCACCTTCCGGTGGTTGTAATGGCCGATATCAACAACACGACGGGGATCATCGATTTTGTGAAAGAGGCCCAGAAACAGGGAATCAAACCCATTGCGGGAGTTGATTTCAGGAATGGCGACCGTCACCTCTACACCGCTATTGCCCGTAACAACGAAGGTTTCCGCGAACTGAACGAATTCCTGAGCCTTCATCTGATCAAGAAAATGCCTTTCCCCGAGGTGCCGGAACGTTTCAATCAGGTTTATGTCATTTACCCTTTCGGCGATAAAGGGATCAAAGACCTGCACGACAATGAGTTTATCGGTGTACAGCCACAGGACATCAACAGGCTCCGTTATACCGTTACCAAAAAATACTTCAAGAAATTGATTGTATTTCAACCTGTTACATTTTCAGGTAAACATGACTTCATTCTGCACAAACACCTGCGGGCCATTGACCACAACACCTTATTGAGCAAGGTCGTACCGGAACAGATGGGGAGCGGGTCGGATATGTTCCGCACATTCGATGACCTGTTGGTCGAGTTTGCCGATTTCCCCGAAATTCTTGGTACGACAAAAAAACTGATCGAAGATTGTTCCATCACGTTCGATTTCACGACCATCAAGAACAAGATGTGCTTTACCGGAAGCCGTTACGATGATAAACTGCTGCTTGAAAAACTGGCACTCGATGGCTGGAAATACCGCTATGGCAACGACCAGGAATCTCTGAAACGTGTGAAGCACGAACTTGAAATCATCGACAACCTGGGTTTTTCGGCCTATTTCCTGATCAGCCGCGACATCATCAACTATTCGATGAGCCGTGGCTTTTATCACGTGGGGCGCGGTTCAGGAGCCAATTCCATCGTGGCTTATTGTTTGAAAATCACCGATGTCGATCCCATCGAGCTCAACCTCTATTTTGAACGTTTCCTCAATCCCAAAAGGTCGTCGCCCCCCGATTTTGACCTCGATTTTTCGTGGCGCGATCGTGACGAGATCCATGAATACATTTTCAAACGGTACGGAACGAAATACACGGCTTTGCTTGGCGCGATGAATACCTTTCAGGGAAAGTCGATTGTGCGCGAACTTGGAAAAGTGTATGGGCTGCCGAAAGGTGAGATCGACATGCTGGCAGAAGACCCTGCCGCCGATGTAGAAGGGAGCGAGCTGTACAAACAAATTTTCGCGGTGGGGGCACTGATGCAGGATTTTCCAAACCTGCGTTCCATCCATGCGGGTGGGGTACTCATTTCTGAAGAACCCATTACCTGTTATACGGCACTTGATATGCCTCCAAAAGGTTTCCAGACCACCCAATGGGATATGTATGTGGCAGAAGATATTGGATTTGAAAAGCTTGACATCCTGAGCCAGCGGGGTATCGGCCACATCAACGACAGCGTCGAAATCATCAAACGGAACAGGAAGGTGGTGGTCGATATTCACAGGGTGCCGGAATTCAAGAACGACCCACAGGTGAAGCACCAATTAAAAATTGGGGAGACGATTGGCTGTTTTTACATCGAGAGCCCCGCCATGCGCGGTTTGCTCAAAAAACTCCACTGCGACAATTACATCTCGCTGGTAGCGGCCAGTTCGATCATACGCCCAGGGGTTGCCAAGAGTGGGATGATGCGGGAATACATCAACCGGTTCCACCATCCCGGGAGTTTCACCTATCTCCATCCTGTGATGAAAGAACAGTTGGAGGAGACTTATGGTGTGATGGTTTTTCAGGAGGATGTGCTCAAGGTGTGCCATCATTTTGCAGGTCTCGATCTGGCCGATGCCGATGTATTGCGACGTGCGATGAGCGGAAAGTTCCGGTCAAAGGCTGAATTCCAACGCATTATTGACCGTTTTTTTGAAAATTGCAGGACATTGGGCCGTCCCGATGAAACTGCAAACGAGGTTTGGCGGCAGATCGAGAGTTTTGCCGGGTACTCGTTTTCCAAGGCCCATTCGGCTTCGTACGCTGTCGAGAGTTTTCAGAGCCTGTACCTCAAAGCCCATTACCCCAAAGAATTTATGGTGGCGGTCATCAACAATTTTGGCGGGTTCTACCGTACCTGGGTTTATGTGAACGAAGCACGGCGGTGCGGGGGACTGATAGAACTTCCTTGTATCAACAAAAGTCTCGAAGCAACAACAATTGATGGTGATAGCATCTATCTGGGTTTTAACCTTGTGGCCAATCTTGAAAATAATTTCCAACATCAGTTGGTTGCTGAACGGAAACGAGGTGGCGAGTTTCAGTCGCTCGAAGACCTTTTGCACCGGGTAGCCATCGGGATCGAACAACTGGTATTGTTGATCCGGTTGGGGGCGTTGCGGTTTACCGGTAAACCCAAGATGCACCTGTTGTGGGAAGCCCATATGATGTTGAGCAAGAGCAAGCAAAATATTCCGAACAGCCTGTTTGACATTCCCTCAAAAAAATGGGAACTGCCAAAGATGGAGCAAACACGTGTCGAGGCTGCTTACGATGAGATTGAATTGCTAGGATTTCCGGTGACAATGAGCTGGTTCGATTTGTTGCAGACCAATTTTCGTGGCGAAGTGATGGCCAACGACCTGTCACGATATGTCGGCAAATCGGTCCGCATGGTGGGACTTCTGGTCACCATTAAATATGTGAGCACTTCAAGGAAAGAGATCATGAATTTCGGAAGTTTCCTTGATCTTTCCGGTGAGTTTTTCGAGACCGTCCATTTTCCGCCTTGTTTGAAAAGCTGGCCATTTTCCGGCCATGGCGTTTACCTGATCCTTGGAAAAGTGGTTTCCGAATTTGGGCATCCTTCCCTTGAAGTTGAGAAATTGGCCAAGCTTCCCGTTAAAGGTGACCCGCGACGATAAAGCAGGAATTGGAAACAAAATAATACCAGTATTTAGATATCATGATATTAAATAATTAAGTGGTTTCCGTTCTTCAGTCTCCTGTTTCCCCAAAAGCCCCAAGCTCTATGCCCCAAGCCCCACGCTATTTTTTAATCTTCCTTACCCTTACTGCAAAGGCTTCTGCAGGATTTTTAATGGTCATCTGGTCAAGTTCTTCACGGGTAAATCCTTCACTCAATAAAAGCAACGAAAAGGAAGTGAAAAGATCAGAGTAGGGACGGAATATTTTCCTGTTGGGTTTTCCGGGCTGATACCAACCAGCATCGTGCGAGAGCAATATGCGGTTAAGTTGTCGCGTGGATTTTAAATTTATCAATAATTTTTCGATCTCAATCTGAGGCATCATCTCACTTTGGATCCCATCTAATAAGATCCAGGCACCCATCAGTGAAATTGCAAGGATTTTTTTGCTTACGGCCTCTTCCATGGCATGTGACCATATAAAAGCCGAAGGATCAACGCCATACTTTTTCAGGATTTTTATTTGTTCATTGGCGGCGTCGGCAGGCCCGGTAAACGACATAATCGTAAGACCTGTCTCCAAATGGGTTAGGCACGCTGCTGCAACAAGTTTTTTATCGGTTTCCGACAAAATTACTTTATTAAGTCCGATTTTTATAAAACCAGGTTTGATTCCTGTATTTCCGATCCCATTTTTTGCCTCGTTGATCCAGACTGCTGCGATCTCTTCTGCACTCATATCTTTGATCTCTTTGGGAAGGTGTTTTTCATCATCAGATGCGATCCATCCAGTATTGGTAAGGATGTTTATCCCCGTCCTACGTGAAAGTTCTGCAAGCAATTGCGGATCCCGGCCCATAAATTCAGGTGTCCCGTCCACGAATGTGGCAACCTTGAAAGGTTTCAGCTCTTCAAAATAGGGCAAAACCTTTGCAATTACTGAATCCCTGTCATAATGGTACAGGCCTACTGAATCAATTGAAACTGGATCCACCAGCACATGTTCATTTGGCAGTGTCACCCCCATCCTGGAAACAGGTATTTCACCAGTTACTGTAACTATATTTAAACCACTATTTTGACATGCGGTGGCTCCAATTAGTGAAACCGATATCAAAATAACCATCGAATATTTGCTCAATGACAAAGCCATAGCGTTTAATTTAAATTTTGGGCCGAAGATAATGAAAATGTTTTAAGAGGCCTCTGGTTAATTGCCAGGCCTTGATGTTTGATATAAATCATATAAACTTTTAGGATTTATTAATTGAAAATATATTGCAGATTATATTAAACTTTTAGAATTATTATTTTTTACATGAATGTCAAAATGCAATAATAGCTTAAATATTTATGTTACAACTTAAAAGTAAAATGCACTTTTTAATTTTGGCCATTTATTTCTAAGCGGTGCAATAGGAGGAAGGTTTTTGGAATTTGATCAATTTACCGTTGAACTATTCAAATTGTATTTTAAGGTTAAAAAATTGTAAAAAATAACCAAAATTATCCTTTGATTTGATTTTTCTTATCTCTATGTTTGCCACGAGAATTAAATGATTGTCCAATTAATTGTGTCTTTTAACTATGTAAACAATTGGTTAGGAATAGTTATCATTTTGAATCTTAAATTTAATGATTTATTAATCATAAAAATTAGCTTAATAAATGATCTTAATTGTTAAAAAATTTCGGATAAAGCCCTCACCCTACTGATTAAAATACCTTAATCAGTATATTCTGTAATTCTCGGTTTTGTTAATTAATTATCGCACAATAACTTAATAACGCGTTCTTTTATAATTATTTACTAATTTTAATGTTATGTATTTATGAAACAAAAAAATCTGATTTTTCTGCCAAAAGGAAAATGGACCAGAACATTACTCTCTCTGGTTCTTCTAATGGTATTGACGACCGGAATGGCTTTTGCACAAAAGTCAATTTCAGGTAAAGTTACGGATGAGAGCGGTGCTTCAGTTCCCGGTGTCTCTGTTGTTGTAAAAGGGACCACCACTGGTACCATTACAGATATTGATGGAAAATACAGTCTTTCAGTACCTGCATCTGGAAAATCCCTTGCATTCTCGTTTATCGGGATGGTATCGCAAGAGATAGCCATCGGACAGGGCAATGTAATCGATGCAGTGATGAAAACTGAAACTGTTGGTGTTGAGGAAGTTGTGGTTGTTGGTTATGGCACACGTAAAAAAGAAGAGGTAACCGGTTCAATTTCAACGATTTCTGACAAACAATTGAAAACATCCTCTGCAACAAGTGTTGTAAGCCGTATGCAGGGGCAGGTTTCAGGTATTACTGTTACTTCCAGTAACGTTCCTGGTGGTGAGGCAACGATCCGTATCCATGGTATCGGTACAATTGGTGATCCAAATCCTTTGTATGTTATTGATGGTGTTCCTGTAGGTCCGGGTAACAATGTTAACCCTAACGACATCGAGTCGATGTCTATCCTTAAGGATGCTTCTTCGGCAGCTATTTATGGTAGCCGCGCAGCAAACGGTGTAATTTTGATTACAACCAAACACGGACGTGAAAACCAGGAACCAAGTATTACATTATCTGTTAGGACAGGATTTTCTCAGGCCACAAACAGTTACGACATGTTGACAACTCCTGAATATGGCCAGGCTGTATGGTTACAGGCTAAAAACCTGGGCAATGCCCCTAATTCCCAGCAATATGGTAGTGGAATTACACCAACGATACCGGATTATGTATTACCAGCAGGTGCTGCGGCTGGAAGTTCTGGCGTGGATCCTGCAAAATATAAATATCCCGATTACCAGATTTTTAAAGCCAATAAACTGGGTACGAACTGGTATGATGAAATCTACCGTACTGGGGTTGTTCAGGAATACGACCTGTCTGTTTCAGGTGGGGGTAAAAAATCAACCTACTCATTATCCGGTAATTATTTGGATGAACAGGGATTCCTGATCAATACTGGTTTCAAAAGGTACAATTTCCGTGTCAATGCTGAGACCAAATTTAGTACATGGCTTAAAGTTGGTCAATCCCTTCAGGCTATTTACATCAACCAAAAAGGTGACTTTGGAAACAACGGCGAAGGTAACGCTATTTCGATGGCCTATCGTATGCAACCAATTGTTCCTGTGTATGACATCATGGGCAATTTTGCTGGAACAAAAGCTCCGGGTACCGGAAATGCTGCCAACCCTGTTGCGATGTTGGACCATGCCAAAAACAACGATGGGAAATGGTTCCGCGCACTTGGAAATGTTTTCGCTGAAGCAACCATCATGAAGGGTTTGACATTTAAGACTTTATTCGGATACAACGTAGGTCAGTGGAATGCCAAATCCTATACGATCCCTACCGTTGAAAATGCAGAACCTAACTTTGTAGCAGGTTTGACAGTTGACTCGAACTATTCAATGTTATGGAACTGGTCAAACACTGTCAATTTCAACAAACAAATTGGCGAAAACCACAAAATTAATGTGGTCCTTGGAACAGAAGCTGTTGAGAGCACTTATCAGGAAATGTCTGCCGGCCGTAGCCAATACTTTTCCTTGGCTCCTGATTATATGCAGCTTAATTCCGGGGAGATCAATAAAATCAATAGTGGTACCGGATCAAGCTGGGCTTTGTTTTCCCAGTTCGGACGTGCCAATTATGACCTGATGGGAAAATATTTCCTTGAAGCTACAGCACGCCGTGACGGTTCTTCCAGGTTTGGTGCAGCCAATCGTTATGGTATTTTCCCGGCAGCCTCTGGCGCATGGGAAGTCAGCAAGGAAAGCTTTATGTCCGGCACAAAAGGCTGGTTGGACATGTTAAAGGTTAGGGCCGGTTGGGGAAAATCGGGTAATGACCAGATCGGGGAATACAACATGTATTCCACGTTTGGAACCAACGGTTATACCGCTGCTTACAATTTGAATGGGACAACCGGTTCTGCTGTTGCAGGATTTGAGCCTTCAACAAAAGGTAACCCCGACGTAGCCTGGGAGACCACCGAAACCAAAAATTTTGGTATCAATGCCACCATGTTGGACAAAAAACTCACTTTAGCAGTTGATGTATGGCAACGCAATACTTCCGACATGCTTTACAGATTGAGCGTACCACAAGTAATGGGTACAGCCCAACCTCCTTATGTAAACATTGGCAAAATGAAAAACAACGGTGTTGATGTTGAATTGGGTTATCATAACACTTTAATGGATGGTAAATTTACCTATGCTGTGAATGCAACATGGTCTCATTATAAAAACGAAGTTGTATCGCTTTCAAACAATTTGAAAGAAGTTGTAGGTTATTCACTCCGTCAGGTTGAATATACCCGTGCCACAACAGCCCAGGCATATCCGATGTTCTATGGTTTGATCGCTGATGGGATTATCCAGACTGCTGCCGAAGCTGCTGCTGCCCCTAAATTTGATTCCTATACAACTGTAGGCCACTTTAAATACAGGGATTTGGATGGTGATGGCAAAATCACAATGGACAAAGACCGTACGTTTATTGGCGATCCTCATCCTAAATTCACAGGTGGTTTGAACATTGATCTGGGATACAACAACTTCGATCTGACCATGTTCTTTTATGGAAGTTATGGCAACGACATGATCAACTATGTCAGCCGTTGGATCGACTATGGACAGTTTGTCGGTGGTTTGAGCAAGGATGCCCTTTACAATTCATGGACTCCAACCAACACAACTGCAAGATTGCCTATGCTTGATGGTGCAGCCCATTCACAGGAAGCTTCCACAGCCTTTATTGAGGACGGCTCTTATCTTAGGATGAAAACTTTGAGGTTGGGTTACACTGTTCCTCAGAACACCCTTAATAAATTAAAAATGAAAAGCCTCCGTGTCTATCTTCAGGCTACCAACTTGTTTACCCTTACCAAATACAAGGGCCTCGATCCTGAACTTGATTCATCAGGTATGAATATGGGTGTTGACCAGGGTTCATGGCCAACACCACGTCAGATTACAGTTGGATTGACACTTGGTCTGTAATTGATTATGAAGAGTATAAATTTAAAAACAAAAGAATGATATGAAAAAACTATCAATTATAGTGGCTACCTGCTTTTTATTGGCCATATCTTATTCTTGCGCCGATTCATTCCTTGATAAAAAGCCACTTGGATCGACTTCCGAAGATGTGTTTTACAGCGAAAAGGGGGTTAGCGCATTGTTGACCGGAGCATACAGTATGGTCAAAGGATCGGCCTTGTGGGCTGTTTCCTGGGGTGCTTCCATCACCAACTGGACCTATGGTTCCGTAGCATCCGATGATGCAGCAAAGGGTTCATATATTGGTGACCAGATCCCAATCAACGAAATCGAACGTTGGGAAGTTTCGACAACAAACAATTATCCTGCTGATAAATGGTTGTTGAATATTGGTATGGGTGTTAACCGTTGCAACATTGTTTTGAATGTAATTGCAAAAACAACATCCCTCCCGGCGGCTACAGCAACTGAATTTAAGGCTGAAGCCCGTTTCCTCAGAGGTTTGTATTATTTTGAATCCTGGTTGGTTTTCGGTGACAAAATCCCCCTTATCCCTGAAGATAAGATTGACGTTGCCAATACAATTTCAAACGACAATGCCGCCGGTGTGGTGCTCAAATTCATCGAGGATGACCTTACATTTGCCGCCGCCAATCTTCCTGCAAAACAATCACAGGTTGGGCGTGCAACCAAATGGGCTGCGAAAGCTCTAGCCGCCAGGGCTTATCTCCAAGTACTCGATTATGCTTCAGCAAAACCATTGCTTGACGAAATTATTGCCAGTGGCCAATTTCAGCTTGCACCAAAGTTCTTTGACAACTTCCGGATTGCTCAAAATAACAACGTAGAAGGTATTTTTGAAATCCAAAGGAATGTCAACGACATCAACGAATCACTGAATGGTGAAATGGGTATTGGATTAAATGCCCCTTATGCCCCTGAATTGGGTATGTGCTGCGGTTTCCACCAGCCAACACAGAACCTTGCTAATGCTTTTAAAGTTGACACCAATGGTTTACCATTGTTCGATACATTCAATGCTACGGATTTAAAGAATGACCAGAGGATTCCTTCTGATGATATTAAGGATGCAACGGGAAAAGTTATAACATCTGGATATTTTGAACCTGCAACTGACCTTCTGGATCCACGCATTGACTTTACTATGGGCCGTCGCGGACTTCCATATATGGATTGGGGTATCATGCGCGGTATGGACTGGATCCGTGACCAATCATGGGGCGGACCTTATGTAACGGTTGAGAAAACTTTCTTCTACAAATCAGAACGCAATACTTTGTCAACAACCAGCGGATGGCAGACAGGTATCAATGCCAACAACTTCCGTTACCTGCGTTATGGCCATATCCTGTTGTGGAGGGCTGAAGTCGCTGCCAATGAGGGTGACCTTCCAACCGCATTGAAATATGTCAATATGATCCGTACCAGGGCTGGTAACGAAGTGGTGATGGGAAAGGTTAGTATCTATAAATTGCCACAGGAAATCAATACAGGTGACACCTGGAAACAATATGTTGACTTTACAAAACCTGCTGCCAATTACAAGATTGGGACATATACATCTTTTGCTGATAAAGCTGCAGCAATGAAAGCAGTTCAGTGGGAACAACGTCTTGAATTTGCAACTGAAGGTATGCGTTTCTTTGACCTGAGACGTTGGGATATCGCTACTCCGGGCAGCATGAAAGCTACTCTTGAAGCGTTTGCCACTGCTGATCTAAGGACAAGGCCAGACGTAATGAAAGGCGCAACATTCGATACGCCTAAAGATAAATATCAGCCTGTTCCTCAAACTCAGATGGATCTTGAGCCAGGTGTTTTAAAACAAAATACGGGTTATTAATTTGTAATCTTAATCAATTTGGCGGCTGCTTCATCTTTTGGGGCAGCCGTTTTTTTATTGGTAGAAAGTTGTCAACTTATCATTGAAAAGTCCCATTAGGGACTTGTATTTCTTACAGGTTTATAATTTTTCTTTTAATTTTACAAATTCTATTAAATATCCGAACAATTAATAAACTGAATCGATGAATATGAAACTTGTCTTCCTGCAACTAATTCTGCTTGCCTTTGCCCAATCCATATTTGCCCAATCTGCTGGTAAATTTTCACATGGTTCCAAACTTCCAGCTAAAATCCCGGGAATGAAATTGGTGTGGTCTGAAGAGTTTTCAAAAAAAGGTAAACCCGATCCTAAAAATTGGACCTTTGAAAAAGGCTTTGTCCGTAATGAAGAATTGCAATGGTATCAGGAAACCAATGCCAAATGTAAAAAAGGAGTGTTGGTCATCGATGGGAAACGGGAACGAAAAGCAAATCCAAACTATCAAAAGGATAGCAAGGTTGGAAAACCAACCGTGAATTTGCGGAGTATTCTTCGGCAAGCATCAATACACAAGACCTGCACACATGGTTGTATGGTCGGTTCGAAATCAGGGCGCGTATCGACACAACCATGGGTTCGTGGCCTGCCATCTGGACATTGGGTTCAACCCATCCCTGGCCTTCGAATGGAGAGATCGACATTATGGAATTTTATCGTGTCAAGGGTCTTCCAACGATTTTGGCAAATGTGGCCTGGGGAACCGAAAAACGGAATGTGGCAAAATGGCACACTGAAAGGATTCCATTTACAAAATTCCGGACATCTGATCCAAAGTGGAGCAAGAAATTCCATGTCTGGCGAATGGACTGGACACCTGAATTTATTAAGCTTTATCTTGATGATGAATTGTTAAATACCACCATGCTTTCCGAAACGATCAATTCGGATGGCAGCAACCCTTTTACAAAACCCCAATATTTGCTGCTGAACCTTGCGATTGGTGGGAACGGGGGAGACCCTGCCCGTGCCAAATACCCAATTAAGTATGAAGTTGATTATGTGAGGGTTTATCAGTTGAATTAATTGATCGCCTGTTAATGTTCAAAGCTAAATTTAAAATATTTCAATTTCTCCTTTTCTTCCACCTGTTTTTATATTCAGGCATTGAACATCTTGTTGCACAGGTCAATAACCAGAAGCTTTCCGGGACGGTAATCGATGCCGAGAGCCATATCCCTTTGCCTGGAGCTAATGTAATTGTTACATCATTCGCTAAGTTCAATGGCTGTTCCACCGATTCTATGGGCAGGTTTCATATTTTTTTGCCTCCCGGAAGGCATACTTTGACCGTATCATTCTTGGGATATAACACGCAAACAATTAAGGATATTCAGGTCGGTTCCGGTAAAGAGACTGTACTTGTCTGCACCCTTTCAGAAACTCCGCAACAAACAGGAGAGGTGGAGGTTCGTGGGAAAACAGGCCGTGCCCTCAATACAATGGCCTCCGTGAGTGTCCGCACCTTGCGGAGTCAGGATGCTGCACGTTATGCTGGTGGGTATTTTGATGCCTCACGGATGGTTACCAATTTTCCGGGTGTAGCTGCTGGAAATGGGGACGACAAGAATGAAATTGTCATTAGGGGCAATTCACCACGAGGTTTACTCTGGCGGTTGGAGGGGATTGAAATCCCCAATCCAAACCATCTGTCAAGCGGCCAGGGGGCATCAGGTGGTGCCTATTCAATGATCACAACCAATGCATTGTCAGGGTTCGACTTTTTTACAGGTGCTTTCCCTGCTGAGTATGGTAATGCCTATTCGGGAGTTATGGACCTGAATTTGCGGACGGGCAATGCATCGAAACATGAATATTCATTGGGACTTAGTGTTGTAGGCGCAGAAGCTTCTGCTGAAGGGCCTTTCAATAAGAAATCGGGCGATTCATGGTATGCCAATTTCAGGTATGCCAATTTCAGTTTTTTAACAAGTTATGGCGTTATCGATCCTGAAACTTTGGGTATCATTCCTCGTTCTACGGATTGGGTAGTAAAAACCACTTTTAAAACGAAGAAATCGGGTACTTTTGACTTTTTTACAATTGGTGGTGCAAGTAAAGTGGGTGACCTGGCCTCTACCGATGTTGCACAGATCAAAAACGGAGCAGATAAGGACGAGTACCTTGAAACCCATTTTTTAGGCGTTGCCGGGATGAAGCACTTGTGGATTTTACCGGATTCCAAAACTTATTTGCGCACAACATTGGGATTCAGTTACCAGAATGAAGGGTTCACAAACGATGTGATCGATACTCTTTTCAACAAAACTGTGACCTACAACGAAACGTTCAAAACACCTGCATTGAGGTTTTCGATGGTACTGAACCATAAATTCAATTCTCACCACTCCATCAGGTTGGGGATCAGCCATAACAATCTGAAAGCCGATCTTTTTGCAGAAAGGCTTGTATCTGCTGGTGTCTATGATACACTTTTAAATACCAGAACCAACGGTTGGCACAACAGTTATTCTGCACAATGGAAATTCAAGGCCAATGCTCCAATCGAAATCAATACCGGAATGCATATTCTCCATTCGGGGATTACCAAAGAACTGATTTTGGAGCCGCGCATAGGAGTTGTTCTCTATTTGCCATTCAATCAGCAAATTAGCTTTGGAAGCGGATTTCATTCGCGTATTGAACCGCTTTCGATCTACAATTACAAGATAAAGATCGACAATACCCATCGTTCTGAGGCAAACAGCAATTTAAAGACAATCAAGGCACTGCATTTTACATTAGGTTATAACAAACAATTTGGTTCAGATTGGCACCTGGGACTTGAAGCCTATGTTCAAGCCCTTTCAAAAGTGCCGGTATCGACAAGTCTTAGTAGCCAATATTCGATTTTGAATTCTTCCTATGGTCTGCCCGATATGGTTTTGGTAAACAATGGAAAAGGGCTTAACAAGGGGATCGAATTTACCCTTGAAAAGGATTTCACGCACAATTATTATTTTCTGCTTACTGCTTCAATATTTGATTCAAAATACAAAGCCCCTGATGGAAATTGGTACAATACCTATTACAACAACAGTTTTATCTATAACCTGACTGGTGGTAAAGAATTTGCGGTTGGCAAGGACCGGCAAAATACAATTGGTTTTAACCTTAAAACACTTATAAGGGGCGGTTTTCGCTATACTCCTGTAGATCAAGTGTTAAGCCTAAAAAATAAAAGGGTTGTTTACGATGTCTATGAAACCTATGGTGAAAGGTTGCCCACCTATCAACGGTTTGATGCTGGTTTGAGCTACCGTGTGAATAAAACTAAAAGAGCCTGGATATTTATGGCTGATATCCAAAACCTGACCAACCGGAAGAACATTTACCGAATGAAATTTGCCTACCAATCGGGCAAAATAGTCGAATCGACCTCCAAAAGCATTGGAATTATACCTGTGGCAACGATAAAGGTGGAGTTTTGATGGGTTAATACAAAATCAAGGTTAAATTGAAAATAAAAACCATTAAAATGTGGATATTTTAATGCGTAAAAAATATTTTGATTTTTTTTTCATTTTTCTCTCAAAACCCTTGCAAAATACAAATTAAATAGATACGTTTGCACAGGTTAGGTTTAGGTTAGGTTAGGTTTAGTAAAAAGGATGATGCCGCTTGGTTTCATCCTTTTTCAATTTATATGCTTTATCTGATTTGATCTTATAAATGTTGATACGAATAGTCAACAAAGTCAAAATTGTCCATTTGCCCTTTTAATGTTTGTAGATTAGCAAACCGGTTTTAAATAAAAAAGCCTCCCATCATCTGGAAGGCTCTGTAACCTGCTGTATTTCAGGTCTTTTAATCTGTCGGGGTAGCCGGATTTGAACCGACGACCTCGTCGTCCCGAACGACGCGCGCTACCAAGCTGCGCTACACCCCGTTGTTGTCTCAACGGCTGCAAATTTAGCTTTTTTTATCAAACCACGAGTCCTTTCGTTTAAAATGTCAGCTGAATTTTTGGGCCTTTAGGGTTGCTTTCACGATCTTGTATTTCGCTCTGGTTACCAGCCAAACCAACACAATCCCGAAAATCATTAGCACGATGTTGATCAGGTAGTTTCGGGTAACTCCTGGTTGCATGATTGGAAGGTCCTTCAGTTCAAGGTAATAAGTGACCGATAAAAACACCAATCCATTGTGGATGGCATGGCCGGCAATACAAGCCAGAACTGAGCCTGTGCGTATCCTTATCCAGCCAAGGATCAGTCCAAGTGCAAAAGTTGCCGGAAACTGCCATGGATTGAGGTGAAAAAGCGCAAATAACAGTGCTGAAAAGAATATGGCAAAAACAGGATGGTAAACCCGTGAAAATCCCGACATGATCACTCCCCTGAAAATCAATTCTTCAACGATTGGGGCGATGATCACGATCCGCAGTATTCCGCCCCAAACGCCCAGATCAGAATCAAAAAGCCTTGAGAACAATTCCATAAACCAAGCTGGCGGTGGGAGTACCTTTTCAAACCGGATATTGATTTCGTTCAGGAAATACTCCAATCCGCCAAAAGCAACGATCATTGCAGGTATCAGGAGTACATTAAAACTTATGAAAGAAAACACATCTTTAAATGACAATCCCGAAAAGTGGTAACCGAGGTAAAGGATCAGTAAAGTTGAACCGATGAAAACAGGTGCTTTGATCCAGGGTTGATACAACCAATCGGTCCCATGGTTGTAATCGTAAATGGCCAGCGGAAAATCGATTACTGTCTGTATAAAGATGTATAGAACGATCAGATTCGCTGCCTGCCAGAAAGTGGGGTAATATTTATTTGTATTGTTTTTCAAAATTCTCCGTTTTATGAGCTATCAAAATTAATGAAAGAGTTGAATTGTAGGCCTGATTTCAGAAAATATGTTGAAATTTGTCGGCTGTCACCTGTTTTTGTTAATGACAATAATATGGAAATAGCAGTAATGTACTGTAATATAATTGTTTATATAATTGTTGATAAATAGATGCAACTATCAACAAAAAAGAGTACAAGTGCTTGATTAATTAAACAAAAAGGCTTTACTTTGCGAACTGTTTGAAAAATGTAGGACGAAAGTAAAAATATACTCAAAATGTCGAGAGTTTGTCAGATAACGGGTAAAAAGGTGATGTTTGGGAACAATGTTTCCCACTCAAAACGTAGGACCAATAGGAAATTTATGGTGAACATTTTCACCAAGAGATTTTACCTTCCTGAGGAGGACAGGTGGATCAAATTAAACGTTACAGCCGCAGGGTTGAGGACGATTAACAAAAACGGATTGGCTGCTTCGATCAAGGAAGCAAAAGCCAAGGGTTATTTAGAAACCATTTAATAGCTACTGAGCAATGGCAAAAAAGGGTAACAGAGTACAGGTCATTTTGGAGTGTACAGAACACAAAGCAAGCGGGCAACCCGGAACTTCCCGCTATGTGACCAAAAAGAACCGGAAGAATACACCGGCACGCCTGGAACTGAAAAAATTCAATCCAATTCTGAAACGTGTAACCGTTCACCGGGAAATTAAATAAATTGAACCATGGCAAAGAAAGTAGTAGCATCACTTCAAAAGGGAGCCGGTAAAACTTATTCCAAAGTAATTAAGATGGTTAAGTCTGAGAAAACCGGTGCGTACAAATTCGTCGAGGAAGTAATTCCCAACGATCTGGTAAATGATTATTTTAAAAGTAAATAATTTACATCTTTTGTAGGAGAAGAGCTTTCATCGTAAGTGGTGAGAGCTCTCTTTTTTTGTATGTATAATTAGTCGATTTTTTTATTCCGGTCATTTTATGGGAATTTTCAGTTTTACCAAATCGAAGAAAGAGAGCCTGAACAAAGGACTTGAAAAAACCAAAGAGAGTGTTTTTAAGAAGATTTCAAGGGCAATAATCGGGAAGGCCACCGTTGATGAAGATGTACTCGATAATCTTGAAGAGATCCTGATATCCTCCGATGTTGGGGTTAAAACCACTTTAAAGATTATTGACAGGATCGAAAGAAGGGTTGCTGCCGATAAATACATTGGTACATCTGAATTGAACCGAATCCTGAAGGAAGAAATTGTTGCCTTACTCGCTGAGAATAACTCAACAGATGTATCCGATTTTGACCTTTCCCCAATCGGCCAACCTTATGTGATTATGGTTGTTGGTGTTAACGGCGTTGGTAAAACGACCACGATTGGCAAACTTGCCCATCAATTTAAAGCTGCCGGTAAAAAAGTAGTTCTGGGTGCTTCCGATACTTTCAGGGCTGCGGCAATCGATCAGTTGCAGATCTGGGCCGATAGGGTAGGGGTTCCGCTTGTCCGTCAGAACATGGGATCCGATCCTGCTTCAGTGGCTTTTGATACCCTGCAATCGGCAAAAGCGATGGGAGCCGATGTGGTGATTATCGACACAGCGGGTCGTCTTCACAATAAGATTAACCTGATGAATGAACTTTCCAAAATCAAGAAAGTGATGCAAAAGGTCTATCTTTCTGCTCCCGACGAAGTGTTACTCGTTCTCGATGGTTCAACAGGTCAGAATGCCTTTGAACAGGCCAAACAATTTACCCTGGCCACCGAAGTAACAGCCCTGGCTCTTACGAAATTGGATGGAACTGCTAAAGGTGGCGTTGTGATTGGAATCTCCGATCAGTTTAAGATTCCTGTCAAATACATTGGGGTCGGTGAAGGTTTGGAAGATTTGCAGATTTTTAACCGCAACGAGTTCGTAGATTCGTTATTTAATTGAATATTAACGCATTACATAATTTCAGGATGCCAAAGTGCATCCTTTTGTTTTATAGGATACTGCTTATCCCTCTGGGTCACGTTATTCATGAATACATTATAAAGGAAGCAAATTAAGTTTGAAGAACTCCCCATTTCCTAATGGGGGGCAGGGGGGATTTGATGCAATTTCTTAATATTTAACGTATTACATATTTGAATGTATTCCAATAATTAGTGAACTTGAATGAAAAGGATGGGCAATTAATTAATCTTTTGAAATTTTTTATATTATGAAAAAGAAAATTAATGTTGTCACTTTGGGATGTTCCAAAAACCTTGTCGATTCTGAACTTTTTTTGGCCCAGATGAAAGCCAATGGCTATGAAGTGACACACGACTCGGATGATTCTGATGCACGGATTGTTGCCATCAATACTTGTGGCTTTATCCTGGATGCAAAAGAGGAATCGGTAAACACCATATTGGAGTATGCCGATGCTAAAAATCAGGGACTGATAGACAAGATATTTGTATTTGGCTGTTTGACTGAACGTTATAAAGATGAGCTAATAGCGGAAATACCTGAGGTGGATGGTTTTTATGGCAAATTTCAGGTCAGGAAGATGGTAGAGGATTTGAAAGCCGATTATAAATTATCATTGTCCCGCCAACGTTATCTGACTACCCCTTCCCATTATGCTTATTTGAAAATTTCGGAAGGTTGCAACAGGACCTGTTCTTATTGTGCAATCCCGCGAATGACAGGCGCACATGTTTCGGTTCCGATGGAGGATTTGATTACAGAAGCTCAAGGATTGGCATCAAAAGGGGTCAAAGAACTGTTGGTTATAGCCCAGGATCTATCCTTCTATGGCATTGACCTTTACAAAAAAAGTAAATTGGCCGAACTGGTAGCTAAACTATCGGATATCGAAGGAATTGAATGGGTAAAACTTCATTATGCGTATCCTGCCAATTTTCCTTATGAATTGCTCGATGTGATGAAGGAAAAGCCAAATGTGGCCAGATATCTTGATATTGCTTTGCAACATTGCAGCGACAGTGTCCTGAAATTGATGAGGCGCAATACGACAAAGGCTGAAACGATCGAATTGATCCGGCGGATAAGGGCTGAGGTTCCAGGTATTCATCTAAGGACTACCATGTTGGTTGGACATCCTGGTGAGACGGATGAAGACTTTGAAGAACTGAAATCTTTTGTTCGTGAAATGCGTTTCGAAAGATTGGGTGTTTTTCCATATTCCCACGAAGAAGATACCTATGCGGGTGAAAAATATGAAGATTCAATTCCGGTGGAAGTGAAGCAAGCCCGTGCCGATGAAATAATGGCAATCCAACAGCAAATTTCCGCCGAGATCAATGCTGCCAAGATAGGCCAAACCCTTAAAGTTGTGATTGACCGTTTGGAAGGCGATTATTTCATTGGCCGCACCGAATTCGATTCACCCGAAGTTGATGGGGAAGTGCTGATTTCAGCAAATACAAAATTAAAAATTGGCAATTATTATCAGGTTAAGATTACCGGGTCTGAAGATTTTGATTTGTATGGGGATATTGTCTTATAGATTTCGTGATTTGATTGCCTAAATAACTTTTGAAAATTGCAAGGATTAAATTTTATTATTCATACATTTGCCATAATACAAACAAAAATTTCATCAATTTAAAAGATTGCCTATGTAAATAGCATCAACAGTAGTTTCAAAAAAATATAAAATATAGCGTTTAGCTGATAATCCTGTATCTGAAAAGTCGAAATTTGAGTGCACAGGGAAGTTTAGCAAACGCTCACGTAAAGCGTGAGCGTTGCTTTACCTTGTGCACAGGGCTTCGACTCCCTCAGATACGAGTAATAGCAATTGTTCACGCTGTTTTTTTTGACAAAATTTTCATAACCGAAAATTTCTTAACTAAACGACATTGAATTTTAATTGGTAATTTTTCTTCCATAAAGGAACGTTGATGATTATAAAAGGTCACACACTACGGAAGGCATTTTTCTGATGTTCATTACATAGAAAAAATTAATATTCTTGATAAAAAATTAGTAGCAATGAGCGGGGATGCTGAAAACCGAATAGAGTAAGCGCAACATTAAAAACCTTTAAATTATGACACTTTTACCGAATGAGGCAAAAATTATCACATCAGATGACGAAAAAATCATTTTGACAAATCACCGTATTCAGATGACTGATAGTGTATGGGGCCAATCTTTTTTTATTTGTATTTTTCTTGAAGACATTAGCTCTATTACGATAAAATACAAAAGCAATATTATATTTATTATTCTTACTGCGATTTGTGCCTTAGGCAGTGCATATTATCAAGCGCCAATGGGGTTGGTACCTACCTTAATTTTTTTTGCAGTATTTTGGTTTACCCGGAAACACATTATTTCAATATCATCTAACGGAGCTGCATCGTTGATCTTTCAAGTTGAAGGTATGGATGATAAAAAGATAAGCGACTTTGTTTATGAGGTTTTATTAGCAAAACAGACTAGGGTAAACCAACTTCATAAATTATAAACAACTAGTTTTAGTTATCTGATTATCAATAATAAAGGAAGACTTAAAAAACCAGATTCGAAAAAAATAGGATGTAATTGTAACGACTTACTACGTTGAAAATTTAAATATAAATACAATGGAACAAAATTATTGCACAGCAAAAACTGCTTTATTTTATTATAATTTTTGGATGAAACTTTCAATTGGTTTTATCATTATAATGGCATGTAATCAATCATATAGTCAGCCTATTATGACAAGTAAAGAAGGATTTTACTTTACTCTTAAAGCCAATAACTATCAAATACTTGGTAATGCGATTGAAGAACCACAATATCAGATCCGATGGTTTGATATATTTGTGAAAGTTTTTGATAAAACTAATTATGAAAATTCTCGCAATGATGAATTCAGATGGCCTCAGTATTCACGCAAAATTTTAGATGAGGTAAAAACCGGAATTGAAACAGCAGATTTTAATAAAATATATTCATATACATGTGAAGCATCTATTGGCAAATGGAACACAGAAAAAAGCAGCTTCCCGATTACCGAATTATGGAACAGTACTTTAATTACCAAATATCCTCTTACTTACACTGATTTTACATTTAGATATAGTCCAACATTGAACAATAATGACTTTGATTTTAATTTAAGGATGGATCCACTAAAGGCAGAAAGTTTCATTGCATCACGGAAAAATCAAAATGGAAACATCAATCGAAAAATTGTAGCAAAAGTTATATATAATGTGGTAAATATGAAGTTAGAGAAGACACAGACACAGGCGAATCTGGGAATTTACATGCATAAAATAATATTTATGGACGGAGCGAAAATACTTGGAGAAATTGCGCCCAAAATTGATTACTATGACAAGGTTAATCTTATAAAAGAAAAGCCTGCATTAGGGTCTACTGTTACGGATATTGATGGCAATATATATAACACAATAACTATTGGCAACCAAGTTTGGATGGTTGAGAATCTGAGAACAACAAAATTTAATGATGGTGAGAGTATTTCAAATGTGAAAGATCAATCAGAATGGGCTAAACTTGCGACTCCAGCATATTGTTGGTATCAAAATGATGCTTCACAAATGAAGGTAAATGGAGCTTTGTATAACTGGTTTGCTGTTAACACTGGGAAATTGGCACCTCAAGGCTGGCATGTACCTACTAATATTGATTGGACGACATTAACTGATTATTTGGGTACAGAAAGTATTGCTGGTGGAAAACTTAAAGAAATCGGTTATACTCATTGGCTTAAACCAAATGCTGGTGCAACTAATGAAACTGGTTTTACAGCTATTCCTGCAGGACAACGGAATTGGGGCGGAGTATTCAGTGATTTAGGAAGCTATGCTGATTTTTGGAGCTCTTCAAAATATGACGAGAAACATGCTGGGAGAAGAACTATAGATGAAATTTCTTTACATGTTCAAAATGGGGGCGGTAGTTTTGCTTCTGGTCATTCCGTTCGTTGTATTAAGGATTAAGTGTGCTTAGAAATACGGAACGTGTTTCTTTACGTTCGGTGTATGCTGTTTTCAAGATGGTAGGCTGCAACAGTTTACTTTGAAGTAAGCAATATGATAAATATCAGAATCATTGATAATTGCGATTTTAGTAAAGCCTTCACTCCAAGTGATGGCTTTACTTTTTACATTTCAATTCAATTTGGCGAAATAAGTCATTTGGATTTCTTATCTTTGCCATAAAGTTAAGATTATGCCAAAATTATATGAATATTTCGGATTGATTTTTCTGTTTTATTCCCATGAGCATGACCCGACTCATGTTCATGGAAAATATCAGGACAAGGAAAGTAAAGCTGAAATTATCTTTGAAAATGGAAAGTTTAAGGAGATAATAATCAAGGACGTTCCCGGTAAAGCACCTTTGGATGCCCAAAATTTAAAGAAATTCAAAAGGATTGTTGAGCTTTATCGTGACGATATAGTCAGAAAGTGGATCGATTTCTTTATATACAATATCGAGTTCTCGTCTGAAAAAATAACAAGAAAAATTTAAGGTTATGGTTATTTCAATAGATAAAGCTGAGATAGTAGGAGAATACAAAATCAATTTTCTTTTCTCCGATGGAGTTGAGCGTTTGATAGATTTTTCAGGTTTTTTAAATAACGCAAAAAATCCAATGACCAGAAAATTTCTTGATAAGCAAATGTTTAAAGGATATTCGATTGAGCATGGCGATATAATCTGGAACGATTACGAAATGTGCTTCCCAATCTGGGATTTGCACGAGGGGATAATTTGAAAGATTACCACTCGGTAGCCTTTATCTTTCAGTCGTTTGCAACAATTTCCATCACCAACTAACAAAAACGGTAAAGGTGCAAACAAAACCGCAAAAACAGAATTGAGGTTGTGCCAAATTATTTAGTAAAGCCTTCACTCCAATTGAAGGCTTTACTTTTACACAGTTATCCAAACGGTTTGTATTTCATGTCGGAATTAAGTAATTTTGAATAAAAAATTGAAGTTATGATCATTGAAAGAACAAGTGACCAAATCGTAATAAAAATTTCTAAAGATGTTGATACCTTTGGATTTCAGGGTATTATGGACTATCTTGAATATCTTGAAATAACATCAAAAAGTAAAGCCACCCAAGCCGATGCGGATAAGCTTGCTGATGAACTAAATGATAATTGGTGGTCCAAAAACCGAGATAGGTTCATTAAATGAAAATTATTGTAGATGCGAATATCGTTTTTAGCGCAATCCTCAACACAAACAGTAAGATTGCAGATTTACTGTTGAATTCAAAAGGATTTTTCGATTTTATTGCTCCTGATTATTTATTGACCGAAACCAAGAAATACTCAAGAAGATTTCCCTGCTTTCAAAAATGACAATATCTGAGGTTCAGGATATCGAAAACAAAATAACAAAACCTATTTTATTTTTGTCAGGAGTCCATGTTCCTGAAGTGTATTGGATAAGAGCAGAACAATTGGTTTTAGACATTGACCCCAAGGATACGCCCTACGTTGCTTTTTCCATGTTTTTCAAAACAAAAATCTGGTCTGGAGACAAGGTCCTCAGGAATGGATTGATTTTGAAAGGTTTTAAAAAAGTAATAACCACAGAAGAGTTATTTGAGATGAGAAGCCTAAAACGGGAAAGTTGATATTATGCCACAAAAGATCAAATGCTAATTTGGGAAATAATTATTCTTTGTTAAAACCGTTTAGTATAAAAGCCCATAACAACCTTTTTCAGGAACTTCGCAAATCTCTGGTAAAGCTATCGCTTATTGTATATTGCATTTTCAATTATACCTTATAAACTCCCTTGGAATAATGGGGCATCGTTCCAAAAATCTGGAAAGTCATTTTTGTTATGCTCTTTGATTGAGGTGAAGATGTTATAATTCTTTCGTTTGCAAGAATTCCTATCACCAAATAAAACAAAGGCGGGCAAGGTGCTGCCACAACCGCAAAAATTATGTAAATAGATCCATGCATACCGAAGATGCATAAATAATATTTGCTTTTTGAATTAATCTGTTTTATCTTTGCGATGTGTGCGGTTTAGGTTGTAAGACCTCCCAAACGCAGTTATCCTGGAGGAAACTCCTTGGGCATTACAGGCCTCCTGTAGTGCAAGAAAGGGCGAAAGCCCTTTTTTCATTTTAATAATTTGTAGAATCTACTCTCAAATTTTGTATTTTTGCTTCAAATGAATTAGTCATGACAACCATTGAATTGAAAAATATCCTAATACACAGAATTGCTGGGATTGACGATAAATCTTTTCTTACAGCAATTAACACGCTAATTGAATCCAGGTCTGATTCATTGATCTATCAAACAACTGCAGAACAGCGCATTAAGATTTTGGAAGGACGAAACCAAATTGCTAATGGAGAAAGCTTTACCAATGAACAGGTTGAAATGGAGATTGACCAATGGTTAAAAGAAAAGTAATTTGGTCGCCCCGAGCGAAACTTGATCTTTTCGAAATTCTTGATTTTTATTAAATTCTTGATTTCTTTAATCAATTATTGTATCTTTGAATTGAACAATTACATTGCATTATGAGCCAATATATTACAGTTAACGGGTTTTACAACAAAGCTACTGTGCGTTTACTTGAAGTACTGGATAAAGATGTGATTTTGAATTCGGATGTGTTGGTAATGATTCCTATTCGCAAAAACAAACAAATTATGAACCCAATGGGCTTACCCATTAACGATTTTGTCAAGAAAATGAACCTTTTCGGTATTGGAGGCGATGCCATTAAAGAGACAGAGGAACTTTTCAATGACTTATATTTTGGTAGATTTAAATTTCAAGATAAAAAACATTATTTCCTTCGATAATGATTTTGATAGCATAGGTGGGATCAACAGAATTTCGAGTAAGTCATTTGAACTTAAAACACCCTGCTTGGGAATCGATTTTATAACTTCTTACTCCTTTGGAATAACCTTCTAAATGCTTCTATCGCCTTGCGAAATGACAATTAACAATAATAATTGTAAATTTGTACCGTAAATAAATATAAAAATGGGACAATTAATAAACATTGCTGAGATTAAGGCCCTTTTCCCAAATGAATGGGTCTTGCTTGGAAATCCAATTATGGACGACAACAAAATTGACGTTCTTTCTGGTATCCCTTTGTTTCACAGTAAGGACAAAAAAGAAGTTTGTTACATCGGCAGGGACAAAACCTCGAATTTCGACAAAATAACACTGATTTATACCGGGACTTTCACACCCACCCGAAAAATTACAGGCATTTTTAACCGTATTTCCAAATGAGCTATAAGTTTAAACGTGAGCCTGAAAGCGGTCTAATACTTGTCCACGTTGAAATTGATAACAAGTACGAGTTGAATATGATCTTAGACACTGGGGCAACAAATACTACTATTGACAGTAATGCCTTGTATTTGTTGGGACATGACTTAAAAGACAACATTGGAACTGTTGAAATTGAAACTGCCAACGGAATCATTGAAACCGAAGTTTTTGAGATTGAACGTTTTGTATCGCTTGGATTAATTAAAGAAAAATTTCAAATTCAGGTTTATGACTTTTTATCTCACGGTATTTTTTCAGACTATGACGGGCTTCTTGGACTTGACTTCTTTGAAGGTACAAAGTTTTGCATTGACACCAGAGAAAATACAATAGATTGCCACTAATATCCTTAAAAACTTGATGTTTACACGTTTGCACCTTACTTTTTGAAGGGATATTTGATTAGCCTAATGTTATTAACAGCAAACGTAAACTTAAAACTGGATTACACCATCACAACCTCCTTCTGAAACTTCGCAAACCTTTGGTAAAGTTCATCACTGATCCTAGATGGCAAGGTAAGGATTTCCATTTCGAGCGGTGGGTTACTTTCGTGATAAGGCGGCATATAATGCTGGTGGGGATTCCTTATAAAGCCTGCCAACTCATAAAATTTCAATCTTCGCTTTGTCAATTCATCAATTGGCATTTCGATCTCAAGAATAATAGGGATTTTAAATTCTTCGATAAATTGCTGTAAGACTGTACTTCCAAATCTTTTACTACGAAATTCAGGGGCAATTGCAAAATGCTCGACAAATACAAATTCAGGATCATTCCAGCTGGCAATAAATCCGACTACCTGATTGTCTGTTACATGTGTATTTATTTGATAATGAGGTTTCTGAAAGACTTCAAACTGCTGATCTGATGTGCGTCTTTCGTTTGCCGGAAAACTTTCGGTGTAGATTTTCCAGAAATCAGCAAAATGAGGATCATTAGCGGTTCTAATTTGGTGAATTCTGATTTGGTCCAATAATTCTCTATCACATTTTGTCCCTTTCCTTTCGATCAATTCAACATTTTCTTTTGCCATGGATCCAGAAATTGTTCCTCTTAATAGTTGTGCCAGTTTTTCAACTTTATTTTCTATTTATATCAGGACGTTCTTCCCGGATATACTGTCAATGCAACTTTCAGACATTCAACAGCCGCTTTAAGATCATCTATATTAAGCACATAAGCAACACGGACTTCATTTTTTCCGATGCCTTTGGTAGAATAAAACCCGGATGCGGGTGCTATCATTACGGTGGAATTATTATGCTCAAATTCTTCGAGCATCCATTGACAGAATTTGTCACTATCATCAATAGGCAACCTTACCATCGAGTAAAACGCACCCATCGGCATTGGAGAATAAACTCCCGGAATCTCGTTTAAAGCAGTGATGAAATAATTCCTGCGATTGAGGTATTCTTTGTAAACCTCTTCCATGTATTCAGGTGGTGAATCCACCGCAGCTTCAGCGACGACCTGGCCCAACATGGGAGGGCATAACCGAGCCATTGCCAATTTCGCTATAGACTTGATAATCAATTTGTTTTTGGAGACCAGTGATCCTATCCTGATTCCACATGCACTGAAACGTTTGGATACCGAATCAATCATGATGACATTTTGGCTGATCCCATCAAGTTCAAGTACCGAATGGTGAATTTTGCCGTCGTAAACAAATTCGCTGTAAACTTCGTCCGAGATCAGATAAAGGTCGTATTTGATGATCAGTTCCCGCAATTTTTCGAGTTCTTCTTTTGTATAGACGTAACCAGTCGGGTTG
>CAIYPA010000392.1 GCA_903927965.1 uncultured Bacteroidia bacterium | reverse complement strand
CTATTAAATTTCTCAGAGATAGACGAAGCGGCATAAATAAAAATGGAAAACATATAGCCTTGATAATCTGTATCTTAAAATTAGACAATTTTTTCAATCGATTGACTGTTAAAACCTGAGATCAAGTGCGAAACATTAGAAGTTTATTTTCGAAACCGCTAATTGTATCTTTAATTACATCCCCGTATTTTATCCATTTAAGTTTGAAAACAGGATTGTCAAAGGAATTTTGCAAACCTAAAAGTTCAGTAATACTTTCTATTAATTCTTTAAAATCAGTATAATTAGGTTTAAGTTGGATTAACGTAATTTCCGAAATAATTCGGTGCATTATATAACTTTGAGTTTTATCATTTTTTTGTAACCAACCCTTTTTAGTTAATTCATAAAGGGTTTCTGAAAGATTAAATTCATCATTCCTCTTCTTTTTGAGCCTATCAAATATTATCTTATTAGATACTGGTTTTTTTATAAGAGAAGTTAAGTCGGTATAACTATGAAAATCAGTTGGAAGACACGCAAATTGTTTCATTAACCATAATTCATTAAAATTCAAAATACTTAAATTAAAAATAGAACTTAAATAAGTAGTAATCATTTCAATTTTATCAGTATTTATCGTTTGTACCATAGCTCGTAAATTTTTCTTAATAGCTTGTTTTAGCCCATTAAAATTATATCCTTGCTTTTCGGCTATTTTAGCTAATAATTCTACTGTAAGGGTATGGTATTCGATTGGACTAATAAGTTCTTCAATTTGTTCGTCTGTAAAATCAATCCGATTGCAATACTTTTTAAAAAGTAGCAATGCTTCTTCTCTGCTCAAAAAATCAAGATGTTTCAAATTAAAATTATTTAATTCTTGTCTTGAGGTTATTAATATATGCCAGTCGGGCTGTTTCGGTAGAATATTTAAGAGCTGATCCAAACTAAAATTCGCATTGTCAAGTACCATCAAATTGGGCTTTTGTTCAAGCATCTTCAATTGGCGCATGATTTCTTTAAAGATTTCCTTTGGTTTAGAATATTCATTCCCTATAGATAAATTTCTTATTAGTTCTTTAGATTTTACAAAATCAAAAATTATATCATTAGATACTTGTGTAATCCATGCTATATGTTTATAACAATCAAATAGTTCATTTACATATACTTGTGCAACAGTCGTTTTTCCTATACCACCCAAACCATTTAAAACAACTACTTGTTTGTTGTGGAATAATAATTGACGTAATTCTTCTATTACGCTTTTTCGGCCTACAATTTCTTTAGAATCACGAGTTGGTATTTCAGCAGTAAGTAGCTTTGGAATTTTTGTAATAGGAATATGGTTGTGAATATGAGTGATATCGCCAATTATAACTTCCTGGTTATTTGAAATATCACCATTAACAACATTTTTTACTGGTGATGCTTTTGATAGCAAATTTATAAAAAGATCTGATAATTTATTATTTTGCTCCTCACAAAATTCTTTTAATATGGTAATTTGATTTTCATTTAATTGATTTAATTTAAGCAATATATCATTCATGTCTAGCGTGTTAATAGTTACAGAACCATTTTTCACGTCTTGAATGACAATGTTTCCATTTCCTTCTAATTTAATAATATTTTGATGGCCTTGCATTCTAAACTATATTTACAAATTTCACAGTAAACTCTACCTCCTTTAGCAAATAAACGGAAATCCTAGTAAAAAACACCCAAAATTAGGGTTGACTTAAGCACCTAACACTCTTAATTATTTTTTCTGCCAATGTAAGGTTTTATTTCTTACAAATCGTCAAACAAGCATAATATTTTAAAAGAAAAAATTAATTTCTGCTTTATGCAGTTAATCAAGGGATTTTATACCTTGCAGTACCACATTAATTGAACAAAACTAGGTTTAATGTGGCAATTTTGGCCCTATAACTGTTGACAAAGCTTAAAGATTTTGGGTGGTACTTTTTGCATCGGTAATCCGTTTAAGGATGAGTGCATAAGATTAGTGGTAAAGAAAGGTTTGGTGCAATGGTTACAAATAAGCCTAAAAGAGAATGCAGCTTTTGTCCTACAATATTGGGTACTCTCCGTAAAGATAAAAATAAGAAATGCCACGAAGACCCTAAGACTCTAAGGCTTCACAAAGATTTAAATTTCAGCATTATAGCCTTTGTAAAATCTTTCCCGAGTGTCGGGACAAGTCGTGCCTTGGTGTCTTGGTGGCAAAAATAGGTTTTCAGGAGGGTCTCAATATTGAAAACGATACTTCACTTTGTGGAAATTTGCCTTCAGTTATCCTTTGTTTATTTTGTCCAGTTTTCAATTTTCAAACCTTCTACTCTTTCGAATTCCTTTACATTATTTGTCACTAAAACGATTCTCTTTGTTGTTGAACTGGCTGGTCCCTTTCATCCATAAAATCAGGCGTGAATGAACCCGAACCGTCGATCAGGTTTTGCCATGGATTGTGGAAAGGAATAACATAAAGCGTATTACCGACTTTTTTAAGGAAAACTTTGTCATCGTTTATCCTCATCTTATTCAGAATCGTAATCGCTTGTGTACCTTTATTGTTTTTAATATCAATTGTTTCTATTCCCATGTTCAATTTATTAAATATTCACGAACAATTTATATTGCATTAACCTATTGCATTAACTTTAAGCACTTTGGATTTTAATTAACCTTTCCCAAAAGTAGGTTGAATAAAGATGAAAAGCAAATGATTGACAGGATTTTAATTGTATGTGGCAATTGCAGCGTTGCACTAAACAAAGCTTAAATATTTTGGGTGGTGCTTTTTGCATCGGTAATCCATTTAAGGAGGGGGGCCTAAGATGAATGGGTTAAGAAAAGGGTAAAGTAAGGTTTGGTGCATTGGTTGCAGTTAAGACTAAAAGAGAATGTGGCCTTTGCCCTTCAATATTGAGCGCACTCCGTAAAGACAAAAACAAGATATGCAACTAATTATAAATAAGGTTTTTAGCCAAATCAAACCTTATTTTTCCTTTTTTCCTTACCTTAATAGCTCGTTGGAAGAAGAACAACCCAACCTTATTTACCTTATTTGCAGGAATTGGCTTCCATCATTACATAAATAAGGTAAATATGGTTTTAATCGGGGGTTCAAACGATAGCTATTAAGGTTGAAAGAGAATTTGTAAATAAGGTTTGACCACAAATCAAATGTTATTTGCCTTTTACCCAATGAATAAGGCAATTACTGTGCAGCACCTACCGGCAAAACTTAAATATTTTGGGTGGTGCTTTTTGCATCGGTAATCCATTTAAGGATGGTTGCCTAAGATTGGGGGGTTAAGAAAAGGGTAAAGGAAGGTTTGGTGCAATGATTACAAATCAGCCGAAAGGTCTATATCTTCTTGATTTTCTCTGGATTTTGCCTACAATCAAAAACAGATGCAATTGTAATCAGGTTATCCTTGTTCCAGTAAATGATTTTGTAATTACTTTCAACCAAATATCTATATTCTTCCGGATAATCGGATAGAAGATCTTCTCTGGGACCGGCTAATGGGTTGCTTTCCAAAAGGGTAACCCGATTAAGGATTCTGTTGATTACCTTTCGTGCAACACGCGGACTAACCTCAATTGAGTAGTAATCAAAGATGTCCTTCAACTGTCTTTCCGACAGCTCAGACCATTCAATCCTTATTTCCATGACTTAACCTTTTTCTTAAGGTCCTCATGTGAGATAACCCGACCTTCATCGCTGTCACGTTTCGCCTGGTCGATCATTTCATGGAATTCGTTCAAAGACATGGGTTTTAAGCTTCTTTCATGAATATCTTTCTTTTCTTGCTTGATAAAAGATTCTAGCTTGGTGATCAGGCTTTCATCACTAATACGAAGGAATTCTTCAATTAAAATCAATTTTCTCGCTTGAATATTCATGTCATTACTCTTTTTGCAAATATAAATGTTTTGAAAGGGAAAAACATAGTCTTGTCGATTTTTTAGGAAATACAGCAATGCACCTATGCGCAAAGCTTAAAGATCTTGGGTGCTGCTTTTTGCATCGGTGATCCATTTAAGGTTTGGTGCAATGGTTACATACAAGGTAATCGGATTTTTATTGGTGTTTCTTTGATGGATTTTGTCTGTTATCGAAAAAACCAAGAATAATAATCTTCTTTCCTCTTATCCGATAAAGGATGTCGACCTGTTTTTATGCTTATCTTTCATCTCCTCATGGCTAATCAGATTTTCAGAGTTTTCGGATTCTTTGAGCGATAGCATCAATTCATCCTTTTGTTCCTGAGTAAGCCTGTTCCAGATTTGGCCTTCCTTTGGTGATGACTTACTTTTCATCAAATCATAAAACAACAGGAGAATATTTTCATTATCAATGCTATCAATGAGATTGTGAAAGCTCTTTTTGATTTCCAGCGTATTCATTATAATCTTATTATTTTCACAATGTTAATACAATTTTGTCCATTTATATAAGACATAACCTATCGTGATTTATTTTACCTTTCCCAAAAGTAGGTTTAATAAGGATTAAAAGCAAACAATTGGCCAGATATTAAATTGATTGTGACAGTGTGCCCCTATCGGCAAAACCTAAATATTTTGGGTGGTGCTTTTTCCATCGGCAATCCATTTAAGTTCTTAGGTTTTTATCAAGCAATACCTCTTTTAAAATATTGACCATTTTCCTGTTAGTTTCCCTATCCTTTACAGCTATCCGAATTGTATAATCGCCTATCTGTTTTCCCATGTTGGAAGCATTTCTAAGGTACAATCCCTTTTCCCGGCATTTTTGTACAACGGTTTTTGCATCCGGCCCATCTGAAGGTAGTTGACAGAGGAAAAAATTGGTATTTGTTTTGACAGGGTTTAAACCATTTATTTCCGATAACTCCTGAACCAATTCTTCGCGTAAAATGTGCGTTTGTTGATAACAATTTAAATAGTATTGATCATCCTGCAAGGCAATTACAGCCGCAATCTGGGATGGAAGGCTTACTGCCCATGGAGGTGTAATGGACCTCAGATTTTCCAACTGGTAGGGTGATGCACACAAATATGCCGAACGAAGTCCGCTAAGGGCATATACCTTTGACATCGATTTGCAAACGATGACGTTGCTTCGTTTGGCAGCATATTTTTCTAGCGATTGAGCCTGCCCAACATATTCAATATAAGTCTCATCAATCCAGATCCGTGTGTTGTGAGGGATCAGGTCAATCACCGCTTCAAGCTCTTTCCGATCGATGTGTTGCCCTGTCGGACTGTTGGGATTTACAAGGACAATCAAATCATAGCTATTTTTGGAAAGTGCAATAAGCCTGTCCAAATCGACAATATAACCCTCCTCCTTTAAAAGTTCAAGACGATCGACATGACACCCAATGATATTTTCCAAAACATGAGGGTATTCACCATATGAGGGATCGAGGATCAACACACGCGACCGGGAGGTTAGCCACGCCCGGAAAGCCTGGAAAATCAGGTCGGAAGAACCTGCACCGGGAAGTATATTCTCAGGTTGTACGCCCCTGAATCGCGCGATTGTATTTGTCATCCCGTTACAGTCGGTGGGTGGAGAGGTCTTACAAATCCATGAAAGGTTGGTTTCCAATTCCTTAAGTATCTTTGGCGATGGTGGAAACCAGGCATCGAGAACATCGGCATTGATAATTTGATTCCTTCTGCTGAGATCATCAAACTCAGTTCCTATTGCCTGAAAAAAATCACCGCCATGGTAACATTCTGAAGGCTTGAAAAATGAGATCCCCAAATCCCAAATACAGTTCTTAAAAAGTTTTGAAAAGAGTGGTTTATAGTTGTTTGCTATATGATCGTTTAAACTGTTTACGTTGCCAAAAAGCAATTCAAATGTGACGGAGCCTGATTGAATCTTGTGGCCCATTGCCATAAACCCAAGTTTTAGATAAAGTTCCAAAATTTCAATCCGGCCAATTGCCATGATATTTGAACCTCCGTGGGCCTCAATCCACCTAAACGCTGCCCACATCAAAAGCAAAGCTGCCGGCGTATTGCGATGTTCTTTCAGGACAGTCAAAATCCGCATTTCATAAAGGCCATTGTCAACGGCAAATGGGAGTTCTGCCCTTTTAATGTATTTATCGATCGAATAAATACCTCCATCCGGAGGAGTGATGCTGATAAAACCGATTATTTCCTGGTTTATTGTAGCAATTAGATAGGTATTGAATTTGTCAAGCTGATCGGAGATACTTCCTTGTTCATTTTCATGATGTTGCTTTAATTCTGAGGCAAAAACGTTGTGGCGGATCTTATAAATATCCTCACGGTCGGAAGTTGTCGCCAGTGAGATTTTAATTTTTTTATCCAGGGTCATATCTATTTATTTAATCGGGAAAAACATTAAAAAAAGTAATCATTTCGTCGGGTTGATTTGATAAATTATAGTACTATCCTTTACAACATCAATTCCAAATCTACCATTGTTGCTAGGTTGTGATAAAAATCCATAGATAATGTCAAGCGTAAAAAAACTTCTTACGTTCCCATACCAAGCTGCTTCTCCTAAACCTATAGTGTCAATTTTAATCTTACAATTGATTTTTAGCTTTTGGCTCAAATAAGATTCTAACAGAGGATAAACAGTTCTTAGAATTTTTTTTGTAACATTTGTATCCACGCACATAATAATCGAATCACTCGTTTTTACAAATTCATTCGGATAATTATACAATATATCTTCAATCGTATTATTGGTGAGATTTTTAATAATAGGGGAATCCATACGGAGAAATGTCAAATTTCGTCCTTCAAGATATTTCTTCAGACCAATTGTTTTTTGCCTAAGCATTTCCTCCTTATACTCCCCTACCTTTACGACAATCCCTCCAATTATAAATGCGAATATACAGATATAGAAAACGACTTTGTCTGCTTTATCACCTTTCAAAGAAATGGTTGAAACAATTGTGGAAATGACCCTATTGTATGTTTTCTTCGAAATAGGGATGTCTAAATCAGCCTTTTTTTCTGAAATGCCGAACGCTTTTTTCAGTGTAATCCAAAAAATGGGCAAAATCAACGACAGCAAAAGAAGATAAGCGTACGGGTTTACGGTCCTGATCAGGTCAAATACTGTCTTTGCTTGTTCTGTTGTGAATTCCATAACCAATAGAATTTATAAGATTAATATATTGCTGCTTATTTATCTGATAGATTTTTTGTCGCTTACAATGGGTTTTTCGGTTTCTGTCCCAGTAAATACCCAAGTAATAGTCCATAAAGGAAATTTGAAATACCCACCTCGAAACCATGTCCAAGTCTTATATTGGGAGGCATTTCGGCACTTGGTAAAATCAAAGGGGCAATACCACCGATGATAGAGAATATCAGGCCAATCAGAACAGCCTTTTTCGACAACGACAAATCGGTTGTCCTGCTTACCAAAATAGCTGTTGCACTAAAAACCAAACCCCTTATCAATTGGACACCAAATATCAACTCTGGAGGTGGAGGGGTTTTCTCGTTGTAAAATTTCACCAAATCCGGGAAAACATGGATCAAGGTCAAACCGGCAACAATATAAAAAACGAGGTATAGAACATCACCAACAACTATACGCCATATCCAGCCAATTGCAGGTCTGGCTTCAAATTCTATCCCTCTTGATTTATATTGCCATTTATTGGATAAATAGACAAGTACCGGGGCAATGACCAGGGCTGTAATTAAACTCCTGGGAATCAAACTAATTATACCCGAAAAATCCGTTAACTTGAATATGAATGCTTCCACCAGTAAATTGAGCGATCCAATAAGGTAGTAGATACCAAAAACAGAAAGGGAAAGCCTTATCCCAGATAAATCGGAGCGAATGATAGAATATCCCAGCAAAATAAATATGAGAAAATTGGAGATTGTTTGAAATCCATAATCTATGGCGTTGGATGCCGATCCCTGGATCCAATCCAATAGAAAGTTCACAAAGGTTAATAAAATGACTGTGAACACAATTTTAATCCCAAATTTTGTATCCATCTTTTTTTGATTTTAAGATCCCTCTTCCAGACATGGCAATGTGAACCTGAAATCTGCCCCCTTCCCAACTTCGCTTTCGACCCAGATTTTCCCTCCATGCCTTTCCACGAACTCTTTGCAGATCAATAATCCCAAACCTGTACCGCTTTCATTCCCTGTTCCTTTTGTTGTGTATAATCCAGAAAGGTCGAACAGTTTGGCAATTATTTCGGGTGCCATCCCTATTCCGTTGTCCGATACTGTAATGGTTGCCATTTCATGGTCCGTTGAGGAAGAAATATTGACCAGGCCTCCCAAGTTTGAAAATTTTATTGCATTCGAAATGATGTTTCGCAAAATAGTCGTCAACATGTTGATATCGGCGAAAACATTGATTCCAGCCAAAGCCAATTGATTGATTGATATTTGCTTGGTATTTGCAGCCAATTCCAGGTTCTCTGTCACTTCAAGACAGATATTTGTTAAACTCAACTTTTGGGGTTCATAGGGTATTTTACCCGAATTGGCCCTTATCCACAACAAGACATCTTCCAATAGCCTGTAAGTCGCTTTTGCCGAATTATTGACCGTGTTTATTTGTTTTTCTATTTTGTTAATATCATATTTGTGGATATTCCTGATCAATAAATCGAGAAGCCCAAGGATCGAATTGAAAGGGCTCCTTAAATCATGTGCCAGGATTGTCATAAAACGGTCCTTGTCGGCATTGAGTTTTTGCAGCTCGTTGTTTTGTTGTTTGATCAACAATTCATCTTCTTTGCGTGCCGTAATATTTTTCGATATACAGGAGACCCAACAGATATTGCCGTGATCATCTTTAACGGGGTCGGCAATTGTAATGAAATAGGCTTTTTTTCCGGAAGGCAAAACAACGACCACTTCAATTTCACCCTTTTCTCCGCTTTTAAGAACCTGGCGTACAAGCCGAAGCCTGTTTTCACCCTCTTCGTAACCGAAAATGGAATGAGGTGTAATGCCAATAATATCTTTAGCCTGCCTTCCAACTACTTTTGCAAAAGCCTCGTTGACAAAACGATAAGTCTCATCCGGATTGAAACAAAAAATTGGGTCGCCCGAAAATTGGACCAATGTCCGGTATTTTTCTTCACTGTCGTTCAAGGCCTGTTCTACACTTTTACGTTTCGTAATATCGGTGGCATTTCCGATGAAATACAAAAACTGATTTTGGTCATCGAAAAATGGGGTAACAACCGAGCGATGCCAGCGCAAGGAACCGTCTTTGTGAAAGATTCGGTATTCCTGGTCAGGTTGAATCGTTCCTGTATCTGCAGTTTTCCGGAGAAAATCGATGCAGTTTGGAAGGTCCTCAGGGTAAATAAGCGGGGCAAAATTGGTGCCGATGATTTCATCGGGATCGTGGCCCAAAAGATGTTTCCAACTTGGTGAAACATAGGTAACTGTACCATCATTTTCCAGCGTATAGATGATGCTTTTGACGTTGTTGACCAAAGCACGGTATTTCTCTTCGCTCTTGGATAAACCCGTGTGTAATGAATTGTCTTCCAATTCAGACAAACACTTTTTCAGGTTTTCATTTTCAAACAACAATTCTTCGTATGTTCGTTTTTCCGTACTCATCTGCGACTTCCTTTTTCGATGACCTATTTAGAACAATCGGTTTTGTCCAACCTTTGCCAAATGTAGGATGAATTAAGAAGAAAAACAATTAATAAAAAATATCAACAAATTTAACAACATAAAAATCAGCGCTGGTAATAAAACCAAAAAGCTATCTTTAACTTTTATCCTGACTATAATTCCCAAAAGCATCAACAATGTTAGTCCGCCTGAAGAAATCAACAAGACAACATTAAACCCTAATCCCACCAATAGTCCCACAGCCCCTGCCAGTTCTAAAATTGCAGTCATTGTCCCAAATTTCTCCAAACCAAAACGTTTAAACTCATCTTTCATCTTCGAAGATGTAAAATGAGTAATTCCGTACGACAAGAAAGAGATACTTGAAATGATGATCAATGCAAGCAATAAATGCCTCATTGTATGCCCTTTAAGGAAACCGCTGCGATAAAAAGACACAAGAGGAGCAACAGAAGAGATGGGGCATGTTTGTACCAGGAATTGTTTACTTTAAAATGAAAATATTGTGCACAACACATTAGAAATGCCATGAACAGTGCAGGTACAAGCACCAACGATGGATACCAAATGCCAGCAATCAACAATGTCGATAGGACTATTTTTAGTGCTCCTACTATGGTTCTGGTTAAATTGGATAAACCATATTGGTTAAATTCTTTAACAATATTGTCGAAACGAAATATCCACACAAAACCTATTGATAAAGCAACGACGATTTGAGCTATCATGCTATACTTTTCCATTTTTTATATAAATTTGAATTTCTAATTTAAAACTATTTGGCAAAGATATGGTGCTTGATAACAAAAAAGGTTACACTTTTTTAGATAAAAGTTACATAATTCACACTTTTAGATTCATCTTTTAATTGGTAAAGTAAATTTGAAAGTACTTCCTTTATCCAATTCACTTTCGGCCCAAATTTTCCCATTGTGTTTTTCTATGAAATCTTTGCATAATAAAAGACCTAAACCACTGCCTTTCTCACCATCTGTTCCATAGGTTGTCAAATGTTCATTGTTCCTAAATAGTTTTAACAAATTTTCAGGTGAAATTCCGGTGCCTTGGTCTTTTATTGTAATCATTTGTTCGGTATTATTTTGATCAGAGGTTATTAGAATTTGTTTCCCGCTTGACGTGAATTTGATTGCATTTGAGATTAAATTACGCAAGACTGTCATTAACATATTTTTATCTGCAAAAACAATCGTGTTTTCCTGAACATTATTAATAACGCTAATTCCTTTGTTTTGAGTTAATTCAGTAAATAAATCAACCGTTAAGGATACAATTTTTTGTAGCTTTATTTCTTCCGGAGCATAAACGATTTCATTTCGTTGCGATCGTGCCCAAGTTAAAAGATTTTCCAATAAATCATAAGTTGAATTGGCTGTTTTTTGAATCATTTGCAAAATCTCAATTAAACTCTTTGTATCAGATAAATCATAATCTGAAATTAATAGTTCGATTAACGATTTAAAACCACCAATCGGCCCCCTTAAATCGTGTCCGATGATTGAAAACAGCTTATCTTTAACCGCATTTAATTCTTTTAACTCCTCCACTGACTTGTTTAATTCAATAACGGAGATTCTCAATTCCAATAATTTAACCAACTGATTGGCTAAAGCTTTTAAAGATAGAATTTGTGATTCATCTAATTTTCTCGGTACATTATCTATGACACAAAGTGTACCCAATGAATATCCATTGGGTGTAACCAAGGGTACACCAGCATAGAATATTACAAATGGATTATCTGTTACCAACGGATTGTCATGAAACCTTTCATCCATTCTTGAATCAGGAACGATCAATATTTTATCCTGGTCGTTGATGGCATGAGCACAGAAAGCAAGTTCCCTTGGTGTTTCAGTGGCTTCCGTTCCATGATGTGATTTGAACCATTGTCTGGTTTCGTCAATTAAACTGATCAAGGAAATTGGCATTCCACATATTTGAGAGGCAAGATATGTAATTTCGTCATATTCCTTTTCAGGAAGCGTATCCAGAATAGCGTAAGATTTAAGATTTTCTAATCTCTCGCTTTCATTTTCAGGTATTTGGGGTTTAATCATCTTTATATATTTTGAAAAATTGTTATTTTGTTCATTGCTTTTTGTTGCCTGAAACGTATAACGGTTCATTTAACATTTTCCAAAAGTAGGATGAATAAAGTTGAAAAGCAATTAATCGGGTGAAATTTAAATAAAGCACTTGATCACTGAAGTTTAATTGAATAATTCGGGTTCCTCAAATCGGCGGCAACTTTAAACAAGCTTTGATGTCATCCGGTTCCAAAGATGGATATTGATCCAAAATGTCTTGCGATGAATCGCCGGCTGATAAATAGTCAAGAATTGTTTGGACACTAATCCTTGTACCCCTGATGGTAGGACGTCCATTACATATGTTGTCGTCAATTGTAATACGATCTGCGATATATTCCATAATTCAAATTTTTCCGGTAAAGATAATTATCACTGCTTTGACATAAATCTATGTAATCTTTCAAGTATTTAAGCTAGGGCAACGCCAAAGCCCACATAAAAAGGCAATGAACCCTCACAATATGTTAGCAGCTTTCATTCATTTCGTTATCAGACCATTACGTTTTAATATTTCTGTAACTTGTTTAACTGTTAATTTTGTAGATTTAGCAATTATTACTATATCAACATTATTTTTAAATAATTCAATCACAGTTTCTTCTATTGCTTTTTCTATTCCTTTTCTTACTGCTATATCTGTTTTACCCTTTTCATCCTGTCGTCGCATTTCTGCATAATGGTATGCTTCTAATTCTTCTTTTGTCCAATTATGTCTATATGCGTCTTCGTATGCGTGTTTTAATCCTTCATCTTTCAAATCGGCAGGGATAACATCAAGATTTTCTGCATTTTTTATAAAATAAATCCACTTATCAACAAGTGTTTTAATATCTCTCAATTCCTTAATAAATTTGGGTAACTCAATAAAATTGTACTCCATTCCGTTTAAAGTACTTTTTTGAGTTTTAATATTGACAGTTCGATGTCTTGTAATATAATCATCATCGTCTTCAAAAAAAATGAAATCCAAAATACCAATGAAAATTACTTGATTTAATTTTGGATATTCATCTCCCTTATTAATTTGCGATGAATACTGTTTTGCAGTATAATATTGAACTCGTTTATCAAAACCTTCAAGCTCTTCAACTTGCATTTCCACTATATAAGAAATATTTCTTTCGTCAGTTGCACGAACATCAAGAATTGAACTTTTTAAATCCTTTATTTCAGGCAGTTGATATGGATTTTTAATTTCAACTTTAATTATTTTTTTTCCTTTAGGCAATTCAAGTACAGCATTAAGAAATGAGATTAAAATTTCTTTCTTATTCTCATTTCCAAAAATCTTCCTAAATGCTATATCGTTCTTAATATCAACAAATTTCATAATACTTCCATTTAATTGGTACAAATTTACGGAATTTTAGGCTGTTGTAAGATTAAAGATTTGAAAAATGGCGAAACTTTTTATAAACAAAGCCGATAAGTCACACTATAACTGATTTTTGGAAACTTTAACTTCATTTACATATGTTGTCGTCAATTGTTATACGGTCTTCGATATATTCCATAATCCAAATTTCAAAAATTCATTCAAAAAATGGCTGTCCTGCAAGCTCATCTTGTTATATCTGGATTGGTTTGGGCGATTCAATGGTTGATACCAATAAAAAGGGAACTGCCACATAGACATTGGATCCATGCTCTTGTCCATGTTTAGGTTTATTTTTAATTCGATTAACTTCAACATAGACAGCAAGTCTATCTTCCTGTCTATGTTGCACGGTACTTCAACCTGGGTGATTTAGAATTTTCTCCATTAGTTCTTATTAAATGATATTCAATCATTTTACCAAGATGCCGGCTCGTAGTCCTAGCTGATACTCCAAACCGAATCGTATAATCCTTGGCAGAAACTTCTCCTTGACTTTTTATCCATTCAAAACCTTTGAGTTCATCGGCATTTAATTCTGATATTCCTTCATGAACAGAAACACCCGCCACAGCTTCCATATTACGTGGAAAAATAAGTGATAAAAAAGGTTCTTCAAAAGTATATTCAGGCAATGGTAAGTTAAAATCTGCATATAAGGATCTTAGTGCCTTCATTCCAAATCCTTTTTCCTCAACATAGTCCATTAAACTGAAAACATAGGTGAGCATAGGATTTCTGCTAATAGATGGAGCTTTGAAAGTGTTTAGTTGTTCAAGTGAAATTGACGGTAAAGGTGTTCCAGGACTTTTAACAACAATTTTAGCATCGTCGATCTCAATGGAGGATTTTGCCCCCTCTATCATATAATCTCTATGAACTAACGCATTAATTATTGCCTCTCGAAGAACTTTTGGTGGAAAATCAGGAATATCTTTTCTTTTGAAAGATGATGTATCTTTTGCTAGAGGTAACACTTTTAAAAGCCATTCTTCAATAAGGTCAGGAATCAAAACAAGCGCTTGGTCGAACGTTTTTGGTTCGACTTTGTTCTTTCCATATTCTACAGATGCCATAAATGCTGCTTGCTTGAACTTACTCCTTGGATTCTTCCCAAAAAGTAGGATGCCAAAACCTGTTGGCCTGTAAACATTATCGATCTTATCAAGTTGAATTACACCTACATCCGCAAGAAAATCATGAAAGGAAGTCTCCGAAGATTGAAAATCCAACTTTGCTTCAGAAATAAACTTGTTTAATGCCTCGTCAGAAAAATCATTTAATTCTGCTGATTGAATTGCTTTTTCTATTGGAGACCGCAAATCAAATTCCTCTTTTTTCTTCTTACGTTCATTCGCTTGTTTGATAAATTCGGCATTTTCATCTTCTATAATCTTTTGAAGATCCCTGTCAAACATGATTATTTTTACCTGGTTGTTTTCGAGGTGTTTAATTCCCTTCCCATCAACTGTATGATCAGGATCGGTTATACCAACATATACTGTTTTTATTCTTGCTTTTGACGTTCGCTTACAGCAAGCTATTTTGGGATGGTTTCTTTCAACACACGGTTCCAGAGTGGTGAACAAAATACAGTCATCAAGTTTTTTATTGCCCAATTTCCTTTCAAGTAATGTGAATTCTGCATGATCGCCCTCTCTAAGTTCTCCCCGATGAGCCCTTTCTATTTTGCCATCAGGAAATAACAAAATCGCACCTACCTTAGGAGGAACTTTGCCATCTTGCCTTGTTTCATTCAGACTTTTGTTCATCTCCTCAATTGCCAATTCCATATATGGCCTCGGGTTAAATAGTTCTGCATGTTTTTTCACAATGATATGTTTTAAAATTGTAATGACTATTTTCCAAGTTGGTAGCGTGTGTTTCTTAATAACGCTTACCCAAAGTTAGGATGAATTAAGCGGAAAAGCAATTAATTGGCTGTATTTAAATTGAAATGCTAATACCTGAAAGTTAATTAAATCCGGTTCATCAAATCTGCGGCAAACTTCAGGCTTGCATTGATGTCATCCGGTTCCAAAGTAGGATATTGATCCAAAATGTCTTGTGCCGAATCGCCGGCTGATAAATAGTCAAGAATTGTTTGGACACTAATCCTTGTACCCCTGATTGTAGGACGTATATTACAAATGTTTTCGTCAATTGTAATTCGGTCTGCAATATATTCAATTCCATTAAAAATTGGAACAGCGGATTGTCTTATAAAAACGGAGATGACAAAATTTTTGACCTATTTTAATGGGATATTTTAATTAATATAATTCTCGAAGGAGGATTTAAAATGGTCATTTAATCCTCGTTTTATCGCTTTTAGACCTGAAAGATTATTCTTTGAACCAGAATGCGTTGGGTTAAGCATTAACACTGTTTCAAAATCACTTATCGCATGTCCGAAATCACCCAAGAATTTATGTAATAATCCTCTATTGTAATAAATATCTGGATTTTGAGGGTTTAAAGATAATGCAATGTCATAATTCATTAGCGCAGCCTCAAAATCTTCTTTCAAATCTTGAACAAATACATTTCCTTGTAGAAAATAAGCTTGCCAGTTACTTTCGTCTAATCTAATAGCCTTTGCATAATCACTTGCTGCTGGATTAAATTTATGCATATTACGATAAACTGTGCCTCTATGACAAAATAAAAAAGATAGATCTTTACGAGGTAACTTTTCGGCACCATTCTTCATTAAAATTGAAACAATGGAATTCTGGGTTAACATTTTTTCATTAAAACCGCAGTCTTTCGCAATTTTATCAATAGCGTGAGTAAGTAACTTTTCAGCCTTTTTCCACTTTTCTTGTTTAATTAATATTCTTACTTCTTCACTAATTTTATGAATATTTTCAAAATTTTTGCTTTTATTGAAGAACCACATAATTATAGTTTTTCTTGTTTAAATAAATTGGTAGTCATATATCCAGATGTTTCAATCAAAATTATATCATGAATTGCTAATGGATCCCTTCTTTTTTTTGTAACGTCTCTCCACAAATATTCTATATTCAATAGAACTTCATTTCCAAGTTCCAGAAGAATCTTATTTTTTGCAGTTTTCAAAGATTCTTCACCTCCTAATTGATATAAATTTTCTCCAATCATTTGGATTCTTGGCTCATGTCCATCAACTTTTCCTTTTCTATATAATGAAAGGATTTCTTCCACCATTTTAACAGAAATGAATAGACGATTTCGGAAATCATCTACTGTCATTGTATTGGCTGTCTTTTTATATTCCATATTCTTTTATTATAAATTGTTAATTATTAAATTGTTAAGCATCATAATATTTTACAATCATATATTATCTTCAAATTATTTCAATTTAGAAATTGTATTTCTAACCCAATTTAGCTGATAAGTATATTGAGGTATTGGTGTTCTTTTGCATAGATTTTCTAATAATGTTAAAGCTTCCATATAGTAAGAAATTGATTTTTCTTTTTCCTTAATCTTTTGATAAGTAAAACCAATCCAAATCAATGAAGAAGCTAATCCATAAACTAAATCTGCGTCATTTTGATTGGATTGATAAAGTTCTTTTGCAAATTGCAAACAATTTTGATAATTTTCTAATGCTTTGATATAGTTGCCCTGTACTTCATAAATTCCACCAAGTTTTCCTAAAGAAATTGCAAGCCCCCTTTTGAAACTTTCATTTTGTTGATTCGATTGGCAGAGTTCCTTTTGAAATATGACTTCATTCAGATAATAATCTAATGCTTTTGTATGGTCACCCTGTTCCTCATAAATTCTACCTATATTTTCATAGGAAATAGCTAATGCATGTTTTAGATTTTCATTATTAGGATTTAGTTTGAAAAGCTCTTCTTCAAATTGATTATATTTCTCATAGGATTCCATTGCTTTGGCATAATTTTTTTGTAATTCATAAATTCTGCCAATTTTGGAGTATGAGTTTGCCAGTCCATGTTTCAAACCTTCATTGGATTGATTCGATGAAAAAAGCTTTTCACTCAATTTTGATTCTTTCTGATAGTATATCATAGCCTGGACTAATTCTCCACGTTCTTCATAAATTTCACCTAAGTTTTCATATGATACCGCAAGCCACTGATTCGCACTTTCATTTAGCGAATTCGATTTGTTTATCTCTTCACAAAATTGATTACATTTCTGAAAGTAATCCAATGCTTGGTTAAAGTTGCCTTGTAATTTATAAATTCTGCCAAATTTAGCGTAGCAAATTGCCAATGTTTGTTTCAAATTTTCGTTGCTTGTATTAGCTTTATAAAGTTTCTCGCATAATCCCTTATTCTTTTGATAATATTCAAAAGCTTCCGAAGGATTACCTTTCTTTGCATAAATTCCTCCAAGTCTATCATAAGATATTGCCAACCCTTCTTGTAGAGATTGAGAGTTTTTATTTGATAGACTTAGCTCCTCAAATAATTTATTATTATCTTTATAATATTTAAGTCCATTTGTATAATCTCCCAGCATTTCATAAACTCCGCCAAGTCTATTATATGAAATAGCTAGCCCATTTTTTAGACTTTCACTTAACTCATTATTGGTGTATAACTCCTGCATTAGTGTTAGTTCTTTCAGAAAGCATTCTAATGCAGTGCTTAAACAACCTTGTTTTTCATAAATTCCTCCAAGTTTTTCATAGGAGCTGGCCAATCCATTTTTTATTTTTTCACTGGTTGAATTTGATTGATAAAGCTCTTGTCTTAATAGATGTTCTTCTTTATAATATTCTAATGCTGTTGTAAAATCACCTAATTTCTCGTAAATTACACCTAATCTTTCGAATGAAATAGCTAGTCCGTTTTTTATATTTTCGCTTATTTTATCTTCTGTATAAAGTTCATGCTTTATAAGCTGCTCTTTTTTATAATATTTTAATGCTCTAATAAAATCACCGTGCAATTCATAAATTTCGCCAAGCTTTTCATAGGAGATTGCCAGCCCATTCTTCAAATCTTTGTTGTGTTTATCGGCTTGATAAAGTATTTCTGATAATTGTGTATTGTTCTGATAATATTCCAATGCTCTATCAAAATTGCCTAGCGTTGTATGGATGGAACCTAGTCGTTCAAGACAAACTACAGAGTTTACATCATTTAAATGTTTACGAATTTCAAACGATCCTTCCATGTATTGTAAAGCTTTTGGCAAATCACCTTTTTCTATATACTTGACTGATAATGTATAGTTTAAATCAGCAAATTTGGCGTTTTTTATTAACAGTTCCATTAGTTCCGATTGTTTAATAGATTCAATTTATCTATAATTGATTTTGCAAAATCCATAAATTCAAATGAATAATTGAGTGGTTGGTCTAAAATTTGAGTAACCGTTATTACCAATGGTTCTACATTGTCCGCATCGGGTGGTAATTTATCATATACTACTTCTTGCACCAAAGGATGCATTGCATAGGTGAGTGATTGGATATTTTTGTTTATTTGTTCTATATGTTTACCAGACAACCAACCCCATTGTTTCAAGTAATCTAAACGCTCTTCAAAATTGTTTTCTTCAGATTCATTAACCCGCCAAAGAGTTTTTAAATGCGCAATAGAAATATCGTCAGCAGGCAAAACCGAGAAAAAGCGCACCATTGTAATATGTTCAGTGTCAAGTTTTTCAGGTTCAAATAAACTACGTATATAATGATGCAATGTATCGTATTTTAAACCTTTATTAAACTCTGCATGTAATCCAGTATCCACAGGAATAGCGAGTTTCTGATCACCCATTGCTTTGATTAACCTGTCTTGCTCATTAAGAATTTCAAACAACTTAGAAACTTGCCAACCTTTTTTTAACCCAACTTTAGCGAGCAATTCTGTTAGTAAAGTATGTCTGAAAATATGGTTCAATAATAAAGTCAATTCCTTTTCATCTGCTTTTTTAGGGTTATAATAATGTTGGAATAAACTTATTGCTTCAGACATTTCCAATTCATTAACATCAATCATTGCAAAACGGTATTTATCGGGTTGAGTTCGAGTGGTTATTAAAAACTTCCAGTTGCTTGCTTTAAACAACTCCAAACAAAATTCCAATTGGTCTTTATCATTGGCATTATCGATAAAAATGAGGTTATTACCTTTACATTTTATTAAAGTATCGTTTATTAATTGTTTCTGGTCTTCAGTTTTCGGACATTTTGTTAAATCAATTTTAAACACCTTTGCAATGGTATCAATGTATACTCTTTCCAAATCGTTTTGAACTGAAATATAAATCATTCGTTGAAAATGCATTTGACAGTTTACTGAATTTATATATTTCTGAACGAGGGTTGTTTTACCCATTCCACCAACTCCGCTAACCAAAAAAATATTTTGTCGATTGTCTATTTGAGCAATTTTTTCATGAATTTCAGTAAGTTTATTTGCTCTACCCACAAAATATGACGGACGGACAGGCACACTATAACGTAATATTCCATCTGTATCATCTTTTTCTGAGGCAAGTAATTTTTTTAAATTTTCAGCCAATTGCATAAGTAAATCATTTGGAATTTGGTTTATGGTAATGCTAGAATTATTGATATCCTTCAATACAATATTTTCGTTGCCTAGAGTATGTACAGTATTGTATCCAATTTGTTTAAAAATTTCTACAATTTCAACTTTAAAATCACTAAAAAGTAATTTTAGCATTTTTTCTACATCATCCGTGACTAAACCATTATTGATTAAAGTTGTTATTTCTGAATTTTTAATTTCTTGAAATTGAAAATTATTATTCCCTTGATTATTAATTGCAATTTGCTTAATAATTGGTTTAATTTTGTCCGATTTTTTAAATCTAGATAACAACTGTTTAAAAAAAGATTTTTTCTCCGCATCGTTATTTAAGCCGTTCATATTATTGGTTTTTAATTTTTCTCAAACGTTTATCAGAACTGTAAATCCGCACATTCTATCCAAAAACTGGGGCACTTGTTCGCTAATCACCGTTTTTTATTTTTTGCTAAAGTAAAATTTTATTCCTTACGAATTGTCAATCAATCATAAATATTTCCAAAAAACTTTCTCCTTAAAACTGAACCATCCTGTCGTTACTTAAAATCCGGATCATCTTAATCCCAATCCTCCAATTTATTCCACAAATCTTCCCCAAAACTCCCTAAATTTGGGGCGGCCAGACCGGGGGGCGTTGAAGGATACAGGGGAATGGCTATATTTGGGGATTAAAATTAACTACCATGAAGAGGCCAACTGTTTTTGTGTTTCCGTTGCTGCTCGTGTTCGTGATTTCGATGGGATTGAACTCTGTTTTGCCCACTCCTTCGATGGCCCAGACCAACTGGCCAAAAATTACCAAAGAGACAAGGCCATGGGCGCGGTGGTGGTGGATGGGGAGCGCCGTTGACGAAAACAACCTGGTCAGGCTAATGGCACAATACAACGGCGCAGGCTTTGGCGGACTTGAGGTGACCCCCATCTATGGTGCCGTCGGATTTGAATCCAAATACCTCCCTTACCTCTCGCCGGGATGGATGAAGATGCTCGATGTATCGGTGCGCGAAGCCTACAAAAACAAAATGGGGATCGATATGAACCTCGGCACGGGCTGGCCATTTGGTGGTCCGCAAATTACTCCCGAGGTAGCTGCGTCCAAATTGATCATTCAAAAATATAACCTGAAGAACGGTGAAAAACTCAGCGGGAAGATCATCCCAACCGATCCTCAACAACTCAGGGCGGGCGTAACACTTCAGGCTGCAACTGCCTACAATACAAAGGGTCAGACAAAGGACCTTATGCTGCTGACCAATGACTCCGGAATAATCAACTGGACTGCCACAGACGGCGATTGGGAAATCTATGCTGCTTTTTGTGGCAAGACCCTCCAGAAAGTCAAACGTGCGGCCCCCGGTGGCGAAGGATTGACCTTTGACCATTTCTCGGAAGAAGGGCTGATGACCTATCTTTCCCGGTTCGATTCGGCTTTCATAAATTCTAACCATGGCGTAAATACCTTTTTTAACGATAGTTATGAAGTTTATGGCACCAACTGGACCGCTTCGCTCTTCGATGAATTCCTGATAAGGCGGGGTTATGAGCTTCAACCTTACCTGCGCGAGCTTGCCGAAAAAAAGGCCACTACCGATCTTTCACGCCGTGTGCAGTGCGACTACCGCGAGACGATCTCCGACCTGTTGCACGATAATTTCCTCATCAACTGGACCAAATGGGCCAACAAGAAAGGGAGCCTCACGCGCAACCAGGCACATGGTTCGCCGGGAAACCTGCTCGATTTGTACGCAGCAGCCGATATTCCCGAATGTGAGACGTTTGGGAGCAGCTACTTCCCCATTCCGGGCCTCCGCCGCGACAGTGCCGATATCCGCAATGTCGATCCCGATCCCGTGATGATGAAATTTGCCTCGTCGGCCGCCAATGTGTCGGGCAAAAAGCTCACCTCGTGCGAGACGTTTACCTGGCTCGGCGAACATTTTCGTGTGTCGCTCTCGCAATGCAAACCTGAGGTGGAGCAAGCCTTCCTGTCGGGCGTGAACAGGGTTTTTTATCATGGTCTGGCCTACTCCCCCGCAGAAGCGAGTTGGCCGGGATGGTTGTTTTATGCCTCCGTGAACTTTGCGCCGTCGAACAGTTTCTTTCCCCACCTGCGCGGCCTCAACGATTACATTGCCCGTTGCCAGTCGGTGCTTCAAAGCGGGGCACCACACAACGACCTGCTTGTTTATTGGCCGGTTTACGATGTGTGGATGGAACAGGCGAATCCCGATATGATGCTGGCAATCCACTCGATAGACAAATGGCTCTACCCCACCCCATTTTGCAAAGATGTGAAAGAGTGGATGAAACAGGGTTACTCGCTCGATTTTGTTTCGGACAAATTATTGAACAACCTCACAATCAAGGAGAACCAATTGTCGGCAAAATCGGGTGCGTCATACCGGACTTTGGTGATCCCGGCGACCGGATATATGCCCGAAACGACCCTTCAGAAAATCATCGACATGGCCGCAAAGGGGGCATTGGTGATCTTTCAACAATTTCCCCGGGATGTTCCCGGAAACAACAAACTGGAGGATAGGCGTATACTGCTTAAGAAAATCATCAAGGACATTCAATTGACGATAGTTTCCGGAAATGTGAAATCTGCCAAAATCGGGAAAGGTGAAATTATCCTGGCAGAAAATGTTCAGGAAGCGTTGGACCTGAAAAAGATCTCCAATGAAAAGTTGGTCGATTCGGGATTGAAATACATCCGTCGCAAAAGCAACAAGGGTGTTTATTATTATCTCGTCAACCATTCCCCCAAGGCCATCGACAACTACTTGCCGATCAACGAAAAAGCCATGGATTGTTTGTTGCTTGATCCACAATCGGGTGCAACGGGCTTGGCACAGACTCAGATTTTAAACGGGACAACCAAAGTCCATCTGCAATTGCAATCGGGCGAGGCAATGTTTGTGCTGGCTTCCCCAACTCAAATAAAATCAGGCAATTGGGAATATCTAGAAAAGAAACAGTCCCCTGTTGAATTGGCAGGTCCCTGGAAATTGTCTTTTAAAGAGGGTGGCGCAAAAATCCCATCGGCAAAAGAGCTTACAAAATTGGTTTCATGGACGGAACTGACTGACCCTGATGCACAAAACTTCTCTGGCACAGCGATTTACACAACTACCTTTGAATTAAAGGGTAATCTTTCGGGAGAATACCAGATCGATCTTGGAAAAGTCTGCGAAAGTGCAAGGGTTTATGTGAATGGTCAGGATGCCGGTATCTTGTGGAATATTCCTTTTACGGCAAGGATCAAAAAGTTCCTGAAACCAGGCCAGAATACGATCACCATCGAAGTGGCGAACCTGATGGCGAATAGGATCAGGCAGATGGACCAGAACAAGGAGCAATGGCGCAATTACCATGAAATCAACTTTGTAAACATCGATTACAAACCGTTCGATGCTTCTGGCTGGAAACCCATGGCTTCGGGGTTGTTGGGGCCGGTGACGATTACTCGATACAATTGATTTGAAAATTTATCAATTTGAAGATTTGAAAATTTGAAAATTAGGGGATTTGAAAATTTGAAGATTGGGCGATGTGAAAATTGGGATAGCGGGAAAACTTTGAATGTTGATTGCCACAAAGACACGAAGGCTCTAAGATTCACTAAGGATTGACTGCAAGGATTGAAAAAAATGATAAAAGATAAAACAACTGTTTTTCATATTAGGGTTATGATAAAAACTAAAGAACTGAAATAATGTATTGGGGTTCTTTGTGATCCTTAGTGTCTTGGTGACTTTGTGGCATAATTGATCATCAACCACCAAATCACCAAAGTTCAAAGTTTCACTTAGCTCGAAGAAAATCGCTTTTGAATTGGCAACATTAAAAACAAATTAACGACTAGTGAACACCGAAAAAGGACTTAGCCGACGGAAGTTTATGAAACTGACCGGGATCGGCACGCTGGGAATCACATCATTGGGTTTTACGGGAATCAAGGAGATAGGGATTGCCATTGTTTACGACCCAACCGATGCACTAGCCAGTTCGAAACCTGTTCAATGGGCAATTTCGGAACTGGAGAAATCATTGGTTTCCAACAAAATCATTGTTTCGAGGTTGACCCAAACTGACCAGGCAAAAGGCGATGGACTAACAATAGTTGTTGCTGGTTCTGGTTCACCGCTGGCTCAACAATTCCTAAAAACTTCGGGTGCTGCACTTCCTACAGGTCCTGAAGTCGTTGGATTGATCCCTAGCAATTCTGGTGGCAAACAAATCCTTTTGG
>CAIYPA010000391.1 GCA_903927965.1 uncultured Bacteroidia bacterium | reverse complement strand
TACTCCAGTAATTGTCCCTCCGGTTCCAACTCCTGCAATAAAAATATCGACGTTACCACCGGTATCTTCCCAAATTTCGATTGCAGTTGTTTTCCGGTGAATCGCAGGATTTGCTGGATTGTTGAACTGTTGGGGAATAAACGCTTTCGGAAAACTATTTTTCAGTTCAGTGGCCTTGCGGATCGCGCCTCCCATGCCTTCATAGCCGGGACTCAGAACTACTTCCGCACCCAATGCTTTTAAGATATTTCTGCGCTCAATGCTCATGGAATCGGGCATGACCAAGATCAACCGGTAGCCTTTGGCAGCGGCAATGTAAGCGAGGGCAATCCCGGTATTTCCACTTGTCGGTTCAATGATCACCGTGTTTTTATCGATCCAGTCCTGCTTTTCTGCCACATCGATCATTGCAAATCCCAACCGGTCTTTTACGCTACGTGCTGGATTGAAAGACTCCAATTTTGCAATTATTTGTGCATCAAGATTATACAGTTTTCCAATCTTGTTCAGGGCAAGAAGGGGCGTATTCCCGATTAAATCTGTAATATTTTTTGAAATCTTTGCCATTGCCAACAGGATATTTCTTTATGCTTTAACCGGTTCGTCATCAAACTGATACAGGATTGTCGATAGGTAACGTTCGCCTGTATCGGGTAAAATAACCACGATCTTTTTTCCTTTGTTTTCCGGGCGTTTGGCCACCTGCAGGGCGGCATAGGCTGCTGCACCACATGAAATCCCCACAAGCAAACCTTCTGTCCGAGCCAATTGGCGACTGGTTTCAAACGATTGCTGGTTGGTTACTGTGATGATCTCGTCGATCACGCTACGGTTCAGAACATCAGGTACGAACCCGGCTCCAATCCCCTGGATTTTATGTGGGCCTGGATTTCCACCAGATAAAACGGGTGAATCAGTTGGTTCAACTGCAATGATCTGTACACCAGGTTTCCTGGCTTTCAATACTTCACCAACACCGGTAATTGTTCCGCCGGTCCCGATCCCTGAAACGAAGATATCCACGTCGCCATCGGTATCGCGCCAGATCTCTTCGGCAGTTGTTTTGCGATGGATCTCAGGATTTGCCGGATTCTTGAATTGCTGTGGCAAAAATGAATTTGGAGTTTCTGCAGCAAGATCGGTAGCCCTTTTGATGGCCCCTTTCATCCCTTCGCTTCCGGGTGTCAAAACCAATTCTGCGCCAAGTGCCTTGAGAAGGTTCCTACGCTCGATGCTGAATGTTTCTGGTAAGCAAATGATTAAACGATAACCTTTTGCAGCAGCTACGAATGCAAGGGCGATTCCCGTATTGCCGCTTGTGGGTTCAATAATCACCGAGTCTTTGTTGAGAAGTCCTTGTTTTTCGGCTGCATCGATCATGGCAAAACCGATGCGGTCCTTCACACTTCCAGCAGGATTGAAATATTCGAGTTTTGCGATGATGGTCGCTTCCAGGTTGTTTTTCCTGTTAAAATTCGACAGCTCCAGGAGGGGCGTATTTCCGATCAAATCGGTGAGATTCTGTGCAATTCTTGTCATGATGAAATGATTTATTTTATTTGCAAATGTATAAGTCACCAAATTACAGGGCAATACCTGTTTATGAGTATTCTGTATCGCTATTTATAGGTATTTACAACATAATATTTACTGACCACGAATTCACAAATTATTTTTTTTGACCATGAATACAAGATCTCGATTATGTTTAAACAATTTCACCACATTTACAGTCATCTGGACACTTTAATATGAAGTCATTTCAAATTGGAAAAAAGCTTTTGACAGACATTAAATTGGTAAAGTAGCCTTTGTTTATCCTTTATCTTTATTTTTGCACGAAATTCAATTTACATCCTGGTCTATGGAAAATTCTTCAAAACCCGTGATCCATTCCAAATTGCCACACATCGGCACCACCATCTTTACGGTGATGTCGAAACTGGCACATGATTGCAATGCCCTCAACCTTTCGCAGGGATTCCCAAACTTTCCAGCCGATGACGAATTGATCCTGTTGGTTGAACACTATATGAAAAAGGGTTTTAACCAATATGCCCCCATGAGCGGTGTGCAACCTTTGCGCGAAGCGATTGCCATCATGGTTGAGAAGTTGTACAATACGGTTTATCATCCCGAAAAGGAAATTATAATTACTTCTGGGGCAACAGAAGCTTTGTTTGCAGCAATTGCCGCAGTTGTAAGTCCTGGAGACGAGGTGATTGTCTTTGAACCTGCTTACGACAGCTATGTGCCTGCCATTGAGCTGAATGGCGGAGTCGCGGTTTATATCACGCTCGAACCGCCCTATTTCAATATCAACTGGCAGCAGGTTAAGGCAAAGGTCACCTCAAAAACGAGGATGATCGTGATGAACTCGCCCCATAATCCGGCCACTAGTGTTTTAACAGCTAATGATCTTCAGGAACTGGCCTCAATCGTTAAAGGGACAAATATTTTCCTTCTGAGCGACGAGGTTTATGAACACATCGTGTTCAACGGCGTGAAACACCAATCGTTCTGCACGCATCCTGTTTTGAAAGAGAGAAGTTTTATCTGTGGATCGTTTGGGAAGACATTCCATGTAACAGGTTGGAAGATTGGATATTGTGTCGCACCGGCTGAACTTTCGGCAGAGTTCCGAAAAATCCATCAATATCTGACATTTTGCACGAACACGCCTATCCAACTGGCTTTGGCCGATTTCCTTAAGAATCCGGATAACTATCTGTCGGTCTCAGCATTTTATGAAGCAAAACGGAACAAATTTCTCGGTGGTCTCAAAAACTCAAGGTTTACCTTTATTCCGTCGCAGGGAAGCTATTTCCAGAACCTTTGCTATTCTGCAATTTCCGATGAGAACGATTTTGACCTGGCGGTTCGGCTCACAAAAGAGAAAGGGGTCGCCTCGATACCGGTTTCTGTATTTTACCACAAGCTCAACGACTACAAAACCCTACGTTTCTGTTTTGCCAAAGATGATGAGACACTGGAAAGGGCTGGGGAGATGCTGTCAAGGATTAATGACATTGCCTAATAGTAATGAAAAATAAAAGATGGAACCAATTCCCTCTTCGCTCTCCACCCATATTTTACCTCCATGTTTTTCAACAAATTATTTTTTGAAGTGTTTTTGGATTAACCTGACCAATTCATCTTTGTTCACAGGTTTTGGAACATATTCATCACATCCTGCCTCTAGTGCCTTTTCCCTATCACCAGATAGAGCAAAAGCGGTTTGGGCAATGATAACGACATTGTTATTAAATTGTCGGATCTGCCGTGTAGCTTCATAACCGTTCAATTCGGGCAATTGTATATCCATCAGGACCAGATCAATATCCGGATTCTTTCGGCAGGCTTCGATGGCTTCAATTCCGGCACAGGTTTTCAAAATCTCCCTGGCAAACTTTTCCACAATTTTCGAAATAAACACTGTTGATATTTCATCGTCTTCGGCAATGAGTATTTTAAGCCGCAAACCTTCCTGAATAATCTGATTACCTGTTCCTTCTATAACAACACCTTCTTTAATGTCCCTCTTTTCTTCCTGTTCAGTTTTATAGGGTAAGTTAAAATAAAAGGTTGAACCTATCCCTTCCATGCTTTCGACCCAAATTTTCCCTCCTAACATTTCGACATACGATTTTGTAATTGCCAATCCGAGACCAGCGCCCTCAAAGGCTCTCTTGTTACCATAATCGGCCTGAATAAAACGTTCAAAGATGGCTTGCTGCCGCCCTGTGGGAATCCCTATGCCAGTGTCTTTCACGTAAAATTGTAGAGACGCACGGCCGGAAATGGGTAGAGACGCACGATTGGAAATGGGTAGAGACGCACGGCCGTGCGTCTCTACAACGTTATACCCGAATTCAATAGAACCTTTTTCGGTGTATTTAATGGCATTTTTTACCAGGTTTGTCAGAATTGCATATAGCTTTTCGTGGTCGGTGATCATGATCATTTCCTTCAATGGAAAGGTGTTTTTGATTGAAAACTTCAATCCTTTGGTCTCTGCTTCAGGTTTGAAGAAAGTATAAATGTAATCGATTTGCTTGTTGATGTCCGATCCGGTTAGCTCAACGTCCATGAGTCCGGCTTCAATTTTCGAAATATCAACAATGTCATTGATAATATTGAGCATTCGCCTGCCACCTTTCCCAATGATTTCGATGTACTCTTGTTTCTCTTCGCCGGCAAGGTTGGGTTCTTTCAATAACTCGGAAAAACCCAGGATGCCATTCATTGGAGTCCTTATTTCGTGGCTCATATTGGCAAGAAATGCCGACTTGAGGCGGTCGCTTTCTTCAGCATGTTCTTTGGCTTTGACAAGCTCCACGATGGTTTCCTGTAACGAATGGGATGTTGATACCAATTCTTCATTTGTGGCCCTTATTTCCTCTTCCGAAGATTGTAGCTCCTTCAATTGCTTTTGAATCAAAAACTCATTTTCTTCTGCTTTATCTTTGGCAATTTTCAGTTCGTTGGTTTTTTGATTGACCTTTCTTTGCAAAATCCAGGAAAATAACCCAATCAAAAAAAGAGCAATCAGAAAAATAGTTGCAATCATGATCCAAAATCTTGCCTCAAGATAAAACGGTTTAATCTCATAGGACAGCCATTTACTGTAAATATTTTGCTTCTCGGTTTTGCTTATATTATTGACGGTTTTGGATAAAATAGCATTTAAGGTATCCTGACTTTTCCTGCTTGCAATGGTGAGTTCATTGGCATAATCAATTTCACCTGCAATTTTTAAATTACTGATGCCCTCATTGACAATATAATAGGTTGAAACCGCCTGTTGGCAAATAAATGCATCGGCCTGCCCGGTTGAAACAGCCCTTAAACAGGTCACATCATCAAAAAGTGGCAATAATAAATAATCCGGATAATTTTTTGTCAGGTATTCGTTAACGGCAAATTGGTTTACAACTGCAATCTTTTTATCTCTTAAATCACTGATCGAATTGAAATTATCCCATGTTTTCCGTACGACAATGACATGTTTATGGGAGATCAAAACCGGTGTAAAATTCAGGTAAAGTTGCCTTTCTCTTGTTTTTTGGATTTCGAGCAGAACATCAACAGAACCTTCTTTTGTGCTGGTTAGTAATTTTGAAAAATCCGATTGATAAACCTTTTTAAATTTATAATCCAGCTGGTTTTCAATAATCGTTAGAAAATCAATAAATATGCCAACCTCTTCACCTTTTTCATTGATAAATTGGTAAGGAGGTGCATTTGGCGATAACCCCACGACAAGATTCGGATGTTTGTTCAACCACTCTTTTTCACTTTTGGTGAGAATTTCGGAACGGTTACATGAAAAAGCAAAAAATAGAACGACTAAACTTCCAACATATTTTATTGCCATCCTAAACATATTTTCATTCAAATGAAACTACAAACGTAACAATAATTAATTGTTTGCAGATCAAATCTTTTTCAATTCCATCCCTCGTTTATATCTCATTTGTAAAATTCCGTGCCTTTTCCTCATCGAATACATTTTCCCATTTGGCCATTACAACGGTAGCAGTGCAATTGCCTATCACATTGACGGTTGTACGGGCCATGTCCATTAGCACATCGATACCAAGCAACAGGAATACCGGTGTGCTTGGAAGCCCGAAAGTTGTGAGCGTGCCGAGCAAAACGACCAGTGATGCCCTTGATACACCGGCCACCCCTTTGCTTGTGAGCATCAGCACGAGGCACATCGCGATTTGTTCCGAAACCGATAGGTCAACACCTGCAACCTGTGACACAAAAACACAGGCAAGCGACAAATAAAGGGTGGTGCCATCGAGGTTAAAACTGTAACCGGTTGGGATCACAAATGCTACAACATTTCTCGGAACGCCAAATCGCTCCATAAACTCCATGGCCGAAGGGAGGGCAGATTCTGAATTTGCCGTTGCAAATGCAATCGAAGCAGGCTCGCTGATTGCAAGCAGGAATTTTTTGATCGGGACTTTTAGAAAAAGCAGCAAGGGGAAAATCACCAGCAAAAGGAAGGAAAACAAAGCAACATAAAGGGTTGCAAGCAATTTCAGGAGGTTGCCCAAAACATCCAATCCAAGATGGCCGATCGTAAAGGCCATGGCGGCAAAAACAGCCACCGGTGCAAAATACATCACCATGTTGGTGAACTTGAACATCGTTTCGGCAAGCCCCTCGGTGAAGCGCAACATGGTCCCACGATATCGTTCTGCGATTTGGGCTATTGCAATTCCGAAGATAATGCTGAAAACCACAACCTGAAGGATATTCCCGTCAAAGATCGACTTGGCAATATTTTCAGGGAACATGTTGAGCAAAAAAGCAGACCAGCTATGTGCCTTGACCGCAGCAATCGGTGCCGCAGCATCGGCCGGCAAAACAAGGCCTACGCCTGCCCTGCTGATGTTAATGGCAAAAAGCCCGATGACCAAAGCAAGTGTCGAAACGATCTCAAAATAGAGGATCGATTTCCATCCCAACCTTCCGATCAATTTCAGGTCGCGGTGACCTGCAATTCCGTTGACCAATGTGGCAAAAATCAAGGGAGCGATGATGGTTTTGATCATCCGGAGGAAGATATCGCTCAGGAACTGCATGTTGATGGCAATAGAGGGAAAGTCGTAACCAAATTCGGCACCTGCAACGATACTTATCAATATCCAAACAGTTAAGGACTTGCTCCTGATTGCATACAAAAGGATCAGGATCACATTGAAATTCCTGAAAAAGGTGAAAAATGTTGAATCGATTGAAACGATGTGATAGGATACCAGTACAAACAGCAGGACCGTAATGCTCGATACGATGATGCAGGAGAGATTTAAGTATTTGGATATCTTGTTCATTATCAGGATATATGTATATAATATGAATACCTTCAACTAATTGGCCACGAATTTAGTTATAAAAAGAACTTTCCTTACCCTTTTTGATCAAATGAACAAAAAGGATAAGGAAAAAATTCTGACAACAAACAGCTTGCTAGAGGTAAATGGCTGATGGTATTTTATTCGCGGCTGAACCCGGCAGTCAGGCGGATTTTATCCCCAAAGAATAGGCTATTTGCGAACTGGCGATTGGTTCCCAACCAATATCCCCTGAAATTGACATTGTTGTAGAAGGCTATGATACGACCCCTTTTTAAACCAAAGATCCCGAGAGCAGGAGAGCCAGCAATTGATTTGATCGAACTGACTGGTGCATATCCATCCAACAAAGGAGTTTTTGTAAAGCGAGACGGATAATTGGCCGCTATGTTTTCGGCTTTAACCTGAATAACTGAATTATCCTTGAATATAGGAAGCCGGTCTGTCTTGTACCCATAATTGATTGGGTGGGTAAGGTCCAAACGGGTTTCAAACATCGTTCCGGGAATCTCTCTCGAAGCTCCGAATAAAAGGCCATTTTCATAACTGAATCCGGTGGCCTTAATTTCATCCTTTTCAAATTCTGCCGCGATCAGCTTGTTCCTGCTGAGCCAGTTCGCCGCACTTTCAAAAGCGATCAATGTATTTCCGTTTCCAATCCAGTCCTGTAGTTTTTCAATAACGTTCGCATCAAGGTCCTGATAATTACCGGCCGGCAAAATGATTGTATTGTATTTTTCCAGTTTAACCTGACGTAAGCCTTTGACCGGCAACATGGTGAACGGGATTTTAAATTTTGTGTCGAGAAGATGCCAGATTTGTCCGGCACTGATCCCGTTCACACCTTCATCGGTGAGAATGGCGACCCTCGGTTTTTCGATGACCGAAAAGTAGGTACTGCCAAGGTCGGTTGTAACATTGTCACCTGTACTCAACCGGAAAACATCAATGCCGTCATTCTGATTAATTTCAGCCAATATTTTCTCAATCTTCGTCTGATCAGCATTGATCGATCCAAGCGGAATCAGGATGGAGCCCCTGTCAAACTTCTGACCATCCAAAGTCTCAAAGGGTTTTGTCGCGACTTTAACAATGATGTTTTCCTGCAACAAACGTGACAATGCACGCGGCGCAAGATAATCCTCCCATTTGAAGATGTATGAAACAGCATTGCCGGTTCCTATCGTTTTTCCTTTTGGTGCCTGGCTGACCGAGAACGGCTCTCCGTTTATGTTGCTGACTGTAGCAACTGCCTCAAATGGAAGGTTATAGGCCTGAGGGATATTCCAGGCTGAGATATCGTAGAAAATGCTATCTTTCGGATTGATATGAAAACCAAAAATCGTTTTGATCAACCTGTATTGTGGTTGGTCGAGCGGTACGACATAGGCAGAAGCAGACTTGAAAGATTGTTTTCCGGTATTCAGGTTGCCTTTCAATTGAAACGATTTGATCCCATGCGTGTTAAGGAATTTTGCAAATTTGAAAGTAGTGTTGGCATCATAATCGGCCCCAAAAACATAACCCTTTGAGGTTTCCTTTTTCGCCTCATCAATGGCCGATGTGTAATAGTTTTTTTGGTAACTGAGGAAATCGTCTTTTTTGTTGAAAGCTGTTTTCACGGTTGTGATCGATCCAGTAAACTGATTCCTGATCGCAAACGGGAAAATAAGCAAACCGTTTTCAGATTCCTGGGCAAAACCCCTGACACTTGCCTGTTCGAATAGGAGCGCGACCCCACCATTCAGGTCAAGAAATGTGGGCCCACGGCCTGGATAATAGTCATCGTACCTTTCACCTGAAGTGTAAAAACTGCCGATCTGGTCAAATGCTTTGGCATACTGATCGGCCAGTTTTTGGGTCAACGCCTGATTTTCAGGCAATATCAATGGGTTTACACGATTGGGTTCCCCTGGCGAAAAATGGAAAGTTGCATTGGTCCCCTGTTCATGTTCATCGATTAAAATATTGGGTTTCCATTCCAGGAGTTTTTTGATCCTACCTTCCGATTCGGGCTGTTCAATGGGCAGCCAGTCGCGGTTGAGGTCGAACCAATAATGATTGGTCCGGCTTCCAGGCCATGAATCATTGTGCTCCCTGCTAGAAGGATCGGGGTTTGTGAGATAGCTTTTGTTTCCGTTTGCCCAGGTTGCAAAACGGTTGACCCCATCGGGATTGGTTGCCGGATCGATCAGGATGACCGTTTTGTCGAGCAGCTCCTCGATTTCCTTGCCAGTTGCGGCAGCAAAATAGTACGCAGTCAAAAGGGAACTGTTGGCACCACTTGCTTCGCCTCCATGAATACTGTGGCTTAACCAAACGACCACAGGCAAATCGGCGACGTTAATTTTGGATGAAACCGTGGGGTCGCTCAACTGAAGGTGTTGCTGACGAATCTCCTCAATTTTTTTAATGTTGGCCTCGGAACTGATAATGGCGACTGTAAGGGGCCTGTTTTCGTGCGTTTTTCCGTAAGTTTCGTATTTTACCCTTGGGGAAGATTGTGCCAACTGACGGAAATAGCTTACCAGATTGTCGTGGCTTGCATGAAATTCACCAACCTGAAAACCCAATACATCCTGGGGTTTGGGAATTGAAGCATTGTAAGTCATCCCTTTAGGAAGGTAATAGGAAAGATCTTGTTGAGCAATCGTGACAACAGTCTGCAAAAGCAAAAATATGAACGGGAAAATTCTGATTATTCGTTTCATTGGTTTTCTTATTTGTTGGGTTTTGTTTTTATTACGGTGCGTGATCCTAAGTCATATTTTTGCCCTAACCCCAAAAAGAAAAACGGGCCGTTTGAAGCTGAATAATCCTCCTTGTCACCATTGGTATGTTTGGGGCCGTTTCCCACAATTGTATTGTAATCGTAAATGGCAATGTACGATTTGCCCAGAACTTCGAGTGTATCTTTTTGAACCAGGATTGCAGTCGATTCGTCGATCGCAATCCCAATCAATTGGGGTGAAATTTTAATCAATTGGACCAGGTCGAATTGTCGGTTACGTTTTAAAAAATGTTGATCGATTGCCGAATTCTTTAAAAAGCCCAATCCTTGCGTGTGGTCACCAATCAAAATTTGAGGACCGCTTGTATCGCCCCTCCAAAGGAACGATCCCTGTATTGAAGCTCCGGCCGAAGTTCCTGCAATCACCCCACCACGTTTGAGCACATCGAAAAATGCCTGGTGGGTCAATGTGTTGAGGTATGAATCGGCAATCCGCCATTGACGGCCACCTACAAAAAATACGCCGGTCGCCTTTTTTAAAGGTTCTATGAATTTTTCGCTGTTGGCTTCAGACAGGTTTTTTGTATGCAAAAGGGTGACGTTTTTGATTTTGGTCTCCCTTTTGAGCATCTCAACCGATTTTGTGTCAAAAGCCGCTGAATCTCCTGAAGCTGCAGTAATGACGACAATGCTGGCTTTTTCCGCACCACCTGCCAGTTCGGTAAATTTGGCCCAAATGTCGGGTGTGACTGCCCCACCTCCGATGATGATCAGCGATCCGTTCTCAGGCCCATGTTTGGTCGTGGAGGGATTAATGGTGATGGGTGTCTGTGCAAACCCAAATGTAACTGCCAAAAAGGCAATGAGGATAAATAAGACGATTGGTTTTTTCATATTATAACTATTTGATATGTAACAATTTAATATCTATGGTATTTGATGCTGATTGGTTTCAATACATAAACAAAATGCACCTAATATTCAATTTCATATTTTGGGTCTAAACTTTAACAAAATTACTCCAATTTAAAATAATCTAAAGATATGTTGATTAATATCCGGGGTTTTGCACCAGATCGGGATCTGCCAATAGTTGGCCATAAGGGATTGGGAATACCCACCTTTGTGGATTGGTAAACAACGGGTTGAGGTCACCGAAAACTTTGGCAGCCCGGTTTGTGCGGACAATATCAATAAAACGGTGACCCTCAAACCCAAGTTCGTAGCGTCTTTCCTTTTCAATTGCCAGAAGGATATCCTGCTTTGTTGTTGCTGAAGTGGAAACAAAAGAGGGGACATCGGATCGTGTTTTGATCAGGTTGATGTCGGCAACAGCCCCAACAAGATCGGCCGTAGTTTTGTTTGCCCTTGCCTCTGCCCTGATCAGGTACTGTTCTGCAAGGCGCAAAACGAAAAACGAACTTGAACCGTCTTGCTTGCCATATTCTGTCAGGGTATATTTACCATCGGGTTGAAGTTTTACAAGACTTTTTCTCGCCCCTCCCAAATTTGGATCCAGCAATTGGGCAACAAAATTTCCTTCTGGAATATAGTCTAACCGGCCACCATCAAGGGCAGCAAGGTAATTGGTATATACCGGGTTTTTGTCGGCTGCGCTAAAAGTCAGCTCAAAAATGGATTCATCCGACTTGGCTGTGGTATAAAATGTAGAATAGGGTTTAACCAGCTTGAAAGTTGTATTGGATATCAACTTATTGGCTTGTTCTTCGGCCAAATCCCACTTTTCGGTGTAAAGGTAGATCCTTGCTTTTAAGGCATAGACCGACCATTTATTGGCCCGGTTCCTTACGATGGTCGTACTCAGCAAGCTTTCAGCTTTATCGAGGTCAGTTAAAATCTGTGCATAGTTTTCCGCCGCTGTGCTCCGTTTGATTCCGTTGTCCTGAGTCGGTGAACTTGTCGGTTCAAGAACAATTGGCACACCGCCATACGTTTTTACGAGCGTTGCATAAGCTAGTGCCCTTAGGAAATAGGCCTCACCCAAATATTGATTTTTTGAAGCTGTGCTGATTACTGTTTCACTTAAAGCGGCTGTCTTTACGATAACGGAATTCGCCCTGTTAATAGCTTCATACATTGAGCCATATGCACCACCTCCGGTTGGATCTGCTCCACTGCTTCCAGCGGCTGTTAAGGTTGGGATGATATTTCCCGGACTCGTGTTGTTTACAACGTTATCTGAAATAACATTGTGGGAATTCAGGTTGGGGCCATAATAGTTCTGAGCGGCATCGTAAACCCCTATCAACGCGGCATAAGCCGATTTATCATCTGTAAATGCTGTATTGTCAGAGACATATATTTCAGGTTCAACATTCAGGATGTTGTTGCACGCGGTGTTGAACAGTAGAATTAAAACAGATATGATTAAGATTGACTTTTTCATTTTCCTAAAATTTTAAAATGTTAGATTGACCCCCATCACAAACGAAACAGGCTGTGGTGGGGTTCCAAAATCGAGGCCCTGAACCAAACCCCGTGAGTCGCCTGTCCCAACATTCACCTCGGGGTCGGGACCGGAATATTTCGTAAGGGTGAACAAATTGGAACCAGTTACATAAATTCGGGCGGTCGTAAGTTGTAACCTGGAAAGAATTTTCTTTGGAATTGTGTAGCCAAATGAAACATCCCTCAGACGGATATACGACCCATCTTCGACCAAGCGGCTTGTCTGCCCCTCATAGTTAAAACTGCCATCTGCATTCACGACAGACTTGGGTTTTGGGAGTACGTTGACGTCACCGGGATTTTTCCAGTAATTGACGTTGCTTTTTTGAATCGCACGGGTTGTTCCGCGTGTACCGCCCGATTCGAGGAACATGGCCGTGTAGTTGAACAGTTTGTTGCCTGATTTGAAGAAAACATTGATGTCGAGATCAAAACCTTTGTATGTCAATGTATTGCGTAAGCTCCCTTCAAATTTTGGCCATGCATTGCCCACAATCTGTTTGTCTGCTACCGTTATCTTTCCATCCTTATCTACATCTTCGAAAAGAGCATCACCTGTCTGGGGATTAACACCGAGGTATTTATAAACCCAGAACGAATAGAGCGGTTGGCCCTGTTCCACCCGGTACATCACATAACTTCCTGAAATCGGTGAGTTTAACTTTTCGACTTTATTTGCATTGTGAGAAATTGAAAGGCTCGTTTTCCAAACAAACTTATCGCGGTTAATATTGACCGAATTCAATGACAGCTCGATTCCACGGTTGCTGATCTCACCCACGTTCTTTGTAACCGATGAGAAACCAGTTTTTGTTGGGACCGGATCGTCGAGCAATAAATCGCGTGTATATTTGTCGTAATAGTTCAATACAAAGGATAGCCTCGATTCCAATAAATCTCCTGACAGGCCGAAGTTCAACTGACTTGTGGTTTCCCATTTAAGGTCGGGATTTGCAAGTTGCAACGGAGAAGTCCCTGCAATGCCATCGTAGTTGCTGCCTCCCTGCCAAAGTCCTTGAGAAGCAAAGTCGGAGATGTCCTGATTTCCGGTCAGACCGTAACTCACATTCAGTTTTAAGTCCTTTACTGCATTGGTTTTAGGGAAGAACGATTCGTTGGAGATGTTCCATGCCGTACCGATCGAAGGAAAATATCCCCATCTATTGGCTGAGCCAAACCTGGAAGAGGCATCGGCCCTGACATTCAAATCGATGTTGTACCTTTTTTTGTAGGAAAAGTTGGCTCCCGAAAAGAACGAGACCAAACCATATTGTGTTGCAGTGGATGAAGCGGTTTGTACTGCTGCCGAAGCAATCCTTTTGAACTGGTTGCTTGGAAATCCGGTACCGGTAAGACTTTCCCGTTCTGTGCCAGTTGTCTGCACGGTATTTCCAAGGAATACGGCAAGGTCCCCGATTTCCCCGAATGAAGAGTTGTAATTCAACAATTGTTCTGCCGTTAAGGTTTGTTTGATTGTCGTTACATCATTTGCTTCACCTGCAGGTTGACCATAAACCAGGTTGGTATTGTAATAAGCGACTTCATGATAATTGTTGTAGTCGCTGCTTGCTGACGATTTAAAAGAAAGGTTGTCAAGGATGTTGTACTTCACATACAAGTTGTTGATCGACCTTAAACTATAAGCATGGTTGTCGGAGTTTTTGAGGATTGCGATGTGGTTGTCAAAAACACCCGATTTGGTATAACTCCCATCGGCGTTATAGACCGGGTAAAAGGTTGGGGAGTGCAAGGCTGCCTGAAAAAGTCCTGCAGGTCCGTCGCCTACACGTACGACCTCGCGGTTGACCTTCGAGATACTGTTACTGGTTCCCACTTTTAGTTTTGGGGTAATGGAATGATCGAGGTTCAACCGGAAGGAGTACCTCACAAAATCTTGAATTTTAAGGGTGGCCTCCTGATTCTGGTATTCTGTGCCAAGGTAGAAGTTGGTTTTGGCATCACCACCCGACACGGAGAGGTTGTATTTTTGTAACTTGGCTACCCTGAATATGTCGCTGATCCGGTCGTAAGTTTGCTGCTCTTCGGGATTTCCCCAGGCAGGAAACCCTGCAATGACTTCAGTTTTTGGCCTGAACGGTCTTGTAGCAAACGATTTGCCATCGTTGAGCCACGCTGCATTTACAATTTCACCATGTTCCGGACCAGTCACCAGTTGCCAAAGATTGACCGCTTTTGCAAAGCCGCCTTCTGCCTGAAAATTGATTTTGGTCTTTGTATTTTTTGCCCCTCGTTTTGTGGTGATCAGGATGACCCCGTTTGCCCCCCTCGATCCGTAAACAGCTGTAGCATTTGCATCTTTGAGGACCGATAGCGATTCAATGTCCTCAGGGTTAAGATCTGAAAGCGGATTGGAAACCTGACCGCCAAGGCCGCGAGAAAGTCCCTGTACATTCTCATTGTTAATAAATACACCATCAACAACATACAAGGGTTCATTTCCGGCAGTAATGGAGGTTGTTCCGCGCAAACGCACCAGGGCTGTCGTTCCAGGTACGCCTGAATTGCTGGATATCAACAAACCGGGCACTTGTCCCTGTAATTTCTCGGTGATTGCCGTAGAACTGGCCTTTGAAATCTGTTCGGTGGAAACAGTTGTAATTGAACTTGTTACAGCAACCCTCTTGGTTTGGGCATATCCGGTAATGACGATTTCATCAAGGTTGTTGAGAATTTCCTTTAAGCTCACGTTCAGTGGCTCAATGTCGTGAATGATCACTTGTTTGCGCTCGTAGCCCAAAAAGTTGACTTGTAGGGTTACAGGAAGGGGATGGTCAAATGTGAACGAAAACTTCCCTTTTTCATCAGTTACGGTCCCCTGTGCCTTTCCCCTGATCGTAACCGATGCCCCTATAATGGCTTCACGTGTTTTAACATCAGTGACCGAGCCGGTAATTGTAACCTTCTGTTGTCCATAACCATTATTAAATTGAATAAGGAGCAACAGGACAAAAACAGCTTTAACTATTTGATTCATATAATTTGCATTTATTTATTTTTGAGAATAATCTGTGTATTTGGTCTCGTTTGTCCGTAAAAACCCAAAATGATGGTTGTATTGCTGACCTGTGACTGCAACCCAGTTTACAAAATCGATCAATACAGGATTTTTGCAATCTGAACTGTAACTGAAGCTGATCCCATCCATTGGGATGGTTTTGGTTTTTGATGATTCAAGGTAAGTTATCAAATGATCGAGGTTACCATAGATCAATTCTTCATTTTTTAGCCTGCCATTGTTATCCGGATCAATCGGAAGGATTTTAATCCCTCCGATTGGTGTCCGGTCTTCCAGGTTATAAAGCAGGCCAAGGGTGCTATATGCAACTCCAGTGGAATCGCCAAGAACCGATTCGATAAGATATTTGTCATCACCTGTAACAAGGATGCCTTTTAACTCAGGTTTGGTTTTTCTAAAATGACTGATCAATACATTGGCAGTTGGCGATTGGGGAGATTGGGTATAGACATTATATGGAATTTCCGCAATTCCCTCTGATCTCTGGTCATCGGCATTGTCACCATCAGATTGTATAAAGATGTTTTTTAATTCTTCCTGTCTGATGCCGTTTTTTATCTGTTTGTTGAAGAAATTGTTCCTGATGTTGGTAACTGGTAAAACAGCGATCTGGCCAACTTTCACATGGTTTTCTTTTGGCGACCCATCACTTACGGCCAGGGAGTTGACAGTAAGTTTAAGGTCGGTTGGTTTATTTTGCAATGAGCTTTTTACAAATTTGAAAACAACACCTGCGTTTGCTTTGGCATATTCGCTTGCCCATTTTTGAACCAAAGAGTTTGCAAATTGACTACCCGAAATTGTAATGACCTGTTCCGGTTTCTGGGCTTGCAAAATGGAGATACTTAATAGTAAAGCAAGAACTAAACAAAATCTGAATAAAATATTTCTCGATATTTCAATATATTTCATTTTTATACTTTTCATTGTGAATTTGTTTTTAAGTTAAAAGTTCAAAATTAATCATCAATATCTATCGACATGGTGTAGAATAGATCGAATATTAAACCAGATGACATTAAATATTTCATAGTTAATGGTTTAAAATTGTGTTTTTCCTTATTCATTTTTAAAGCTTTGGATTAGGAGTTCTGCTCACAATGGCTTAAAATTGCATTTATGACATTCCAATTTAACAACAAACCGTCAATGAAACTTCGATTTATTCAAAAATCAGACAATCAGGCTATTGCCAAGATTATTCGCGATACTCTTGCAGAATTTGGTGCCAATCATCCCGGTACGGTCTATTTTGATTCCGCAACAGATACCTTGTTTGAAGTATTTCAAAAACCAAAATCAATTTATTACATTGCTGAAAACAAGGAAGGAAAAATTGTTGGCGGTGGTGGCATCTTTCCGACGGAAGGTTTGCCTCCTGACACATGTGAACTTGTAAAAATGTACCTCCTCCCTGAAGCCAGGGGCATCGGGCTTGGGAAACTTATCATAGAAAAATGCCTCCAAACAGCAAAGGAAAACGGTTTTGGCAGAGTCTATCTTGAATCAATGCCCGAATTGAAGCAGGCCGTGAAAGTTTATGAGAAGTTTGGTTTCACCTATTTGTGTTCCCCAATGGGAAATAGTGGCCATTTCGGTTGTGATTTGCATATGATTAAGAATTTGGAGTGATTTGATATGCGGCTAGCTGTTGGCAACTGGCGGCTGGCAACCTTCCAATTAATTGAATGCTCTTCATTTTATTTAATTTGTTTACACAAACAAGGATTTATTAAATATGATATTTACACGAAATAAACCTTATTTTTTCCTTTGTTTTTAACCTTAATAGCTTTATTTTTGATGAATAACTAAACCTTATTTACCTTATTCATAGGAATATAGGTTCTATATCAGAGACAAGTTTTATTAGAAATTTTTCCCGCTGATTACGCAGATTTACGCAGACGGTTCAAAATCAGACAATGGTTCCAGAATCATTTCCATAACAATAGTTACAGTTATGAAATACAAAACACATTTGAACCATTTTCTGCCAGCCACTAGTAGCCAGTTGCCAGTAGCTTATTCTTACAATCAGCCAGCCGCCAGTTGCCAGCCGCTCAAAATTAGTACCTTGAACCTAAATCTCAATGCTGATCTTATTGGCCAGTGCAGTTAAATGTAATACTCAATGTTATCGATCCACCCCGATTTTATTGCTAGGATAATCAATTCGGACGCGTTGGTGACCTCCAGTTTTCTGAATATGTTCTTGCGATGGGTATTAACGGTATGGTGGCTAATGTTGCGTTTTGATGCTATTTCCTTTGTGGTCAATCCGTTGGCGATCATTTTGACAATCTCGATCTCCGAGACGGTCATATTTTTTGTCTCTTCAACACCAAATTTGCTTTCGCCGGTTTCAAGGAATGCATCGATGATCTCTTCGGAATAAAATTTCTTGCATTTCAAGGTCGCTTCGATGGCCGAAAACAACTCATCGCGATCCACATTTTTATAGATGATATTTTTGATCCCCAATCTGGAGAGGCTCGAAAAATCTGCTTTGTTAAGGGAATTGGTTAGAATGAGCATGACAAGGTTCGGGTATTTTTCCTTGATTGCTTTGAGGTCGTCCAAACCATCATAGTCGATGGTGGCTATGTCGGTGATCAACAAACCAATACTAGTCTTTGTGAGTATTTTAAGCAATTCTTCGTGGGTTCCGGCAATACCGGCCAAAACGTATTTTTCGTCTTTTTCAATCAGTGACCGTAGTGTTTCAACAACCAGAAATTGCGAATCTGCAATGATAAGGTTGTATGTTTTGTTTGTACCCATGAGCTCTTCGTTTTAGACTGATGATTGTCCTGTTCCTACGATGGGTGCAATTTAGATAATTTATTACGATTATTATTTGTTGACTGGTAAGTTTTGGATATTTTTGAAGGTTGAGCAGAGTATTTAACGTAATAGTTTCATAAATAAATTCAAATATCAGATATTATGTACATAGTGAACGAACAGGATATCAGTAACACCGTTAATGATTTCACAACATTATGCAATTATTTGGAACAAAAGAAACCCAAATTGTCGGACAGGAAATTGGTATTGGGGAAGAACGATTTGTTTGCCTTAAACAAGGAGCTCATTAATAAAAAGGAGGTTTCTGCACCCAATTATATGCAGGAATCGTACCCGGTCATCGATTTGATGTTCAACCTTGCTGTTCTTGGAAAATTGTATCTTAAAACAGGGGACGAGAAAGGAAAGGTGTTTTTGACCAGTACCGAAAGGAAAGTTGAATTTGACAACCTGAACTTGTTTGAAAAGTATGCCTTTCTTCTTGAAACCTTTTGGACACTATTTGATTTTAAATGCATTAGATATGATGGGATCAATGGAATCGGAGATATTATAGACGGACTGAGAAAATCAATTGCCGGAAAAGAACTTCGCAAAGGGGCATTTTCAAAAAGAAAGGATTTTGACTCTGCTTTTTCAATCAATTCTGTTTTAATCCATTACATTGGATATTTGGGATTTTGTAGTTTTACTCTTCTTCTTCCGCAAAAAGGAAAAACGGTTGATCGTTATCTTGATTCTATCAAATCGATAACGCCCACTAATCTCGGGATAAATCTTTGTAACATATTGAATGTATTGAAGATAGAAGTATGGAATAAACCGTTTTACGATGAATATGGATCACTGATGTCCAATACACTTAAAGACCTTTTAAATGATCCTGATTTTGAGGTTGAAGATATTGAAGATGAAGATTCTGCGGATTCCATTGAGGATGAGGATGAGAATCAAGATGAAGCAGAACCAATGCCGTTTTATAGGATATTAATGCCAATTTTCCCCGATGATGCCCTTAACGGAACTGTAACAGCTGATGTTAGAAAGTCAATAAAAGGGAATTACATTTTTAAGGTTTCGTTGGAAAAAACAGTGTGGCGAATGATCAGTATTGGTTTTAACCATTCTCTTGACGACCTGCATCTCGCCATTCAGGATGCATTCGATTTTGATAACGACCATCTTTACTCCTTTTTTATGGATGGGAAGAGATACTCCCGTGATCGTTATGAATCGCCAAATTGTGAAGATGGCCCTTACGCAGACGAGGCGATCATCGGCGAACTTGGCTTATACACAGGCCAGAAAATCCTCTATCTTTTTGATTATGGCGATTCATGGGAGTTTGAGGTACAATTGCTGAAAATCAACGAAGGAGAAGAACCTGTGAAACAACCTCAGATTATCGATTCAAAGGGGGAAGCACCTGAACAATATCCCTCCTGGGATGACGAGGATGAAGATGAGGATGAGGAGCCGGAGGAAGACGATGAGGTTGAGGGGAACGGATAAAGAGTAAGGAAAACATGAAAATGACAAATTGCTTCCCTTGATTCGGGATCGGTCTAAATTCCTTATTTCCAAATATTTCAACCTTATTTCTTCTAATTTGAAAACTGACCTTTTGATTTTCATAATCCACCGAAGTGGTACAGCACAGGTCAATGAGCGATTTAATCATTTTATACTGAATGTATTAATTGAAGTGTTCAAATTCCAAAAGTAAAAATAAAGTCTATTGATTTAGTGTATATTTGCATGAGAATTTATAGAGGACAGGATTAAATTTTGCAGCTTTTCAACACTATAATTCCATCAATTTAATATTAAAGTTTATGGACGCCAACGAATCAAAACAAGAATTTTCCTGGTTCAGGAATATTTCGGCTCAATTTATTCAGTCGGGGGATATTGAAAAACTCGAAAAATCGTCAGTTAAGCTTACTTTCAAAAAAGGGGAGATCATCCTGAAACAGGGCGGATTGCCTACCCATGTGATCTACCTCGAAACGGGGATCGTAAAATTCAATTACGAGAACGAATCGAACAAGAACCTCATCCTGACAATCGTGTCGGCGCCCAAGATTTTGGGCGGTGCCAATTTTTTCTACAAGGACAACAATTTGTTTTCGTTTATCGCCGTCGAAGATTGTGAAGTCATCCTAATTGATGCAAAAGTGCTTGAGGCAATTCTTATTGCAAATCCACAGTTTATGATGTTGATGTTCCAGGTGACATCCGAAATGTTCAAAACATCCGTTTTGAATTTCATCAGCCTGGCCCATAAGCAAAAGGAAGGGCGTATCGCCGATGTGATCCTTTACCTTGCTTCAGAAGTTTACAACGAAAACTCATTCGTTCTTTCCCTTACCCGTAAAGAAATTGCCGAGTTTGCGGGTTGTTCTACAGAAAATGTTATCATTACATTGTCGAAATGGCAAAATGAAAAGATCATATCGCTGACTGGCAAAAAGGTTGAGATCATCGATTATGACAGGTTAAAATACATCAGTAAAATAGGTTAGGATGCTGACACAAAAAACAAGGTATTCAATGCTCGCCATGGTCAGATTGGCGAAAGAGTATGGCAAAGGTACGCTTATGATCAACGAAATAGCTGAGAGTGAGAAGATTCCAAAACGTTTTCTTGAATCCATTCTTCTGGAATTGAAGAAAAATGGTTATTTGGACAGCAAACTTGGAAAGACAGGTGGTTATTTTTTAATGAAAGACCCGGCATCAATCAACCTGCTCGAAATCGTACGGCTTTTTGAAGGGAGCATTGCGATGCTTCGATGTACTTCGGAGCGGTTTTACGAACCTTGCGACCATTGCAAGGATGAGGCAACCTGCGCTATACGTGGGCCCTTCAAAGACATCAGGGACTACACCTTCAATAAACTGGCTTCAACCTCATTGGCGATGATGGTATAAATAGTTGAAATCATTAAACGATTTAGTCTATTCATTGTCAAAAACAAAGTTTATCTTTTTATGTAATCAATTAATGTGGAATATTTAATTAACTATTTATGAATAAGAAGCTTACCAGTCTGATTGTTTCGTTTTCGGGTATTTTGTTTTTCTATGCCATTTCATTGAATGGCCTTCGGGCACAGGAAAAAACCGCTTTTGTAGATAACTGGCCCGCATGGCGAGGACTTTACAACAATGGGGCAGTTTCGGCTGGAAACACACCGGTGGAATTCAGTGAAACAAAGAACATTAAATGGAAAACAGAAATTCCAGGGAAAGGACATGCCACACCGATCATTTGGGGAAACCAGATCATTGTCCAGACAGCTGTTGCCACTGACAAAAAAGCTGAAAAAGCTTCAAATGCTCCCGCCAGTCCAATGGCACCCAGTTCAACAGACCTGATCCACCAGTTTAAGGTGATTTCGTTTGATAAAGCGACCGGTAAGATCAACTGGCAAACCATTGTTAAGGAAGAGTTGCCAGCAGAAAGGACACATGAGCTTGGAAGCTGGGCATCCAATTCGCCGATTACAGACGGTGAGTTCATTTATGCTTTTTTCGGGTCAAGGGGTTTATTTTGCCTCGATATGAAGGGCAAAGTGAAATGGGAACGCAATTTCGGACAGATGGATATCGTTGCCAGTTTTGGTGAAGGAAGCTCTCCTGCCCTATACAAGGACAAAATTTTCCTGCAGTGGGACCATCAGGGCAAATCTTTCCTGTATGCCCTCAACAAAAAGACGGGAAAAGAAGCCTGGATAAAAGAGCGCGACGAGACAACAGCATGGGCAACACCCCTGGTTGTTGAGGTTAACGGGAAAGGTCAGTTGATTACAAGTGCGACCAAAAAAGTGAGAAGTTACGACACCGAAACGGGTGAAATCGTTTGGGAATTTAAAGGTCTGACAAACAATTGCATTCCTTGTCCGGTTTATGCCGATGGGATCGTTTACCTGATGAGCGGTTACAGGGGCAATGCACTCAAGGCAGTTGACCTGGCCAGTGCCAAAGGTGACATCACAGGAACTCCTGCAATACTTTGGGAATACAATCAGGATACCCCTTATACGCCAAGTCCGGTGTTGATGGATGGAAAACTTTATTTTCTCAAAGCCAACAACGGTGTGATGACTTGTCTGAACGCCAAAGATGGGAAGGTAATCTACAGCAACCAGAAACTCGATGGGATTGCCAATATTTTCTCTTCACCTACTGGGAACAAAGACAAAATCTATGTAGCAGCTACCAATGTTGTTGATGTTGTGAAAGCAGGTGGCGAATTTTCGTTGCTGTCGAAAAATACATTGGACGATACATTCCATGCCTCACCGGTTATTGTAGGCAATGACCTGTTTTTAAGGGGGTTTAAGTATTTGTATTGCATATCTGAAAAATAGCAGAAAAGCAGATAACGACTCAAAAGGTGCAGGAATCCATAATAACTATCTTATTGATAGTGAAATATGGTTTTCTTCACTTTTTTTTAAATGATGATCTTCCTAATGTTTTTTTGTCAACCAGTTTGTATTGTGCAATTTTCCTTAATGAATCAAGTGCCATTAGGCACTAACCATTTTGTAACACCGGAATTCATTCCGGTGCCCATCGCAGAATGCGCCACCAACTTTCAAAATGCTTTTCATCTCCGTCCGAAGGAAGCTTTACACTTTTCCTAACCTTTGATCGCGGACGGTTTTCGTTGTTGCCATTTTACCCTGGGTGGCGCGGTCCCTTTTTCCCAGAGTGGTGCGGTCCAAAAAGCACTTGAGCTATGCCAGGGTTTTTGGTTAAGGACCGCTTGCCCACATATGGATTTTGGTATTATTCAAAAAAATTGAAACGAAAATATTTTTATCTATTCATTTCTTGTTTTAATCTTTTCAGGATCCTGTCGAGTGTCAAAAACATCCGTAATATAGACTTTACCGCTCACAATTTTATAAATGATTTTGTACTGGCCTCTTAAAATATACCTGTGACTTTCTTTCAAATCCTCCAACGATCCTTCGATTTGCCCGGACAATGCTTGGTGCGCCAATTGATCAGAACTCGTCAGCACCTCGTCCCTTATCCTTTTCGCGACAGCAATACTTGCCTTTTCTTTATAAAAGATATAAATATCACGAAGTGAGGCCATTGCAAATTTTGTCCACAACACTTTCATTCTACCAGTTTTGAGAGATCCTTTCAACTTCTTCCCTCGAAAAAACATCACCGTTCTCAATGTCCCTTTCTGCCAATTGCGCCCTTTGGATCAATTCCTGCTTTGTCATCCTTTTTAAGATAGGGTCGTTCAATGATGTATTGATCAAATCCTCAACTTGTTTTAAAATCGTATCGTCATCAAGCAGAATTAATTGCTCGATGATAGTAAGTTTTCTGCTTTGAATGCTTAGCTGATGCATATTGAATATTTTTTAACAAAGTTATGAATTTCTAAACGAGATTCAAATTGAGCATATTATTTAATGAAAGGTAGATTCTCGAAGAAGATATTGGGTTTTTGGCAATGAACTCTATTTTACTTTGCCTCATCTCCGTCCGAAATGAGGTTTGCACTTTTCCGTACTTTTGATCGCGGACGATTTTCGTTGTTGCCATTTTACCCTGGGTGGCGCGGTCCAAGGCACAATTGGGCTTTGACAAGGCTTTGGTTAGGGCCCGCTTTCCCAGGGCTATTGATATGTAACCCTTTCAGGGAATTGACAGTGGAAGGATTTTGAAACGTTTTCGAAATTGAGGATTGGGCACCAAGTGCCGTTAGGCACGGACCATTTTGTAACGGCGGAATTCATTCCGGTGGGATTGCGCCACAAAGTTTCAAAAGTTGCATGAAGAACCCAAACAACATAACAGCACTTTCACGCTCACGACCTGTCATTGCGCGGAGTTCGGCACAATCCAAATTTGAACGATAATCTTCTGCACTCCAAAGCAATCCCATTCTAAGAAGCACTGTTCCAAAGACAATGTTCTGGAAAGTGCTTCAAATATGGGATTGTTTCATTAAGCATTTTGAAACTCCTAACCATTTAATATAGAATGGCTTAATTCGCAATGACAATTCCAGAAGGACGAGTTTCCAAAATTTTGGATTGCGCCACCAACTTTCCAGAGGCTTTTCATCCCCGTCCGAAGGGAGCTTTGGTCTTTTCCAAACATTCGTTCGCGGACGGTTTTCGTTGTTGCCATTATACCGTGGGTGGCGCGGTCCAAGATGCTTTTGTGCTTTGGATGGTTTTTAGTTCAGGACCGCTTACCCAGGGCTATTGATATGTATCCCTTTCAGGGAATTGACTGTGTAAGGATTTTGAACCTTTTCCGAAATTGAGGATTGAGCACCAAGTGCCGTTAGGCACGAACCATTTTGTAACGGCGGAATTCATTCCGGTGCCCATCGCAGAATGCACCCCAAACTTTCAAGAGGCTTTTCAACCCCGTCTGAAAAGAGGTTTGCACTTTTCCGTACTTTTGATCGCGGACGATTTTCGTCGTTGCCATTTTACCCTGGGTGGCGCGGTCCAAGGCACTTTTGATCATTGACAGGGTTTTTGTTCGGGCCCGCTTACCCAGGGCTATTCACGGTTTTCCCCCATTCGGGGGATTGACTGAGGATGGATTTTGAAATGCTTTCCAAATTGAGGATTTGGCACTAAGTGCCTTTGGGCACGAACCATTTTGTAACTCCGGAATTCATTCCGGTGTCCATCGCAGAATGCGCCACAAAGTTTCAAAAAATGTAGAATTAGTTGCCACTAATATTTTCTCAATGCTTACGATGTTCATAATTTCACCCAACCCCCCTTGGAGTCTCAAAGGAGGTCATTATGTGTGTTTGTTGTCTTTCTTAAATGCCCTATAACGGTCGCGGCTATAAGCAGTGGTGGGCTTCGGGGCGCGTCCGTATCCCACGAGGCAGAAACTGCCTACGAGACGAGGTGCTGAATACGCTACAAGCCCTGTTATTGCTTATGAGCCGTTTTTAGCGGTTCGTTGCTTTATTTTAGGTTCTTCATTGCATTCATTAATGTCGTATAAATCTCACTTGGTTTGCTATTATGCCAATCTGTGTCCGACTTATTTTCGCAAACTTTATTATCCACTTTTTCATATAGCCACCAAATGTTTCCAAATGGGTCTTTTAATCTCGCCAATTTTAGTCCGTTATAGAAGTTGCTGAGCTCTGTAATAATTTCTGCTTTTTCGGTTTTGGCTTTATCGAGAATTTGTTGTGCATTGTCAACATAAATTTGCAGAAATGCAGGTGTAAAAGGCCAGTCAAATTTTGAGTCTGCCAATAGAATCATTGAATCTCCAATTTGTATTTCTGCGTGAATCAATGTCCCATCTCTATCAGGAGTTCTTACTTGCTTATTTTCTTCTGCATCAAATACTTTTTCAGCAAAATCAATAAACTTGGTTGCACCTCCTTTTATTATCACAAAAGGATTTACTTTATTGTAATGAGGAGTTTTTAATTCTTTTGTTGTCATATGTATTATTTTTAATTAGTTCCTTGTCTGTCGTGAGGTTCGGTACAATGACCGCTAACGTACTAGCGTTTTATTTTCCGTTTCCCCAAAAGTATGCCTAATAAAGGTCAAAAGCAATTAATTGGCTGAATTTTAATTTGAAAAGCTGAGGGGAAATGGTAAATAAAACTAAGTTGGACCCAAATTGTAGCTAGGCTTTCTATTTTACCTTATAGTCTTTGGGGATAAGAAGAATACACTGGAAAACATCAATATGATTTCAAAAAGGTTTTAATCCCCGTCCGAAGGGAGTTTTCCGCTTTTCCTAACCTTTGATCGCGGACGGTTTAGTTGTTGCTCCCATACCCCGGGTTGCGCGGTCCAATCATCATTTGAGCTTTGACATGGTTTTGGATCGGGACCGCTTACCCAGGGCTACAAATATTTGTCCCCTCCGGGGAATGAACCGCAGACGGATTTTGAAACGTTTCCGAAATTGAGGATTTAGCACCAAGTGCCGTCAGGCACGGAAAATCTTGTAACACCGGAATTCATTCCGGTGCACATCGCCGAATGCACCACGACGTTCCAATAGTTGCCTGAACACCAAAAACAACATAACAGCACCTTCCCACTTAAGACCTGTCATTGCGCGGAGTGCGGAAGGGGACAAAATTTGCAAGATGATTATCTGCACTCCAAAGCAATCCCATACTAAGAAGCACTATCCCAAAAACAATGTACCGGACCGTGCTTCAATTATGGGATTGCTTCATTAAGCATTTTGAAACTATTAACCACTTAATATTGAATAGCTTAATTCGCAATGACAATTCCAGAAGTAAGAGCTTCCAAAATTTTGGATTGCGTCACAAAGTTTCAAATAATGTAGAATTGGTTGCCACTAATATTTTCTCAATGCTTACCATGTTCATAATTTCACCCAACCCCCCTTGGAGTCTCAAAGGAGGTCTTTATGTATGTTTGCTGTCTTTCTTTTAATGCCCTATAACGCAGGAAACTAAAAGTAAGGGCGAATGCGGGTGATTTCCTATCAAGCCGAAAAACTGCCCAAGCGGAAAGAAACACACGGAAAACCACTGCTGCCGCACTTGACGGGCAGATGAAGTTGGCGGATCGTAATTCAATCTAAATCAATATTTATCGTAGTTCCATATGATAATCTTATCGGCTTTCCATATAAATATGCTGGCTCAAAATTTGGCAGTTGCTTTATAACATCAATCACCATTCTATCAATTTTCTGATTAATTCCTCTCCATACTTTGGGATTACTCACTTTGCCATTTGAATCAATCTCAAATTGGACAAATAATCGAGTTTTAGTTCTGACAGAGTCAACCTTTATTGATTCTCTTATCAAACGAGATGAAATAAATTTAAACAACTCTTTCTGTCCTCCTGGAAACCGTGCCTCTTTTCTCCAATTTAAACTATTATCTAAGCTGTCCGTAATCGTTCTGGCTCTGTCCAAAAAATTTAATCCATATTTTCCCTTTAGTAATACTGTCATTAAGGAATCATAGCAATTGTAATAATCCAAAGAATCCGTAAAATACCAGTTTATGTTGTAATACTTTCCTAAAACATAGAAATAGGTATTTTCAACTGGCAACATCTCCTCTGAATGAAAGGAATAATTAGAATTATTAAAATCCAATTTTGCTCTTTCATATGCCTTCTTACAATCAGTCTGAGCAAAAGTCAAACTTAAAGTCAAAATAAATGATAATACTGTTAGTACCGATGTCCTCATATTATGACCACTAACTTGCATGTATCCCGGATAAAATCATCTATAGTTCTAAAATCCAATCCTATAGGCCTAACTGCCGTGAGATATTTATGTAAAATTAATCATCAGTAAATATCCCACTCATGCCTTATAGTTTCACCGCTAAAAGATCTTTGCCGAGTTGGTGCAAAGCGGCTTCGATCTGCTTCTTATTTTTGGCTCCTGGCTTCTTTTCGTTGCATACGTAACTTGCCAGCAGACTGCGGTTAATCTTAACCCTTTCGGCAAACCGGGTAATGTTGATTACCGGAAATTGATCGAAAACACGCGACACTTCGTTCTTTTGTTTTTCTATCTCGTCCTTATTGTAGGTGTAGAAACCTTCCAGGCTTAAATCTTCGTCCAATTCCGGCCAATGAATAGAATCAGCCCAACTACTTAACTCATATCTTTCGCGCTGCTCTGGGGTAGCATTCAACAACCTATCGAACCAACGAAGGGGGTGACTTTTTTGTGTACCATCATTTGTAAGGATGTAAATGTTTTCCTCATCAAACCACACTTTTACTATTTTTACATTATTCAGCTTTTCCATGAAATACCTCCCATGCCTTAATAATTGTTATTTCGTTTTCTTCAATTAGCGCCTCTGCCATTTTTATATCGGATGACTTTAATCCCTTGTTTGAGACCAACTTTATCTTTGTTGATACCTGAAATTTTGCCCTTCCATCTGCATTCTGAACATGAATGTGTATAGGCAAATGTTCATTGGCAAAAAAGAAAAAGCGCCTCCCAAACATTCTAAAAACTTCTGGCATACTCAAATACATTTGATATTGCACTACAAATATAGTAACAATTTTGTTACCAAATGGAAGGATTAGACTTTATTTTCAAGCCCTACATTAAAAAAGTAACCCTTTTGGGATTACTTTTTTAACTATTTTTCAGGAATGAGTTGTAAACTTGGAAACGATCGGTCAAGTAATATCATCAAGGATACAATTCATCCAGTCGTCGGGGACTTCGCTGACGGCTTTGGTGAGCTTTTCGCGCCAGAGTTCCGAAATTGTATGGAGATCCTGCTCTTCGAACCTTTTGATCTTGATTTCTTTGCCATCCTTGGGAAAGATGATGACATCGATGGGGAATCCCACATCATTCGAGGAGACCCTTGTGGAGTCGAAGGAGAGGAAGCTGGTTTTGAGCGCAAAACGGATGCTCGAATCATAATTGATCGTCCTCTTTAAAACGGGGGTGCCGTATCCCGAATTCCCGATAATCGTAAACGGGGTCGCCTTCCCGATTTCGATCCAGTTTCCTTGGGGATAGAGCAGGTAAAGCTTGTGGTCCTTGTCGCCGGCAAGCCTGCCACCTACGATCACGTTGATGTTGAACCCAAGGCCGCTTTCGGCCAACATTTCCTTGTCTTCACGCGCCACACGCTTGATCTGATCGCCCAGGGCATTTACGGCCTGGTACAGCTTTTCAAAATCGTCGAGCTTAACGCTGAGCACTTCCGAAAAATAGGTGAGGGCTTTGTCGCGCAAAGAACGGAGGCCCGAAGTCAAAAGAAAAATATGCTGGTCCCCTTTTTGGTAGATCTTGAATTTCCCGGATGTTGTGGTTTCATTTCCCGAAGTGATCCGCGTATCGCTCAGTGCAACAAGGCCCGCCTTTAATTTAATCCCTATACAATATGTCATTGATTGATCTCTTTATTTTGTTCTTCCACCAACACATGGTAGTTTGTTTGATTTGATCCATAGCCCTTTACGACACCTTTGATCGCCATACAATCGCTTATGTCAACCCCATGGGCAATTTTGATGTAATGGTGGTCCTCCAGCAGGTTGTTCGTCGGGTCGAAGCCAATCCAGCCGATACCGGGTATCAATGCCTGTATCCATGCATGGACCGCCCCGGCACCAATTGTATTTTCTCCCTGATCGAGATAACCGCTCACGTATCGCGAAGGGATATTGTTGTGCCTTAGGATGGCCAGCATCAGGTGGGCAAAATCCTGACATACGCCACTTTTTTCGGCCAAAGTCTGACCCGG
>CAIYPA010000390.1 GCA_903927965.1 uncultured Bacteroidia bacterium | reverse complement strand
CCAGTTCAATTCTGCGGAAGTCGTACCGATGGACCAGCTCGACCCCTATATCCAGGATGCCCTTGACCTTGTGGAATTTGCCAATGGTTCTGTGGATTCCCAATGGGGTAAGATACGTGTCCAAATGGGACATCCTGCACCGTTTAACCTTAAGATGATCGGTGTCGGGAACGAACAATGGGGGGCGCAGTACATCGAAAGGTACAAAGCTTTTGCACAAAAGATCAAAGAGAAATATCCCAATCTGACAATCGTCACCGGTACAGGTCCTTCGCCCGATGGCAAGTTTTTCGATTATGCAGCCAAAGAACTCAAAAACCTCAAAGCCGAAATCGTTGACGAGCATTACTATGCCAATCCTGAATGGTTCCTGAACAATGCCACGAGGTACGACAACTACGACCGAAACAGCTACAAGATATTTGCTGGTGAATATGCCGCGCAAAGCAAGTTTACCTGTAGTCCCGACAACCAGAACAACTGGAAATGTGCCCTTGCGGAAGCCGCTTTTATGACTGGCCTGGAGCGCAATGCCGATGTGGTGAGCCTTTGTTCCTATGCTCCGCTGTTTGCCCATGTTGAGGGTTGGCAATGGACACCCGACCTGATCTGGTTCGATAACCTGAAATCGTTTGGTACTGCCAATTACTATGTCCAGAAATTATTTTCCAACAATAAAGGAACAAGAGTGTTGCCAATACTAATTGATAACAAGCCACTTACCGGACAAAATGGCATCTATGCCTCTGCGACTTTCGACAAGGATTCAAACGAAATCATCCTGAAACTGGTCAACGCAACTGCCAAAATCCAGAATGAAACGATTACATTCGATTGTAAAAAACGGTTAGATCCCAAAGCAAAAATGTTCGTCCTGAAAAGTGACAATCCCGATGAGGTCAATTCCATTGAACACCCGAAGAACATTTCTCCGGTTGAACAGGAGGTTATCCTAAAGGGGAAATCGATCGTTCTGTCCCTTGCGCCCAATTCGTTTTCGGTGATCAGGATCAAAATGATGTAATATTTTACACGTACTGCACGATTTTTAGTTACTTTTGTGCAGTACGTATTAATAATTGCACAAATGTTACAAGAAATCATATCTGGACAAAAAGCAGAGTTTGAGCGAAGGCTCCTGGAAAAGTATGTAACAAGGAAAACTGTGCTCAAAGGATTGGACACCGATCTGATCAGTGTGGTGATTGGACCAAGAAGGGCAGGAAAATCCTTTTTCGCCATCCATATCGCAGGATTAAAGAACGGCGTTGGATATGTTAATTTTGATGAAGAACGATTGTTGAAGGTCGAAAACTTCGATGAAATCCTTTCCGCTGTCCGTGCAGTCTATTCCAATCCAGGTACGCTTCTCTTTGATGAAATCCAGAATGTAAAACAATGGGAGATTATTGTCAACCGTCTGCATCGTGATGGATATAAGCTGCTCGTCACAGGAAGCAACTCGCATTTACTAAGCAGCGACCTGGCTACCCATCTAACCGGAAGGCACTTTAGCACCTATGTATTCCCGTTTTCATTGCCGGAGATCAATGGACTTTTCCCCTCCTCTGATCAGCCATCTGATCGGCAACAGCTTTGTTTTGAATATGTTATGAAAGGTGGATTTCCAGAAGTGTGGGTGAAGAATTATGATCATGTTCAGTATTTGTCAACCTTGTTCGATTCGATCATTCTGAAAGATATTGTGAAGCGCTACCATGTGCGTTATCCAAATGCCCTCACCGATCTTGCACAAACGCTGATCACCAATATCACTGGGGAATTTTCATATAACGCCATCCAGAAGATGGCAAATTTCAACAGTGTCCATACTGCTACGAAATACATGGGGTACCTTGAAGAAGCATTTTTGATCTTTGAAGTTCCACTGTTTTCGTACAAAGTTTCGGAACAACGGAAAGGGAGCAAGAAGATCTACTGTTACGACAATGGATATTTTCAGGCCAAGGCTTTCAGGTTCAGTCCGAATATCGGGAAATTGTTCGAAAATGCGGTTGCCATTGATTTAAAGCGAAGGGAATTCGATGGCGAACTGAAGCTATTTTACTACAAGAACCCAAAAATGGAGGAGGTCGATTTTGTTGTACAGCAGGAGATGAAAATAACCCATCTGATCCAGGTTTGTTATTCATTGGCAGAACCCAAGGTGAAGGATCGTGAAATCAGGTCTTTGTTGAAAGCCAGTGTCGAATTTCAATGCAAGCGGATGATCGTTGTTACAAACGATTATGGGCAAACCGAGCAACATTCTTGGTTTGGGAACACTGGCGAAATCGAATTTATCCCGTTGTGGAAATGGTTGGAAAGGGAAACTCAATAAAATGAAACGACCAATAAATAAATAATATAACTATCTTAATATCATATTATTACATTATATATTGATTCAAACTAAAATTTCATTCATGAAAACACTATTCCGAAGATTTATGCTGGTGATAGCAACCGTTTTACTACTTTTCTCAAATTTGATGGCCCGTGAAGTAATTACATTACAAACCGGATGGAAGTTCTTGAAAGGGAACATTGCCAATGCGTCGCAGTTGAAATTCGACGATTCAAAATGGCAAAACGTTACTATTCCGCACGACTGGGCAATTGGGGAACCCACTGTCATTGATGGTGACGGCAATACGGGCAAACTTCCCTGGAAGGGAGAAGGATGGTACCGCCGTAACCTGGAGATTCCGGCCAATTACACCGGAAAAAATATCTACCTGATTTTCGATGGGATCATGTCGCAGCCTGAAGTTTACATCAACGGACAATTGGCCGGCAAATGGGATTATGGATACAACTCGTTTTACCTCGACATCACCAAATTTGTCCAGGTCAATGCGAAGAACAAACTGGCCATTCATACCGATACACGCGAACATGGCAGCAGGTGGTATCCTGGTGCCGGAATTTACAGGAAAATCCAGATGGTGGTAGTCGAACCTATCCATGTTGGGGTTTGGGGCACACAGGTCACGATGCCGGTGATCAAGCCCAACTATGCCGATGTACGGATCATGACGACAGTTTATAACAAATCGGCTGGTACCGAAGAGAAGGTGAAGGTCGAAAACATCATCTTCAATCCAAAAGGCATCGAAGTTGCAAGGAAAGAGTTTGTCGGTAAAGTGGTTGCCGGCCTGAGTCGGGAGATGGAAACCACAATCGGCCTCTCAAGCCCGCAACGCTGGGACGTCACAAATCCGGTGTTGTATTCGGTCAAAACGAATGTTTACGCAAACGATAAGCTGGTCGATACCTATGTCACCCCTTTCGGGATCAGGACAATACGGATCACACCCGACAATGGATTGTACCTCAACGACAAGCGGGTACAGTTAAAAGGTGTAAACCTTCACCACGACCAGGGATTGCTGGGTGGTGCTTTTTATCCACGTGCTATGGAGCGTCAGCTGGAGATTATGAAATCGATGGGCTGCAATGCGATCCGCACAAGCCACAATATGCCGGCACCCGAATTGCTGGAGTTGTGCGACAAAATGGGATTCCTCGTTTTTGACGAAGCTTTCGACAAATATGACAACAAGGCCGATATTGGGGAGAATACCAACTTTGAAGAGTTCTCACAACGGAACATTAGAAACTTTGTGGAGCGCGACCGTAACCACCCTTCGATCTTTATCTGGAGCGTTGGAAATGAAATGGGTGATATCCAGTACAATACGAACAATGGTTTCCACCGTTTGCAAACGATGGTCAACTATGTCCGCAAGTACGACCCGACCCGTCCGGTGACGATGGCTTGCGACAATACAAACAGTGCCGCGTTGCGCCATTTCGACTACTACGATGTGCACAGCTGGAACTATGGCCGCCGGTATAGCATGGCCCGCCAGATGGAGCCCAACAAAGCGGTAATCGTGAGCGAATCCGCATCAACACTCAGTACAAGAGGATATTATGATTTGACACTTCCAACAAAAAGGAGCGAGTTCGGCAATTTGCTGCAGGTGAGTTCATATGACCTGAATGTCCCCGAATGGGCGGACCTGCCTGACGAGGATTTTATGTGGCAGCAGGATGAGGAATACATCGCAGGTGAGTTTGTCTGGACCGGTTTCGATTACCTTGGCGAACCCACACCTTACGGCAACATGTGGACAAAGTCCCATAAATTAACCGATAAGGAAGCTTCGCGCAGTTCCTATTTTGGGATTGTTGACCTTTGCGGAATTCCAAAAGACAGGTATTATCTTTACAAAAGCTACTGGAAACCAGAGGAGAACATGGTCCATATCCTTCCTCATTGGAATTGGGAAGTTGGCAAAGTGGAAAAAGTCCCTGTATTTGTCTATACGAATGGCGATTGTGCCGAGCTCTTTTTAAACGGGAAATCGTTGGGCAAAAAGTACAAAAGCCCGAATTCGTTAAAATCGACAGAGCGGTTCCGTATCCTTTGGCCAGATGTGGCATACCAACCTGGTGAATTGAAGGCCATTGCTTACAAGGAGGGTGAAGTGATTGCTCAGGAAATCATCAAAACTGCGGGTGAACCTTATAAAATTAAACTGACACCAGATCGCTCAAATATTAATGCCGATGGGTTGGATTTGTCCTATGTGCTTGTAGAAGCTTACGACAAAGACGGAAACATCTGTCCTTTGGCCAACCAGAAAATTGATCTTGCCATTACTGGTCAAGGACATATCGCAGGAGTAGGGAACGGTAACCCACAATCGTTCGACCTTTTCCAGACCAATTCTGTCAGCCTGTTCTACGGCAAAGCGATGGTGATCCTTGGCTCCGATTTCCAGAAAGGTGAAATCAGCATTGCCGCCACTTGTAAAGGTTTGGTAAAGGATACCAAATTAATTAAGGTTGAATAAGTAAATGATATGAGAATTACTATTTGCTTTGTATCTTATTGATAGTCAAAGTTCAGGACGCACCACTTAAGGGGTTGGGGGTGGAAACAAAATCCATCAATATTCAAAATTTTGGATTACATCCAAAGTTTTAAAAGTTGTTGCAAGATCACAAACAATATAACAGCACTTTCCCACTTATGACCTGTCATTGCGAGTTTTGCTACATAAAATATTATCAATCAATAGAATAATCTGCAAACCGTGGCATTCCCATTCTAAGTGGCATAGTGCAAAAAACAATGTTCTGAAAGTGCTTCAAACATGGGATTGCCACACCAAATACACTATATCTACTAAACACTTAATATACAGTAGTTTGGTTCGCAATGACAGCTTCGGGAGGAAAATCTTCCTGATAAAATTTGTACCTACCATTTTTTTACCATCAAGTTCCGTCCGAAGGAAAACCTGTTCTTTCCCGGACCTTTGATCGCGGACGGTTTTGGGGTTTTACTCTTTCCCCTGGGTTGCGCGGTCCAATCGTCTTTTGAGATTTGACTCGGCTTTTGTTTCTGGACCGCTTACCCAGGGCAAATCGTGTTTGACCCATTCTGGGTCGGAACAATTTTACGTTTCTGAATTGTTTCCATATAGATAATCATCTAACCAACTGATCCCGAAATGATCAAACGTGAATAGCCCCAGTTGGAATCTGGGGAAAAACATGGGAAGAAAACAAAAACCACGATCCTGAAAGGCTCAAATGTGAAAACGGTAAGATACAATCAACGGAAATGAAAATGGGCGGACATAGATATAAATAGGCAGACACACCGATCCGTCCCTACACCATTTTCAAATTTCCAAATCGACAAATTTCCAAATTTCCCCTTTTCCTTTCTCCCCGCTCCATGCCCCATGCCATTTGCCCCCTGCACTCAAACGTTAACAATTCGTAAAATCCATTCACCGTATTAAAAAAAATATACTTTTGCACACGGATTTAAAATTTGTGCAATCCGTACCAAAATTGAGAGAAACGACACGTCATACGATCCTTAAAGTTGCCCGCCTGGTTTTTGCCCGCAGGGGTGCCGAAAATACGACAATGGATGATGTCGCGAAAGCCTCCGGGCTTGGAAGGAGGACCATTTACACCTATTTTAAAACGCGTGAAGATCTTTACCATGAGGTCGTTAACAACGAGGTCGAGTACATTATCCGAAAGCTCGACCGTGTTGCCGAAATGAATCTTTCCCCCGACAAAAAGATCGTCCGATTCATGAAAACCCATATGAAAACTGTCCAGAACCTGGTACAGCGCTATAGGGTGCTAAGGACAGATTTTCTGAACCGGAACGAACGGATCGAGAGTTTCCGTTTGAAAATAGACGCCCACGAAAAAAATTGTCTTGCCACCATACTCCACGAAGGGACACAATCGGGCTTGTTTATTGTCGAAGACCATGAAAATACGGCGCTCCTTACCCTCACCACACTGAAAGGATTGGAACGACAGTTCATCATTGACGATTTTGGTCAGCCCTGCAACGACCAACTTGAGCTGTGGCACAAAATATTGTTACGGGGGATCAAAGCCTCCGCTTAATTTGAAAATATTGATTTTAATATGAGAATGTTCATCAACACAATTTCGCACTACGTCCCCGAACAACGGGTTCCCAACGAATACTTTAAAAACCTTAACGGCCTCGACGACGAATGGATCTTCGACCGGACAGGAATCAGGACACGTTCAAAGGCGGGAAAGGGCGAAAATGCCAATACCATGGCGGTAAAAGCTGTGGCACTGGCAATTAAGAAACTGCCCTTCGACATTAAGGAGGTCGATCTGATCATTGGCGCATCCTACACCCCATATGACACCGTGGCAACGATCGGCCATTATGTGCAGCGCGAGTTCGGGATCCCTGAGGCTCAGGTCATCTACATCTCATCGGCTTGTTCTTCTTTGGTGAACGCGCTCGAAATTGTGGAGGGCTATTTTGCTTTGGGAAAGGCCACACGTGCTTTAGTGATTGCCTCCGAGCACAATACGTTTTACAGCGACGAGACCTGTGAAAAGAGCGGTCACCTCTGGGGCGATGGCGCAACGGCTATGTTCGTTTCCGAAGAGCCGTTGGGGCCAAAACCCGGCGAGATCCTCAATATTTTTACGCGTGGTTTGGGACATATCGGCAAAGGGACCGAAGCGGTTTTTCTTCGTCCCGGCGAAGGTGGCCTCCAAATGCCCGATGGCAGGGACGTGTTTATGCATGCCTGCAACTTTATGCGGGTTGCCCTCGAACGGACGCTCGAAAGCTGCAACCTCAACCTCGAAGACCTCGATTTTATCATCCCGCACCAGGCCAACCACCGCATTATTGCCAACCTGATCAAGCAATTGAATCTTCATCCCAAGAAAGTCCTCACAAACATCGAACAACTTGGAAACACGGGTTGTGCCAGTACGGGGATCTGCCTTTCCCAAAATATCGACAAAATCCCGGTCGATTCGTTGGTGGGCATTACGGTTTTTGGAGGAGGATATTCGGCCGGGGCATTTTTGGTAAGGTTTTGATCTATTTGGAAATAGGTGGAAATAAATTGAAATATTTTGAAATAGGTGGAAATATTGGATTTGGGGGAACTTTGAAATAAAGTTGAAATAAGGGAATAAGGTCATGTTCTAAGTGTTCATTTTTAGTTACTAAGGTTAAAAAATTAGAAAACAAGGAGGTTTTATAAACCATTTTTGCAAAAAAACCTTAGTAACCCAAATGAACCGATAATATCCAAACCTTATTCCCTTATTCTATGACAATTAAATTCATCAACTCATTGATTATTAATATGCTGTTCGGGAGTTCTTATATTGAATAAAGATTATTGGTAATACTTTAGAAATACATTGAAATACAGAGTGTTACAAAATTAAATATTCTTTGGGACAAGAAAGGCCGGCAGATGTTGGTCTTTCTTGTTTTGGAGATGGTGGAGCCTCTGCGAAAATCCGCGCGATCTGCGGGAAACTTTTCTCCCGCTGATTACACAGATCGACGCAGACCGGATAAACCAACCCTCAAGGTAAGGCCAAACTTGAGGGTTTATTGCCCCGTAATCCCATAAAAATGCAATATATCTTCAAGCAATTTTGCATAGACGGCATCCTTTTCTGGTTCGGTGAGGGTATTGAGCGGCTTTTCCGGTGGATTGGCTGCCTGATAATTCTTTAAAACCGGGTGCAATTTGATTGGTGTTTGACGCAGAATAACCGACATGATTTTACCACCCTCGGTTTTTACGGTATCCAGCAAAGCAGGTATTTCCTTGGTTGTAATAAAATCCGATGCCAAAAAGTTTTGCGAAACCAGCAACACTCCCACACGTGTAGCCTGAAGTGCTTTGGTGATTTCGGCCAACCATTCATCACCGGCACGCATTTGGGTGTCGTCCCAAACTTTTCCATCCAGTCCATAAGTTTTCAATGATTTGAGCTGTATTTTTATTTCATCAAAATAACGCTTGTCATCTGGATGGTGGGAATAAGAGATAAATATGTCCGTCCGTTTCGGCACATTCTGCACCAGTGTCGAGTCATTTCCTCCCCTTTTGGCACTCATATTCGCCACCGGCAAATAATCCCCCAAATACGATTGCATGGCATAGATTATCCTTGCCTTTTCGCGCCTGTATTCATCAGCAGGAATAATGCCTTTTCTGTTTTCTCCCTCATTGTTGTTGTTTCGTGATGATTGGAGGACCAAATCGTTGTGCAAACGGGATTGCCCATTGGCTTTGGTGCCCCTCAATAGCTCTTCGATGGCTTTTGTCAGATCGCCTTTGATCAGCAGTTGTTCTATTTCTTCTTTGTGTGTCAGGGTCATAAAGTGTTCATTATTAAAAGGTCAGTAAACATATGATCTATTTTTATTTAAAAAGGTCGCGCAAGCTAAAACCGGTAAATTCCGCCAACGCTGCAAGGAAAGCTACTATAGCTACAATAGCACCCAAAATCTTAAGGATTGTTTTCCAAACCGATGACTTTGCAATTACCTGATTATCTATATGGTGGTTGACATGGTCCACCTTTGTGTTTGTATTTTCTTCCTGATAACCAGTCAATAAGGAAATCATCTTGGCTGCTTCGCTGTTATAGGCATCATTTGAAATAATGTTTTTGTTACGACCCTCTTCATTGCGGTTCCACCTTGCCGACAGATCCTGAACATCTTTATGCAAATGCGGTTTTCCTTTCGTTTCAAGCAATAGCCGCTCAATCGCTTCATCTATTTTCCCTTTGATGATCAAAGCACTTGTTTCGGTTTCTTTTCCTTGCGCAGAATTCATTTCAAATCCTTCAAGCAACGAATCCACTTCTACCAGAATCCCACTATTTTCACATTGAGCCTGAGCTTGCGCGGGAGACGGGAGCTTAAATTTTGATTTGAGATTTTTGAGCGTCGAAAGTTTGAAGAAATGTTTCTCCTTTTTATTGTTACATTCGCCACAGATACATGGAACAGTGATCTCGTAATTCAGTTTCTTATAGGGTTCCAATATTTTATTTAGTTCGCTGACTATAACTCCTTTACATTCTTTCTTATCAGTACCATGGATCCTGATTTGAAAGGTATCGGGTTTTTCGTACGATTCCTTGATTTCGGCACAGGTCTTTCCTTTGTCCATGGCAATATTGAACCCACTTTTCCACACTCTTTCATTGTTGTGGATGTAAGGGTGAAGAGCGACGATCAACCTCGGCATGATGCCACGGGGCATGTATTTGTCGAATTCGTAACAAAATTGCAGAATATCAGGGTTATTTTCGAATGCCCATTCCTTGTATGGTTGTTCGATCGAGAGGTGCGATGGGATGATAAAAATGTCCTTTCCTACAATTTCGTACATTAATCCCAAACGGTGCATCAAACGGCTCAGGTAATCGGTTTCCAAACAAGTATCGTCATCGCACCACAACGAATTGAGTTGGCTGTGGGTGATCCTTCCTTTACCAGATTTCACGGTCTCGGCGTTCAATACACTATAGACTGTTTTTAGCAACCAGTTGGAATTCAGGAACACGCGTTGTTTCAGAACCGGATCATCAAAATAATAGGTAAAAACGCCGATGCGGTTAAAATATTCGTTCAGCACGTCCAATTCGGCCATGTTGGTTTTGTTCCTCCTGCATATTTCGAGGTACCTGTCGCGGCTGATGAAATTTTCATTAATGGTAGAAAGTTCTTCGCGTATTTTTTTCCACGATGGTGGCAACGGGTCGCCGATACCCGTAAGCTTTGGCAAAAGATACATGAGTTCTTTTTGCAATTCACGTATTCTCGGTTGGTCTTTTTCGAGGTCCACCTCAAAAATATCGGTAATCATATCCCCAAAACGCCCTTTTAAGCCATTGCTGTCGATTTGGGGCTTGTGTCCATGCTTTATATTGGCTACGATCAACAGTTTGCTTTCGGTGCCGGCCAGCTGCTCCACGGTGTTGAGCCAATAGGCAAAGTCGGTACTGTCTTCGCGCGAGGCGGCAAGCAGAACATAAAATGACTTGACACTGAAAAATATCTGGTGCGTCCCCTGATAGAGTTTCTGTCCGCCAAAATCCCACAAATTTGTAAACATTGTCTGGTTGCCGCGGAGGGAGTGCTCTATCTCAAAATTCCATTTCGAAACTTCTATCCCGAGCGTGGTATCTTCGTCTTTAGGCAGTGTATTCGATGGGTCTTTCATTTTTATGGCGAAGCTGGTTTTGCCGGTTCCACCCTCCCCAATGATAAGTACCTTTGTTTCAAATAGATATTCAACCTTTCCCCCTTCATCGGCAATCTGCATAAAATAGCTGACCACCGCCCCTTTCCCCTGCTTCACAATTTCTACCGGTGGCGATTGTAGACCTTCGTTTTCCTCAATGTTAAAATCGAACCTGGGTTTTGCAAAGTGGCCGGTAAAATAGCTCAGGTCCTTCAGGTTGCATTTGTGGAGGTACAAAAAGTTGAGCTTTGGGAGTTCTCCGGTAATATTCAAACCGGTAAGCGGTTCGTTGAAGCTCAAATCCATCAGTTCCAGTTTTGGTAAATCTACCTGAATACCAAAATCGACAAGCTGGTTGTGGTTCAGGCAAACCACCTGCAAATTGGGGCAGGGTTTTGAAAATATGATTTTTTTAATCTTGCAGCGGCTGGCATCCATGTACTTGAGGCTGGGCTGTGCGGTTTCGAACCGGATTTCTTCGAGTTTTTCGCTATCAATCAGGCTGATAAATTCGATTTTTTCAGTATCCCTCCCAAAAGTAAAAACCGAAGTTTCGACTTTCTTCCGTTGGATATTTGCTATATTGCTGTATTTCAATCTCATCGTTTATCAATATTTAAGGTCTGTTTTCCCATTTTCTAAACCTAAATCCCCCTCGTTTATTACAAGGGGTTGATGGTTTGTCGTTTGCAAACTCAATCCCCCTCGTTTGTAACGAGGGGTAAATGGTTTGTCGTTTGCAACGATTTCAGCACTTCCCTGTCTGAAGCGTAATACCACTCAATCCCCCTCATTTGTAACAGCCAGCTCCGATTTATCGGAGAGGGGTTGATGGTTTATCGTTTAAAACGATTATCAGCTCTTCCCCGTCCGAAGCGTTATTCCCTCTTTCCCAGAGTTTCGATCGCGGACGGTTGTGGTAGTTGCCTTTCTTTCCCTTGGTTGCACGGTCCGAATATCTTATGAGCAACGACATGGCTATTGTTCGGGACCGTTTACCCAGGGTTATTCAGGTTGAATCCTTTCAGGATTATTACATAATATATTGATTATTAATATATTAAATCTATCACTAACCTTAAATGAACAGGCAGGGCCTTCGACCGTGCCATCCGGCTGCCGGCTACCAACACTGACTGTTGAAGACATTCCGCGAATGTCCATTTTTGAGTTTGTATAAAAAAGAACCTTTTAGTACACCCTCCGGATAAAAAACTGTTCACAAACGGGAAATCCATCCCTTTCTCTGAGCTCAAGAGCAAACAACAAGCGGAACCCGTTGTTGTTCCAGTTGTTGTCGGGCGTGTTGTTGTTGCGGATAGCCACCCGGCTGTTGTCGGCGTTGTTGTTCCACGAGCCGCCGCGCAAAACACGTTTAGGGCCTTCGGTCTTTACCCGGTTTCAAAATTAATCGTTTTATTTCGCAAACGGTCCGTATCGGCATATTGTATAAACGCCAATAACGGCATTACATGTTGCTGGTATTCGTATTGGTTCCATTTCCCAGAATCCAAATTTTCTTCGCATCGCACCATTTTGGCCTTGAACCTTATTTTACTCCGCTTGTTCAGTTTCACATGGAAAGGATAGGTTTTGTAACCCAAAAACACCACCCCTTTGTTTGTTGTTCCATAAACAATTGGCTTAAAATTGAGCAGCAGCGATTGCTCCACAAAGCAAACAAATAATTTTGTTTTTTGCTGCAACTCCTCGCGGCTGTCCCCAAAAAACAACATATCGTCCATGTACCTGATATAGCCGGGGATCAATACTTTTTCTTTTGCGAAATGGTCGGCAGCCGATAAATAATGGTTTGCAAAATATTGGCTCGTCAGGTTGCCTATTGGGACACCTTTCGATCCATCACCAACGTGATAACTATCAATGATTTGGTCAAATACAGTCAGAAGTGCGGTATCCTTGAACAGGCATACCAATTGTTTCTTTAAGATGGTATGGTCGATGTTGTCGAAATACTTCCGGATGTCCATTTTTACATAGTGACTATAAGTTCGGGCATAGTTCCTTGCCCGATCCAAAGCCGCATAGGTTCCCTTGTTTTTGCGGGTAGCATAAGTGTCCGAGATCAGGTGACGTTCGAACCAAGGGTGGCAAACGTTCATCAATGCGTGATGCAGAACCCGTTCACAAAAAGGTGCTGCGCAAATTTGTCGCACCTTGGGATCGGTAATCGTAAAATAGTGGTAGTTGCCCACCTCGACCCTATTTAAAAGCAATTGACTTTGGAGCATGATCATATTGGAATCCAGGTCTTTCTCATAGGCCAATACCGCACTTTGGCCCTGTTTCGATTTACGTGCCTTTATAAAAGCGAGATGCAGGTTTTCAATATCTGCAATCCTGTCCATTAAATTTCCAGCCCGTTTCATCCTTTTTTTTTGCGTTGTTAAATTAAGGCATCATACAACCTAAGTAGCTCGATCCCAAATTTTTCCATTCTTTTATCGCCGATCCCCTGTATTCTTTTTAGATTATCGGCGGTTATTTGTGGAAGCCTTGAAACCATTGCGAGTTCTTCGTTTGTGAATACTGTATAAACTGGAACCCCCATGTTATCGGCGATTTTCTTCCTGCACTCCCGAAGGTCGGAGAAAATTTTGAAAGTCGGCTCGTCCAAAATTTCTTTATAATCAACCTTCGCCTTCACCAATGTCTTTTCGACATGGTTCCCTTCGGTATAACGGATGCAAAAAGTCCAAAAAGTTGTTGAATTGTTTGTGACACAGTTCTTCTCCATATCGATGATCTGATGTGAACGTAGGAAATTGTTCACCTCATCAATCTGTTGTTGGCTGGCAAACATAGGGACCGTAAAAATCTGTACCTGCATTTTTCAAAATTTTTCGGGCGCTTCGCGCCATTGTTGGTTACGGACAAAAAAAATGCTCATATGCGGCTCCTTCCAGTCACCGCATTCACATTTTTTTTCTGGTTACCCGGCTTTTCATGACCCAGAGGTGAACTCAAGAGCAAACAACAAGCGGAACCCGCT
>CAIYPA010000389.1 GCA_903927965.1 uncultured Bacteroidia bacterium | reverse complement strand
TTTAAAAAATCAATTAACAAATCTTTGCTACCCTCTTCACCAAACAATTTCTTAAATCCAAAATCGGTATAAGGATTTATGTAAGTTGATTGCGGCTTCACCAATATATTGCTCATTTCGGTTTCCATTGTTGCAAAATTTTTATCATAGCAAATTTACAACATTTTTACCTAAATAAGAACTACCTTTTTAAAATCTGCAAAAAAGACAAAACCTTTGATTAGCTCCAATAGTGATTATTTTCCATATATTTTCTCGGCATTCTTATACATCAAATGATCCACCAAATCCATGGCATCACCTAAAGTCAGCCAATTCTCAGATACCAATTCCGTAAAAGCCAGGGCAATTCCCTGGCGGGCTACATGGGCATGTCCCACTAAATTCTCGACGATCTTATCATCGCCGCCAAAGGTGAAAATTTTGTTGTTGGGTACGGTAAGGATGAATTTCTTCAGAAAATCTTTGGCTGCCAAAGGATTGAGCGACCACGACCAGCACATGTCAATATAGGCGTTGGCGTAATTTTTGGCCAGGGAGAGCATCTCCTCATAATGGGGATAACACAAATGGAAGAAGACAAATTTTGTATCCGGAGCTTGTCTGCAAAGTGATGCACAATCCGATGGGTTCTCCTTTACCCAGTGCATGTTCATGGCGTTGTTCATGGCCCATTGACCGGTGTGCATTTTTACAGGCAACCCATGTGCAGTAGCTTTGTCAACGCAGTACCAGAACAAATGGTCCTGAAGCTTTTTATCTTCTTCAGGACCATTTGTTTGTAAATTGATTTTTCGGCTGAATATCTCTTCAACTTCGCTGGCTTCCACCCTTTCAAAATCGAGCCTCCTGAAATAGGCATTCCCAATCTTCACGGCTTTTGCAGCATGACCATATTCAGCAAACCACCCATCAATCAAGGTGTGCCAATCGGTTAAATTGTTGATCTTAACGTTTTCAGGAACCGAATAGGAATTTAGGGTAACCTGAATCATACCATTTAAGGCAATATCCTGATACAACAAATCTGGGGACTCACTTTTTTTACAGGCTACGTTGGGGGAGTGAACATGACAATGCCGGATATTAGCGAGTTCCCGGATGATCTGTTTATAAAACCCCTTTTTTCTTGTTTGCTCGTATCTGTTTTGAAGTTCAGGAATATTATCCTCCGAAATCTCGTCTATTCCGTATAGGATCCTGATTGTGGTCCGGAAAACAATTCCGGAAGCCGTATTTTTTAAATAGGGCCAATACTCCTTTAAAATTACCCATTTATCAATTGGGGATACATTTTTTGAGAACAAACGACCGATCTCACTTTTTGAAATCCCACCCAAAATCAGATCAAAACCGAAATACAGATTAAGCAGCAAAGCCCAGTCATCGCATGGAATGAAGGGTTCGACACAATCCAATCGTTCAGACTCATCCATCAAATGCTCGTGCGTATCGATGAATTGGGTTTCAAAAACCTTCTGCTCTATCAGATCATTAAATTTTTCCATTTAATCGGTTCAATGTCAATGAATAGTCGTTTTCATATTGAAACTAACAGTTCATATTTCATTGTTTTTCAAATCTTTGCGTATTCGATCAATTTGCTCATCGGATAATTTGGTGATTTTTCCGATAATCCCATTTGGTAATCCTTCTAGTATGGCATTTTTTGCTGTTTCGTATATCCCTTTTTCCAAACCCTTCTCCATCCCTTTTTCCATACCTATCTCCATACCCTTCTCGATGCCCTGATTGAACTGAAAATCCATGGAGGCTTTAAAACCTAAATAATCATTATAGCTATGTTCGTATTCAGTCAGTTGTTTCGCATCGTAATTCGCTATTTTAGCCAATTCAAATCCTTTTTGAAAGATGGGTTCGTTCAAAATTGCAGGTATATCTTCAAACGAGGATAGGTTTTTCAGGAAATAGATCCATTTATCTTTGTGTGTTTTCAAGTCCTTTTCTGTTTTGTTGAATCGCGGCATGACAACAAAAAAGTATTTCAATTTATCGTAAAAGACTTTGTTGTTTTGGTCCTTATACTCAACTTCCATTACATATTCACCGTCTTTGTCATCTTCGTCGAATTCAAAATCCAATATTCCAATGAAATATACAGGTTTTAGCTTAAAGTTCCAATCCACCTTTTTCTCGTCACCTTTTACGACCGTTAATACACCTCCCTTTGGGGCTTGATTGCGGATCGGAAAAGTCGTGTAGAGAATAACCCTATCCTTAAAAAACTCCAAACGTGACTTTTGCATTTCGATCACAAATTTGTCCTTCCTCTCGTTTTCGCAATATAGATCAAAGATGGCCCGTCTAAACTCCGGTATTTCAGCCGACATCTCTTTATCCCGAAATTCCAATCCAACAATATTGTATTCCGGTGGCAATAATTGATTTAAAAAATCAATTAACAAATCTTTGCTACCCTCTTCACCA
>CAIYPA010000388.1 GCA_903927965.1 uncultured Bacteroidia bacterium | reverse complement strand
TCTTTAGGTTTTCTCAATCCGTAATGTGTAGCGGTTTTAGTGCAAAAGCAGGATTATTTTCTGGATTACGAACAGCCAGCCGCCAGTTGCTAGTAGCCAGAAGCAATTACTATATTAAATATCAATCAATTAATCAATCAAACAATGAATGTAAAAAAACTTTGGATTAGTTTTATGTTGGTCATGACGATCTCGTTTGCCGTCCTGATCTATTATGGCCGGGAGATTTACCGTCAGGCACCACCTATCCCCGATAAGGTGATGACAGCAGGAGGTAAACTTTTATTTACGGGACAGGACATCAAGGATGGCCAGAATGTTTGGCAATCGCTTGGTGGACAGGAAATTGGTACGGTTTGGGGACATGGGGCGTACCAGGCACCGGATTGGAGTGCCGATTGGCTTCACAAGGAGGCGGTTTTTATGCTCAACAAATTTTCGCTGCTAAAAGACTCAATGCCCTATGACAAACTAAACGGGGAACTTCAGGCAGGGTTGAAAATCCACCTTCAGAACGAATTGCGCAATAACAATTACAATACCGAAACAAAAACACTGGTTGTTTCAGATGTACGCGCAGAAGCCATTGCAAGCAATACTTCTTTTTATGGTGGCTTATTTACGAACGATCCTGCGCTTGCAAAATTAAGGGATGCTTACAGTATTCCGCTGAATTCGTTGAAAGATCCCGAACGGGTTCGTCAGTTGAACGCTTTTTTCTTCTGGATATCATGGGCTTGTGTCACACAACGTCCTGAACAGAAAATCACTTATACAAACAACTGGCCAGCCGAAGAACTGGTGGGCAACCGTCCCACAGGTGAGCTATTGCTTTGGACCGGATTTAGTGTGATCATGCTCCTTGCCGGTATCGGAATGATGGTTTGGTACTATGCCAAAAAACGCGATGAGGAAGATGAGGTATTTCCAATCAAGCACCCTCAATTGCATTTGGTTCAAACCGCATCACAAAAAGCAACGTTGAAATATTTCTGGACTGTTTCGCTTCTGATCCTTACTCAGGTTGTTATGGGTGTTATTACTGCGCATTATGGAGTCGAAGGTCAGGCACTTTATGGCATTCCACTTGCAGATTGGCTTCCCTATTCGATCTCGCGCACCTGGCATGTCCAGATCGCGATCTTCTGGATTGCAACATCATGGCTCGCAACAGGATTGTATTACGCACCTGCAATTTCGGGACACGAACCACGCTTTCAACGATTGGGGGTGAACTTCCTGTTTCTTGCTTTACTTGTGATTGTTGTTGGTTCATTGGCTGGTCAATGGATGGGAGTTATGCAAAAATTGGGTTTTGTACAGAATTTCTGGTTCGGACATCAGGGGTACGAATACGTTGACCTGGGCCGTTTCTGGCAGATCTTTCTTTTCACAGGATTGATTATCTGGTTGTTGCTGATTGGTCGGGCAATCTGGCCAGCGTTGAAACAAAAATCTGAAAACCGTAACCTCTTGTTGATGTTCCTGATCTCCACAATTGCCATCGCTGCCTTTTATGGAGCCGGTTTAATGTGGGGCCGTCAAACCAATCTGGCAATCGGGGAATACTGGCGTTGGTGGGTGGTTCATCTTTGGGTTGAAGGATTCTTTGAAGTTTTTGCCGCTGTAATTACCGCGTTCCTCTTTGTGAGGTTGAAAATCGTGAAACCGCAAACGGCCACATCTGCTGTGCTTTTCTCGACAGTTGTTTTCCTGGCTGGTGGTATTCTGGGAACTTTCCACCACCTATACTTTACAGGCACACCAACGGCTGTGATGGCATTGGGGGCAACATTCAGTGCGTTGGAAGTCGTACCATTGGTTTTGATGGGATTTGAAGCGTTCGACAATCTCAAGATCAGCCGGAGTTCGGAATGGATAAAAGCCTATCAATGGCCAATATATTGCTTCATTGCAG
>CAIYPA010000387.1 GCA_903927965.1 uncultured Bacteroidia bacterium | reverse complement strand
TAACGCTTTTCCCCGTAAGAGAATGTTTCAGTTTTTCCCTACTTTCGGCGGCTGAAAACAAACTTTCTAATATGATGAGTCTTACATCGCGGTTTTTCCTTTTTTTCATGCTGGTTTCTTCAATCGGTATTTCTCAACCTTCCATAAAAGCTGTTTTTATTACAAAAGCTCCCACTATTGACGGGCATCTGAACGATGAGGCCTGGACAACTGCAGCCAAAATTGATCAATTGTACCAGCGCGAACCCAATTTTGGGCAACCTGTTTCTGAAAAAACAGTGCTCTATGTTTGTTATGATGCAAGCCATCTGTATGTTGGGGTAAAGTGTTATGACGATCCTAAAAAAATTACGGCCAAAGAATTGGCTCGCGATGCCAGTCTCGGCAATGATGACAGGGTGCAGGTTATCCTGGATACCTACCTTGACCACCGCAATGGATACTGGTTCCAGATTGGGCCGCGCGGTTCCTTTGGTGATGCTACCGTGAGTGAAAATGGGGCTGTATTCAACAAAGACTGGAATGGTGTCTGGATCTCAAAAGCCCGGATTGTGGCTGATGGTTGGGAAGCCGAAATGTCAATTCCCTTTAAAACAATAGGTTTCGACAAAAACCTCTCAACATGGGGAATCAAATTTATCAGGCACATCAAGCGGAAAATGGAATCCTCTTATTGGCCATCGGCAAATCTCAACAACTTTAAATTCCAGGTCTCCGATGCCGGTCTGCTCGAAGGGATCAAAAATATTACCCAGGGGATAGGGCTTGATGTTGCGCCTTATGCGATAGGAGGAGTGGACATTAAACCCGACGTTAAAAACAACTACCATGCAAATGGGGGGGTGGACATATTTTATCAGATTACACCAAGTTTAAAATCATTGGTGTCGATCAATACCGATTTCGCGGAAACTGCCGTTGACGACAGACAGATCAACCTTACCCGTTTCGACCTGTTGTTTCCCGAAAGGAGGGACTTTTTTCTGGATGGATCCAGCCATTTTTTGTTTGGCATTTCGGGCGACGATTCCAATCCTTACGGCAAGGCGATCATCCCATTCTTTTCACGCCGTATGGGCCTCAATAACAATGGGTCGCCTATACAAATCAATTATGCCGGCAAATTGACCGGTACCATTGGCAATTGGAATATCGGGGTGATGCATGTCAACGACGACCACTCAATCGGAAACACCAATTTTTCTGTTGCGAGGGTTTCACGTAACCTTGGACAAGCCTCGTCAATAGGTGTGATAGGGACTTATGGAAATGCCGTTTCGCAAATGGAAAACGTCGTAGGTGGTATTGATATGAAACTCGCTACATCAAAATTCAGGAAGAACAAAAACCTTTCCTTGATCATGTTTGGTCTTAAATCGAATACAAAAGGGTTAACGGACCACGACAAATCGTGGGGAGCAACCATCAGTTATCCGAACGATTACCTCTATTTTAATATCGGGCATCACGAAATTGGTGAGAATTTTGTCGCAGGAATGGGTTTTGTTCCGAGGACAAATATCAAGGAGTCGTATGGAAATATAAAAATAGGGCCACGGCCGAATAAATGGGGACTTATGCAGGTTTATACCGGGATTGGGTTTGACCACATCGTTAATTTTTCCAATATACTGGAAACCAGGTCTATAAATATTGCACCAATCTATCTTCGGTTTAAATCGGGCGAAGAGTTTTCATGGTCGGTCAGCCAGAATACCGAAAACCTCGAAAAAGCTTTCAATATCTTTTCAACCCATGTGATCCCGGTTGGACAGTATCAATTTTACCGGAATACGCTGAATTTCCTGTCAGCCGGTAGCCGCAATTTTGCTGTGGCCAGTTCCTATGTTTGGGGCGATTTTTACAACGGGTCACGCAAAGATTTTAACTTTGGCGTCAACTACAAAGTGGTAGTACCCTTCTTTCTTGGGGTAAAATACAAACAAAATGACGTGAGCCTTCCGGATGGCAATTTTACGGCGCGTATCTATCAGGTGAATGCCAATATCCTGTTCAGTCCTTCAGTGACACTTTATAATTACCTGCAATACGACAACTATTCTAAAACCATTGGTATCCAGTCGCGGTTTCAGTGGATCATTATTCCTGGCAACGAGATCTATATTGTGTGGACTTCCAGCATTTCTCAACCATTGGAGCGCTATGTTATGGATGACAATGCATTACGGTTTAAGGTAAAATACAATATCCGGTTCTAAAAGAGTGAAGTTTATTATCCCGAACATCCTATAAACGCTGACAGGTCTAAAGATTATATTATCCTGAACCTCCTATAAACGCTGACAGGTCTAAAGACGCTGTCAGGTTTATAGGAGGTTTTGAATTATTAATAATTATTTTAAATTAACGCTGAATTGAAATTTATTAATAATATCATTATTATTCTAAATTTATCCAATCATATTTGTTCTCTG
>CAIYPA010000386.1 GCA_903927965.1 uncultured Bacteroidia bacterium | reverse complement strand
TTGTCTTAATCCTTGTTATAGTGGATGTTACGCGCGAAAAGATGTTTAGCCAAGTTAAATTGTTTGCCAAAGTGTCTTAATCCTTGTTATAGTGGATGTTACGCGCGAAACAATTCAAATGGTAATCATGGACGCAATTGAAAAAGGGTCTTAATCCTTGTTATAGTGGATGTTACGCGCGAAAAGTGTACAATCAACAGAAGATATACAATATGTGTTGTCTTAATCCTTGTTATAGTGGATGTTACGCGCGAAAAGTAAGACTTGTAACTTATTGTAATTCAATTCATTATAATTAAATATAGCCTTGTTCGACCCTAATTCCCCGAAAAAAGGCCCCTTTTTACGGGGGCACAAAAGTAATGCTTTTCTGCATCTTTTTGCCACTGTTAAAATTGTTCGTTAATATTTTTTTTTCGGCCTTCAACTTTGATTCCGTTTGCCCTCAAAAGTAACAATTCCGATCAGAAAAACAAGGTATTCCGCTTCTTTAATATCAAATCGAAATCGATATTCTTTCCAATAATTTTCATCGCCTGCATAAGGTCCGTTGAAACCGGCACCAACAAAATACTGTCTTCATTGTCGTAGCACTCCTGTACCTCCCGCAAATCCTTTTGGATCTCGTCGAACCGTGTCCGCTCTGTATCGGCCAAAAAAATCGACTTTTGCACCCTTGTGCAACCCTTCTTTAACAAGTATTTGGCAATCAATGTCCTAACCTTGTTGTTCTCGATATCGTACATGATAAAATAAACCATACGTTTTGGATCCCCGTTTACATTGTTCATAATCCCCAATATCCGGCCAATTCGCGCCCCAAGTTCCTCCACCTCGCTCCCATCGTCCCATATGCGGTTGGCCGGCGGCGAACCTTCTATCCCCGACTTCTTCAGCTTGCGCATCACCTCGCCAAACGATGGGGGAACCCGCTTCTTCCGTTCCTTGCGCGTCATAACAAGATCTCCGAAATGATTTGGGCCGTCAACTCGTTGAGTTGGTTGTTGGTCCCTGTGCGGGGCGACTGAACTACCGAATAACCTTTCTTTCCGTAAAAAATGTTCGTTTCGGCTTGTTTGAGCCCCAGTTGGAACCTGAATTTTTTTCCATATTGTATGCTTATCGTTTCCAGGGTCGTAATCCCCAATTCGGTCATCCTGTCCAAAATCAAACTAATCACCTTATCAATCTCTTCGGGCACAAAGACATGTTTTTCGGCTTTTGTCTTGAACCGTGGGTTTAACTTCGCCTTGATCTTGTTCAACGCATCATCGTCAATGGCCTGTTTGTCAATTGTTTTATCCTCAAGGCTTACCAGTTGGTGTTGTTTGTCCTCTTCCCTCAGCATTAACCTCAAATCCCTTACCTGATCAAGGTTCTCGTAGTCGATATAATTTCCCATCTGCACTGTTTCAGCTTGCGGGTTGTAATAGGCATCCTGATCGAAACTGATAAAACAGGCACGGGTCACATCGCTGGTACGGGGATCGATCACCTGGTCTAGCTGATATTGTTGAGAAAATTGACGCGCAAAAACCTTATAAAACAAGGAATACTTACCATGGTCGTAACACTTGTCGCCCAATTGGAACAACGCTTTTACCCCGTCGTTGCCAGGCGAAACAAAGAGCAGCACCACATGTGGATCGGCTGACAGCTTTGTTTTCAACGATTCGTTTGTGATCCCTTTTTCGGCAAGATGGTCGAAATCGAGGATGAAATGCGATATCCATGCGAAATTTTCGGTACGGCGAACGGGTGGGTTAAAAATACCGCACACAACATAAGGAAGGTTCCGCTTTAATACACTGTACCGTTTGGCATCCAATGTTTTGACCAACCGCAACTGACGGATTGCCATCGCAACTTCGGGTTTAGGGAAACGCACCGAATGGTACAAGTAATCGACCTGCACTTTGACCAAAGGATCATCGGCTTGTAAAATGTTTTTTCCGGCTTGTAACATAATGGCTGGTTATTTAAAGTTTTTGAATATTTGGGCAAGGTCTTGCGCATACAATTGGATATGGGTTGTGCGGGACCTATCGATCCCACGGAGGTTGATCACCTCTTCGAGATAATCGTTCATCGATTGGATGACAATCCGTTTACCAAGGTTTTCGAGCCAGTATGAACCATCCTCTTTGATCTGGTAACAATCGTTGTTGATCACCTTCTGGATGGCCAGCGAAATGACCACATAGTCGGCCCAGATTCGGTAACGTTCGATCACATCAAATACAAGAACGGGCCTGTTGTAGTCGTCGCGGTGAAAAATCCCGACATAAGGGTCGATACCTGCCTTGATCAAAGCCCCCTCGATTTTTCCATATAGGATGCCGTAAGAATAGTTGAGCATACAGTTGACAATATCGGTTGCCGGATGCTGCGACCGTCCGTTAAAACGATAAGCATCGGAAAGGAAAAGGTTCAACGTCTCGAAATAAATCCGTGAAGCGGCACCCTCCCATCCCCTTAACGTAGGCGCAATATCGGGGACTACTTCGCCTTCTATCTGGCTTACTTTGGATCGGTAGTCCTCGAGCCGGTGGACTGCCTTTGTAACAATCTTTTCTGCTTCCTGGTCTCTTGTGATCATTGAGAGCAACAATGCCTGTTGGTTCTCGATTTTTTGCATGATCATCGCTTTGATCCACTCAACGGCCTGTTTAGAAAAGCAAAAGTCGAGCTGACCCCGGCGGATGGTCGAAACGGAGCCATATTTCGAGCTCCATATCCTGCCCACGGGCTTTCCGCTGTTGTCGACAAACAGCACCTCGATCTCTTTTTCGATGGCGAGCATAGCGGCATCGCTTGTGATCTGTGCCCCTTTTCCGATCTGGATCGATTTTATCCCATCGGTTGGGATACGTTGTTTCCCATCGCTGTGGACAACCACAAAGGCATCATTGTCTTTGCTGAGGGTTGTTCCGAAAGTGTTTAAAATGAGTTCCATAGTTAATAGATTATTGGATGTTGAGGAATGATAAGCTGCCGAGATGCCCGCGTAATAGCGGTATAAAGCCACCGATATTGCCCGGAGCGGTCAATATTTGTAAATGCTGGTTCGAGATTGATAAATACATTGTTCCATTCGCCGCCTTGTGCTTTATGGCAGGTAATGGCATATCCAAACTTTAAGATCAACGGATTAAACCGCTTGTCTGTCATCATATTGTTCACATACTCGTCAGTTTTTGGCTTTATGTTCTGATGCCTCATCCTGATCGCGAAATCGATTGTCAGAGCTTTTTCCTGGGTTACCGTTAAACCTGTAGCAACACCAAAAAGGGTGTTTTTTACAATTTTTACATTGTATTTTTCATCCGTTTCAGGATCCTGTACAACCGCATCCAGGAGATATACCTCTCCGATATTCTCACCACGATCGTTAAACGAAAGTAGCCTGACATGTTGGCCATTACTAAGTCCAGTAGGGGTATTGTTCTGGTTCACCATCAGCCATTCGCCAATCTGCAAGGGAGGATCCGGCTCACTGTACAAACCTTTGCGGATCTGGTTGTTCAGATAATTGACAGAGCCATTTGAAAAGGCGATAAAAATTGAATTTTCAACCCCTTCACGTTTGACCCGGTTCACAAAACAATTAATTGCAATCCAAATATTATTGGGAACTGTAATATCGTTCCGTTGTCGGGCATTTAACGACAGAGGTGGAGGCGATACCGCAAAAAGCTTTTCGCGCATATCGGTAGCGTTATCAATGATCCCGCTGCTGGTTGCCTGTCTTTTAACTTCGGTAAGTGAAACGCGCATCACAGGCAGCCTGTAAGTTGTTTGGATATAATCGGCTGATAAAGCTGCCGAAAAGCTACAGTTTACCGGTGGCAACTGGGCATTATCGCCAATAAATACAATTTTGCGATTTCCTGCATAACTAAAAATATGGCTCAGGAACTTACCATCATCGAATTGCAAGTTAGGGTTGACTTCATTTTTGTCGGCAATCATAGATGCTTCATCAATGAAATAGATGGTTTCATCAAGGTCCGAGTTTTTCCGAAGCTTAAACGACAATGTCTTTTTATCTTCGCTGACTACGCTCTTTTCCCGGTCAAGTACATATACCGTACTATGAATAGTTGTTGCAAGCCGACCGGTTTTTAAAGACATCACCCTGGCAGCTCGGCCGGTCGAAGCCATTGTTTTGTACGGGCGTTCAATCGAATCAAGGTAGTCGAGTACCCCCTTCAATAATGTGGTTTTGCCTGTTCCGGCATAACCTTGCAGGATAAAGATGCGGTCGTTGTTATTAAAAAATTCCGACATCTTTCGGATAGCCATTGCCTGACAGGCAGTTGGCGAAAAGGGTAAAAATTTGCTGATTGGCATGGGGAGATCGAGTTGGTGAAAAGATTTATCATTTGAATAAAATAAGACTGGTAAATACTATAAAGTTATCTACAAAATCAAAGTTTGATAGAAAGAATTTCCTTAGTTAATTCAAAATATTCTGTTAACCGTAATTCAAAATATCCTGTG
>CAIYPA010000385.1 GCA_903927965.1 uncultured Bacteroidia bacterium | reverse complement strand
TGCATCGCTCACTTTATATTTTGTCGCAAGTTACAAACTATTTTATTTTTATCTGACATCCATCGGGTTTTGTTAAAGCTTGAAATTTTAAACCGATAATGGCAATTGAAAATTACCGGCAATTATGCCTTTAACCGTAATATCTTCATCAAGGTTTTCCCAGCGTAGTGCAAACCCGTTTAAACGGACTGTCACCTCTTTTAACTCTTCATCTTTAGCTTTAGACAGAATTTTAAACCTGTCAGCTGGGAAACTGATATTTCTCCCATCGGTAAGTTCAATAAAGATAGTCCGCCCAACACTCCAGGCATTGAGCGCTATCGGTTCTGCAATTTGTAGATTTTCAACGTACATGGTATTCGTCAGAGTAAAAATGAAACCTATATGGACCAATTCGTAAAACAGTTGGAATATCCCGAAGATCAAATTTTTTGTGAAAGTACAAAAAAAATTGGTTTGTATTATGCAATTAAAACTGGGCGGGTATATGAAAGGAATAAATATTATAACCTATTGATATATAGCACCATTGAAAATTATTCCTCCTTATTGGTCTGATGAATTGCGGCGCAGGGTTGAATTGATCTTTCTTGGAAATCCTGATTGCGCCGCTTGGATGGGGTGTATTTCCTTTCTACAAATATTTTACACCTCTGGCGTATGGATCCTACTAAGATTTAATTTATTAATATACAATATGTTATATAATATTCAAAATTTAAAATTGGGACTGCAAACAAAATCCTTATACTGTCCCGACCCAGAATTGGTCAAACCTGAATAACCCTGGGTAAACGGTCCCGAACCAAAACCATGTCAAAGCTCAAAAGATATTCGGGCCGTGCAACCCAGGGAAAATGACCGCCCCAAAGACCGTCCGCGATCGAATCTCCGGGATAGAGGAAACAACCTTTCGGACGGGGAAGCTCGGAAAATCGTTAAAAACAACAAACCAACAACCCCTCTCTGGTAAATCGGACCAGACTGTTACAAAATAGGGAGATTAACGTGTCAAAATCATGTGCGGAATAGATTCAAAATTACATCACCTTGCAGCTAATGCCAGTTGCCAGCAGCCATTTGCCAGCTGCCTACCTCCTAAACCTTACAACCCACTGCCTAGATTTCGTATCCATTACACAATCAATCTCCTGTAAAGGTTTGATCGCCGGTCCTTTAATCGGCTTACCGGTTTCAGCATCGAACTGCGAACCATGGCACCCACATTGAAGAGTTGGACCATTTCCCAACCCAATCCGGCAGCCGGCATGTGTACAAACGGTTGAAAAAGCTCGGACAGAATTTTCGGTCCTAATCAGGTAATACCTTCCAAAATAACTGATTCCCATTGGAACTTCCTTTTCATGCCGGAATTCGGCTTTGGCTTCCTTTTCAGTTTGAAAACCAGTGAGTCGGTACAGTATCCAGACTCCAAAACCAAAGCTAAGGATTCCAATCCACCTGATAAATGATTTTCGTTTGTAACGTTTTTGTTTTTCCATTTAATGCCAGCAGTACGAATCCAAAACTACTACAATTTGAATCGGAATAGGACACCGCTGATTTTGCATAAACATGTTATACATCAGCTTATTTTATGACGCACGTCATAAAGTAATGTGAGAATATGTATCTTTATACAACATATTGATATACAGATATATATTAATTCATCATCCTATAGGGCAAAACATAATTTTGCAATTGACATTTCATTCCAATACTTTTGACTGAAATGAAAATGAAGTTTTTCAAACAAATAAAATTTCAATCTATTTCTATCTATTTCAATTTCATATCATTGCAGTTTATTACAGAATATCCTTAATACTCTAAATATCAGAATAATGCATACGAGGAGGAAATTTATAAAGATTGGATCACTTGGGTTAGGGGCTGCCGCCTTAACGACAGGCTTAGCAAATTGGGTTGTGGGTTCGGCATCATCCAAAAATAGTTCAAATGGTTCACAATCATTGGCCTATGGGAAAAAGGTGGCTACCTATTGTGAAGTATGTTTCTGGAAATGTGCCGGCTGGGCTTATGTGACCCCAAATGGCCAGATCCAGAAAATTATTGGCAATGATGATGATCCACAATGCAATGGTCGCCTATGTCCACGTGGAACTGGTGGAGTAGGAATGTTTTCCGACCCTGATCGGCTTAAGACACCATTGATCAGGGTTACCAAAGATGGGGAGCAAACCTATCGCGAAGCCACATGGGACGAAGCTCTGAATTTTATCGCAACCAAGATGAAAGAGATCCGTGAAAAACATGGGCCTGAAAGCATGGCACTTTTTAATCATGGCAGCTCAGGAAAGTATTTCACCCATCTTCTCAACGCATTTGGCTCGAACAATGTCGCTGCACCTTCATTTGCCCAATGCCGTGGACCGCGCGATACTGGTTTTGAACTCACATTCGGCGAATCTGTAAGCAGTCCCGAAGTGACGGATATCCGCGATACCCGTTGCCTTGTATTGATCGGCTCGCACATTGGCGAGAACATGCACAATGGGCAGGTTCAGGAGATGTCGGAGGCAATTGACAAAGGTGCTGTGATCATCACTGTCGATCCAAGACTTTCTACCGCTGCAAGCAAATCGAAATATTGGTTGCCCATCAAACCTTCGACCGATCTTGCCCTATTATTGGCTTGGATCCATGTCCTGATTTATGACCAACGTTACAATAAGGCTTATGTTGAGAAATATGCTGAAGGGTTTAAAGAGCTTAAAGAACATGTAAAAGACTATACCCCTGAGTGGGCTTATGGAATTACGACCATTAAACCTGAACTCATCCGCAATACGGCCCGCGAAATGGCCAATGCAGCACCTTCTGTCATTATCCATCCCGGACGCCACACAACCTGGTACGGCGATGATGTGCAACGATCGCGTGCAATTGCCATTTTGAATGGTTTGTTGGGTTCGTGGGGAAACAGGGGTGGTATTTATTTCAAGGAAGGGATCAAAGTTCCTGAATTTCCACGTCCCGATTATCCGAAACCGGCATGGTCGTGGCAGGACACCCTAAATGGCAGGTATCCATTTGCAAAAGAGGCAGTTACAAATACTGTTATTGAAGCATCTATTCCGGCGGAAGGCAAAAAGAATGTGATAAAAGGTTGGATCGTTTCTGGCACCAACCTGATCGTTTCGATTCCATTGAAAGAGGAATTGATGAAGGCAATGCAATCACTTGATTTATTGGTTGTTGTTGACACAATGCCGATGGAGATTACCGGTTATGCCGATGTTGTTTTGCCCGAATGTACCTACCTCGAACGTTATGATGATTTACGCGCTACGGCCCACCGTGAACCAACCCTTGCCTTGAGGATGCCGGCTGTCGAACCAATGTACGAAACAAAACCGGCGTGGTGGATTGCCAAACAGATCGGTGAAAGGTTAGGACTAGGTTCTTTCTTTAACTATAAGGATTTTAAGGAAGTCCTTGAATGGCAACTTAATAAGATTGGCTCTTCGTTGAATGAAATGGAGCGGATCGGACTGAAAAAGTTTGAAAGGAAAACAGCTTTGTACATTGATCCAAATGATGATTTTAAATTCAAAACCCCTTCGGGAAAAATCCAGTTCAATTCCAAAGAACTTCAGGAAGCCGGTTTTGATGCGATGCCAAAATATACATCACATCCTCAACCTGAGGATGGGTTCTATCGCCTGATCTATGGACGTGCCCCGATGCATACTTTCAGCCGAACAGCCAATAACCGCAACCTGGTGGCATTGATGCCTGAAAATTCGGTATGGGTAAATCCCCAGATAGCTGAGTTATGGGGTATTAAAAAAGACCAGTATGTCTGGCTGAAAAATCAGGATGGCGTAGTTTCCAATTTCTCGGTTAAGGTGCGTATCACGGAACGGATCCGTTGGGATTCGGTCTATATCGTGCATGGCTTTGGGCACCACCACAAACCACTGACCTACGCTTTCGGGCGAGGTGTCAATGACACTGAACTGGTCACCCATGTTGCGACGGACCCAATCATGGGCGGCACTGGGATGCGCGGAAATTTTGTTACTTTTCTTACAACCCAACCAAAGAAGGAGGCTAAAGGATGAGATATGCAATGGCAATCGATACGCGTAAATGTGTGGGCTGCAGCGACTGTGTGGTAGCCTGTCAGACTGAAAATAATGTGCCGGTTGGTTTCTGCCGCGATTGGGTGGTGGAAGTCGTGGATGGCACCTATCCCAATGTGAGCATTGAGCTTCGTTCGGAGCGTTGCAACCATTGCAACAACTCCCCATGTGTAAGGTGCTGCCCCACAGGAGCAAGCCATTTCGAGGATGGAGGAATTGTTGTAGTCAATCACAACAAATGCATTGGTTGCGGGGCTTGCATCGAATCGTGCCCTTACGATGCACGTTATTCGCACCCTGAAGGTTATGTTGACAAATGCACCTTCTGCATTCACCGTGTCAGGCAGGGATCCGATCCGGCTTGTGTAAGTGTCTGTCCAACAAAGTGTATGTATTTTGGAGACCTCAGCGATCCAAACAGCAAGATCGTCAATGTACTTAAAAACAGGAAACACAAGTCGCTTGCCCCCGAAGCAGGCACCCAACCTCAGATATTTTACCTTCTTTAATCCACTGAAAAATACTGAAAATGAGAGAAGAATTATTTGTAAGCGGACGCAATATCCCAAATATAGATCCCTACCTGAACATCTGGCACTGGCAGATACCCAGTTACCTGTTCCTTGGCGGATTGGCAGCAGGAATCCTGTTTTTTGCAGGTGTGTTCACGATCATGGGAAAAGAGCACAAGATGTCGGCAACGGTAAAGGTCGCACCGATGCTGGTTCCATTTGCCCTGATGCTTGGCTTGTTCTTGTTGTTTCTGGACCTTAAACACAAGCTCTACTTCTGGCAGCTTTATACAACAATCCGCCTGGAGTCTCCAATGGGTTGGGGAGCATGGGTCTTGATGATCATGACACCCATTTCGATCATCTGGGCAGCGAGTTACGTGAAGGAGTTGTTCCCAAACTGGGACTGGAAATTCCAATTTCTCAACACCTTTGAGGCTTGGGTCATCAAAAACCGGTTGATCATTGCCTGGCCAATGGCCGTTTATGCAGTGATCCTTGGTATTTATACCGGCATTTTGCTTTCGGCATTCAATGCCCGGCCTTTGTGGAATACGGCAATCCTGGGGCCTCTTTTCCTGGTTTCCGGTATGTCAACGGGAGCGGCAGTGATCCTGTTGATCAGCAAAGATCATAAAGAGAGGAAAATTATGGGTAGGATCGATATTCTTCTCATTTTGATCGAGTTGTTCTTTATTGTCCATTTGTTTATGGGATTTAAAGCTGGATCGGAAGCACAGATCAATGCTGCCAACCTGTTCCTTGGCGGAAGTTTCACCGCTCCATTTTTTACCTTTGTCGTATTGCTTGGATTGATCTTCCCGGCTTTCCTTGAAAGTCTGGACTTGAGGGGTGTTAAAGTTCCGATTGTGATCCCGGCTATTTTGATCCTTTTAGGTGGATTGATTTTCAGGTTTTTGATAGTAGAGGCTGGGCAGATT
>CAIYPA010000384.1 GCA_903927965.1 uncultured Bacteroidia bacterium | reverse complement strand
CAATTAAACGTTTTCTTAGAGAAACTAAATAAGGTTTTGGTGGGTGGGTCAAACGATAGCTATTAAGGTTGAAAAAAATTGCAAATAAGGTTTGTCTGCAAATCAAACCATATTTATTCTCCATCAAGGATAAAGGATAGATAATTTGATATTTACGTAATCAAACCTTATTATTTTTCGTTTTTTAACCTTAATAGCTTAATGTCGAAAATATATCCAACCTTATTTACCTTATTTATATTGTGTTGTTATTCAATTAATTATCAAGTACATTGATTTCAAAAGCAAGCTTACACCCAATTCCAATTTCAGGATTCGTATCAAACTTAGTGACCAGGTGAGTGTTGGTCACATAAATAATCACCAGATCACATCTCATAAGGAAGCAATTCAATCAATCAGTTGTCCTTTTCGGAAAATAACTTCACTTCTGCCTTTGAACTGTCTGCAAAAGGAACCGTTATATCCCAATGCCCCTTTTGGCTATCCGAAACTATGACTTTTACTGAATTGGCATCCTTAGATAAAATTTCTGTGCGTAGATTTGGGGCTTTCCCTTCCGATGGCCACAAAATCCAAACAAAGGTATCGTCTGCTTTGAGTTGGCGGGAATAAATGGTGGTCGGATTGGGTTCGAACGTATTGTAAACTTTGCTATACCAACCCTGAATAGTCGGGGTCTCCTGGCCTTTTACAAGATCAACTTTCCAGTCGGTTGTACCAACAGGAATTATCATCAGATTGCCGCGGTCATTGTTTGTAGCAGCAATACCGGATTTCTGGATACTGACCTGATTTGATGGATGCCAGTGCCAAAGCGCTTCAATGTTCCGGGGACGATCTGTTTTAAGCTGGTCTGCCACGACCCAAAATTTTCCACGGACATAAACCATTGAACGTGTCTGACTGAAAGTTCCTTCAAGGCCGACATATTTGTCGAAAGTACCAGATCCGTAATCGAAATCCTTTGTAACTGCAACCAAATTTTCAGATAACGGTACTGAAGCAACCCTTTGACCGTCAGCTTGTCCATTTCCATCAACCAGAATCACATTGTGACTTTGGCTGCCGGTAGCATATTTCCTGAATTTGTTGGCCACCTCGCCACGATAGGCAAAACGTCCACCATCGACCAATAAATCACGTCCATAGGCAGTAACTGTCAGGTTCAGTTTGTCGTTGTGCTGATGGCCGCTTCCCCATGGGCCGATGTCAAAAAAGGAATATTGGGCATCCGCATCGAAACCACTTCTCGATATCAATTGTCCCGCCCAGGGGAAAATAAACGATGGTCCCGAAGCTGGTTTTACACCCTCTTTCCCATTTGTGGCAATCCAGGTCCAATCGGGGCGGCTATAAATTGACGCAACATTCAAAATTGGACTGCGGGTATTTTCAAGGTCTGCATCGTTGTTCAGGATACCAAAGCCATCGGGGCGCATCGTCAATGCCAGGTAGTTCCACATGGATTCAAGGGTTTTGGTATAATATTCGGGAAGTTTGACATTGTTTCGGTTACAAATCTCGGCAAAAAGGTTGAAGTTGGACAGTGCCACATGGTGATAGCTCGAAGTGAGTTCGGTCTGCACCCCATCGGGATAAACTTGTTCCTTCATGCTTGCAACCATTGTCTGGATTGCATAGTCCATCCATGAACGTGAATCTTTAAATTCCGGCCATGAGGAAGCAACAGTAGCCAATCCTGAAATTTCCATGGTAAGCCAATTGCCCTGTGCATGAAAATATCTGGCGTAATGCGCATGATCTGGCAAACTGCTTAGGATCAGAAGCTGGGTGGCCGGACTGATCAATTTGGTATTCCATAGCTGAAAGAAAACTTGGGACCACACTTTGACCCTAAAGCTCACTTCGAGACCACGCCACATCGCCGTACTGCTTTTTTTTGCCGGATAAGGCCAACTACTAATGATCCAATCTTTTGTGAAATTATCGATGTATTGGGCATATTTTGGATCTTTTGTTTTAGCATAAGCCGCCAACAAATTCCCGGTTGTGTAGTGCCTGTTGAGTGCCCACGCCCATTCAATATCGTCCTGTGGTCCGGTATAATCCCATTTCAAATGTCCGTCGGCTAGACGCGGCACTTTATCCGAAACCAACTGAAAAGAATAGACATCCTGAAGAATGGAGTCCGCATCGTTTGTTGAACGTTCCGAATCAGAATTTAAACCCTTTGTTACAAGGTTTGATTTGCCGTAATAGGTAAGCAGGTTATGACAGGCCAAAGGGACGTCATTCGCTTCGAAAGCTTTTTTTACCGCATCCAGACCCGGATAATTAAGGTTAAGGTTAAAAAAGATCGACTTTATCTGTTCCGGATAGGCAACACAAACATCTTCAACTGTCTGAACTTTTTGCCAATTGCCCTGTGCTGGCAGCCAATAAGAGATCAGGTAAAATAAAACGAATAAGCTAATCCTGATTTTCATATGTAAAAGTTAATTTTTAAGTTTGAAAAGATAAAGCTGGCTTGGACCAGGCCAGGGTTCCGGCCATGCCTGATCCCTGTTGGCTGGTAAGCTTTCCCATTTTAACACATATCTTGTCCCTGTTTCAGTGGTTATACCCAAATCTCCGGCAGTACGGACCTGTAATCCCGCAAATTTCCCTTCAATTTTGGAAAGACCTGCCGCAGATGCTGGCTTACGTACCGATCCGCAAATATCCAATGAACTATTCAGCAAAAAAGTACCATTCCCATATTTGATGTGTGAATAACCGAGCTCGAAATATCCATTCCCCCTGTTTCGGAATTCACCTACCCTAACCTCGTTATTAATACTTCCGCCACCTGAAAATTCCCATCGGTAGTTCCAATCTGTCAATTTTTTGATTTCCCATTTCTTCCCCAACAAACGCGCAACATAAAACTGCAGATTTCCGGAAGGATCATATTTATGGTAAGCAAATAGCGGTTTCCCATTGTCATCAAAACACAAACTAGCTGCCAGGTTGATGATCCCACCTTTTACGGGGATAGGATCAACAATAACCGATTTATTATCAAGGGTAATGGGAATCTTGACAGGCTCCCCAAAAGCGTTGAACCAATTTTTAAGATCTGGACTTTTCATATACGACAAATCGTGGTTGGTTGAGCAGTCGGGTGTATCGCGCCAGACCCAGTACATATGGTACCAATTGTCAGCCATTAAAGTGGGTTGGGTCTGGTAAGCGTTCATAAGTCCTTGTCCGTCTGTGAGTGGAGTATCTAGCAACCTTTCCCATTTCTGGGTCTTACTGTTGTAAATATTGTAAATTTCGTTTCCATCGCCACTGCTTCCATCACGGTAGTGAAACAACAGGTCACCTTCGCGGGTATTCATAAAATGGGGATAGGTACACCTCTTCTCATTTGATCCAACCATTTCCATCACCTGAACGAGTGTGGAGATGTCGTTCGGTTTTATGCTTTTAAAATAGGTAATCGGATTAACATGCATGTTCCCCGACAAGTGAAGGTATCCATCCTGGTCAATTCCTAGAGTTACAAAGTTATGACTGTCCCATCCCAGAATTGTACTGGTACCACCTGTAGTTTCACGCGTTGTTGCCGGCAATATGGTCAAAGAGAATATTGGTTCATCGAGGTTCCGCTGACCTACAACCATATTCCTGTCGCCATTGTAATAGGCAATGTACTGACGGTTTTGATTCGTCAACAACCCAAATCCGACAGGATGCCCTGCCCAAACTTTGTCAATGGGGATGACCTGCTCAACTGACTCAACCTT
>CAIYPA010000383.1 GCA_903927965.1 uncultured Bacteroidia bacterium | reverse complement strand
GGCCAGGGCAAAAAAGGGAAGCAACAAGCCACATGCAAAGAACAATAAAATCCGGTTTTTCATGATGATGTTCGTGTGTTTAATTATTGGTTGATTGTTTAATAAATGTATTAGACTTGGTTGAGTTCAAAAAGTAAAAACAGGAAGGGGGAAAAATTAAGGAAATTGATACTTCCCAAAAGATCAAACCATCCTAAAAAACCTTATTTTCCATTTCCCAAACCTTAGTAGCACTCGAAAAACACTCAAACTAAGCGGCGCAATCAGAAATTTCATAAAAGCTCGAACGATCCCTGCGCCGCAAAGCAACGGCTAAAAGAGGATCTTGACCGAGAAAGGATTTTGTAAATATCTGGTTCAAGATCTAAAAAAGGAAATTAAAATTCTAACGCATAGGCACATAGGTTTTCACAAAGGCACATAGGTAAGTTTTATATGCATTTTTAATTTCTCCCTGCCTCTGTTTCACAGGTTCCCGCCCACCGTCCGAATGGTTGTTCCCTCTTTCCCGGAGATTTGATCGCGGACGGCTTTGTGGGTTGCCTTCCTTTCCCTGGGTTGCACAGTCCAAATATCTTTTGTGCAGTGACATGGCAATTGTTCGGGACCGTTTATTTTACATTAAATCCAAATCGCCTTCTTCCCCTTTTGGCTCTTTAAAATTTGAGCCAAATTCAAATAAAAACAGTTCAAGCTGATCGGGGGCAACGTTCATCCTGGCGGCCAATGACTGCATGAAAGAAAGGTAGTCCATATAGTCAAAAACAGAATTATTGCTTTTAATATCCTTAAATTTCTCTATTCCAAAATCCCTATATCTACCATTATTCAAGGCATTTAAGACTTTCTGATCAAAAATAAGGGCTGGATATTTTTCAATTCTTACCTTTTTGAAATACAGAAACTTAGTTATGGTTGACATTCCTAAACCTTTGATTTCCTGAAATTCTTGTATACCAGCCAACGTCAGATCATTTTTTCCTTCAAGCATTTTCAGTTGGCGGATTAGCTTTTCAAAGTTTTCATGTTTCAGCAGGTTTTCGATATTTTTACCCCTGCCTTTTGTAGGATATCCCCACATCAAAACCTTTAAAGCAAATTCTTGCAGGTGCCAAGCCGATTGGAAAAGATCAAATCTGGAAATACTAATTGTTTCAATTCCCGAAAAAATGTCGTCAATAATCATTTTCTGGTTCACTTCATTACCCCAGATGCTTCTTTTTATATTAAAGGATTGATATTCATAAGGTATCTCCCTGATGAAATTTGCGAAATCGGCTATTTGCATGGTTTTATTATTTTAGTTCGATTTTGTCAATATTGATATGTTCCGAAATTATTAACCCATCACATCAGCTTTAGGCCAAAATGGATTTTTGTCATCATTGATGTAAGTTTTAATTAACCGTATAGTTTGCATTAATTGAGTATTGTATCTTCCTTTCTCATTAGTTTTCTCAAATAATTTAGGGATAATTTCATCGAAATACCAAATCTCACATTGATAACCCTTTAATTCAACAATTCCTATAAACTTATCTTCCATTTCTTTTCTCTTATCTGCCTTATGACCAAACAGTTGATATGTTGTCACGAAAATCTTTTTAGCCTTAGTATTGATTATTTCCTGGACTTTCTCATTTCTTTCAATTCCAGTGATTTGATCAATAAATTTATCCTTTTCAGTATTTGCTTCAAAACTTGATAATGGGATTTTAAATGCAGATCTAAACTTAACTTCAATATCATAGTACAATTTACCAATAGGGTCATATGCCAGAATATCAATGTTTCCCCAATTACGAGGTACCTGATAAACAATATCTGTCATACAAAACCATCTTTTCACAATTTTGAGGTACTGTTCAACAATTTCTTCATTTACATCCATGTCAGTCGAATTATTTGATTGTAAAGCTATTCAAAATTTCCATTATTTAAATAATTGTGAATCAGGAAGCTAATATTTACTTTCAACAAGTTCAAAATCTTCAATAATCGGATCCAGGGAATCATCCTCTTCATCGCCCCATTCGGGGTCGGAGTCGTAAACCAATACGAATTCCTTGTCCTCAAGCTGATCGTCAACTGCAAATTCCAGGGAACAATTCCCTGTTGAAAATTGATTGATACCTACTTTTTCATTGTGTTTTGGATAGGAGACTTCATTGGTAAGTTCATTTACATGATGTAATTTCTGCTTTTCGCCAGGCACCACATTCACCAAAAAATCAATTTGTGAATGGGTATGCAGGTTTGCCTCAAGTATAATGGGATGGATTGAAAAGGAAGCATAAAAATCCTCAATCGCCTCCGACAACCTCTTGTTCCATTTAACCCATTGATTGATAGTGTATTTTCTTTCAAATTTCATTTTTTATCCTCCCTTTTTGTAGTTTGATTAATTTATGGGATGATTTACCATAATTCAAATCACCTTTTTCCCGTTACAAACTTAATTTTGAGGTGTGCCAAAAGATGGCACACCTCAAATACATTTGCGGAATCAATCCATACTTTTTTAAAAAATTTCACTAAAATGGGGAAAGGTCTTCCTATTAAAATACAACGAAATACATAAAGATCCCTGAAAGAACCATGATCAAGGTTAAGAAGAGGGAAAAATACAAATAGGAAAGCATTGTCAACAGGAAACCTTTGAAAAGAGAATATTTCCTGAAGAATTGCATATATACCCAAAAAGCCAGGAGAAAATCGATGTACATGTCGTATTGATTGATTGAATACCTAATCTGATTGGAATAATAATAGTACATCACCGGAAAAGATACAGTATGATAAAAAATGCGCAGGGAGGTAAGGTAAGCATTTAACACAATATGTTCAACGAAGTTAAATCCCGCTTTTCGGAAGGCAAAAAACGACCCGAGCGAGAAAAACAACAACGTGCCAAGTGAAGCGAAAGCATAATGGGTGCCAACCCATTCATTTATTTGGGGGACCATTTTGATCATTTCGGCCACTTTTTCAGGAACCTTTGCAGTTTCGGTCGTATCGGTTACTTTTGGGGCGTCAAAATAGAGGTTGATCCCTGAATAATGGTATATCAATCCATACAAGGTCGCCAGGACGATAAGCATCGAAATCGGTTTGAAGTGCCGAACCCTTTTACCCTCAATGTATTCCCTTATCGATTTTCCGGGCCTGATGATCAATTCTTTCAGCGAAAAGAAAACCCCTTTGTCAAAATGGAACATCCCATGTTGGATATCGTGCCAAAGGGTATGAAAGTCCATTCGCCTCACATTGCTGCATTGGCCGCAATTGGGGCAAAAATTTCCTTCGAATGGAGTGCTGCAATTCAGACAATCAATCATAATTTGAAAATTGAATAGACAAATATAACTTTTGTTTATTATTTTTGAAAAAAATCTATCGTCATGGAAAGAAGAACTTTTGTCAAAACTGCAGGGGCTGTTTCGGCCATTTCAATTGTAAAACCAGCCATCGCTTTTGGCACAGCGAATAACTCTGCTGTCAGGATGGGATTTATCGGATGCGGCAACCGTGGCACGGGTGTGATCAGTGCCATGTCGGCCAATACAAATATCAACATCATCGCGCTGGCTGATCTTTTCGACGATCAACTTGCTGCCGCACAGATCAAAACAAAAGAACTGAACTCCAAAAAAGGATTTGCAGAGGTCAGTAAATCAAATATTTACAAAGGCTCATCTGCTTACCTTAAATTATTGGAAAATAAGGATGTGGATGCTGTTTTGATCTCCACCCCTGCATACGGACATCCTTTTATCCTGGAAGCTACCGTTGCCGCCGGAAAACATGCCTATAGCGAAAAACCCGCTGCCACCGATGTGGACGGCTGCAAAAAAATACTCAGAGTCAGTGAAGTAGCGAATAATAAACTGAGCGTAGTGATTGGGTTTCAGATACGGTATGCCACACCTTATGTCGAAATGGTCAAAAGGATCCAACGTGGCGATATTGGCGAGCTGATCAGCGTCCAGCTTTACTATTTTTCGTCGGGTATCCCGATCAAACCAACTACTGGCATGCCTTATGATGAAGCCAGGATCCGCAACCATTTCCATTTCAATGAATTATCTGGAGGTATCTTCCTTGATCAGGCGATCCATATGATCGATGTCTGCAATTGGGCGGTTCAGGGAACGCCACTTCATGCAATTGGCATGGGAGGCAAAAAAGGTGGAGCCGCTTTCGGAAATGCTTGGACCAACTACCAGGTTGTTTACAAATATCCGAACGATGTGAATGTTTCGGTACAGTCCACCCAGTTTGGAAAGAGCTTCGGCGATGTCTGCGCAAGGTTTGTCGGCTCAAAAGGGATGGCTGAAGCCCATTACACAGGCGGTGTGTTTATCAAGGGTGAGAATGAGTGGGATTCGGGTGTCGTGAAAAACGGGGTGATCAGGTCTTCCACCGAGATCGCAAACGGGGCACCGACCTCCTCATTGTACGACTCAGATAAAAACAAGGGGACGGCTTTCATCACCAGCATTGAGAGCGGCAACCATCTGAACCAGCTTCAAGATGGAGCCAATTCCACCCTCACCGCCATTTTGGGCCGGGAAGCTGCCACACGCCAGCAATTGGTAACCTGGGACGAACTTGATTTCTCGACTGAGAGAACTGATCCAAAGCTGGATCTTAATCAGTTTGACAAGTAAATCTGGATTTCGAGATTCATGTCAATCAATCTTTAATACAGCGAACAGAACAACCATATTTTTTAGATGTGTTATTAAAATAGACATCATCGTTATTCCAATCCAAGTCGTGTTTTTTTGCTTCTGTTGCAGAGAACTCTAAAGTGGACCACCAATTTCCACTTTCGGTATCATAATCGAATGTCCCATTATTTGTACGGTAACCTCCCGGTAAAGCACTATAACCACTACTATTGGTACTACCCGAATTGGGGCTTACCCAATGCTCCAGGCCTTGTTCCTTTAATTTACCACCTGCGACATTTTCTCCACCGAGAAAAGTCACCAGGGTAGCCACTTCTGCATCGGTTGGTACATGCCAGCCTATTGGGGCAATATTCCGGCTGTCGGATAGAGCATACCAATTGTACAAAGCTCCGTAAAGTGATTTTTTTACAATCGAATCGTTATTGTACCAGCAGTATGCCCCGGAAGACAGAGCAGCCCAGGTTGCAATTTCTTTTACATTGTTGATCGGGTCACCATTCCTGTATTTGGTGGTTTTAAGGTTTTCGGCCATCCAGGTCTGGGTACCAATTGTTATGGTTTTATAAGCATTCCCGTCTATATCGTTAACGGTTCCGTAAGTAAGGTTAGGGTTAAATCCAATACCAAGTGTCATAAAGGAAACTTCGTTGCCGTAACCTGTTCCAACACTGTTTGTTGCATAGGCCCTGACGTAATAGGTGGTATAATCGATAAGCATGGAAAGGTTACTTGTATAGGTTCCTGTACCATTACCGTCGATGGTTTTGTTGTTGGCGATAGTGGGATTTGAGGCAGTTCTCCAGCAAATACCACGGGCTGTAACTTTTGTCCCTCCATCGTTTATAAGTGTCCCTCCACTGGTGGCAACTGTCCTGGCGATGTTGGAAGCAACTGTGGTAGTCAATGTAGGGACTCCCAAATTTGTGGTAAATGTTACCTGATTGCCATAAGCTGTCCCGATATCATTTGTCGCATAGGCTTTTAAATAATAGGTAGTACCCGGTAGTAAACCAATGGGGTTGCTTGTAAATGTACCAGACCCTGTTCCATTCACAGTTTTCGAATTTGCAATAGTGGGGTTTTGGGAGGAGGACCAGCAGACTCCCCTCGCTGTAACTGCTAAACCGCCATCGTTTGTAATATTGCCGCCACTTGTTGCATATGTAGAAGTGATAGAAGATATGGCTGTGGTTGTCACTACGGGCTCCATATAGGTGATGGCTATACGGACCCATAATCCGGCCATATACATCGATAAACCACCTGAACCGCCTGGTCCGCAATCGGTGCAATAAACGATAAGGCCATCAGAGGGTGATGGAATCGCTGTGACTTCTGCCCGGGTCATTCTTGGAGGCAAAAACCCTTTGCTCTTTGACTTTACATCGAGCATTGCCGAGCCATCAGGAGAACTTCCGTCAATATTAATCCCAACTTGTGAGAAAACAAAACTGCTGCATTGCAGAAACAATATGAAAACGACGCATATTTTTTTCATATTTTTTTAATGGAAGGTGAATATTCAGGATTATTATTTTTGGCAATTGGCTAATCTATACTCCTTCAAAGATATATCATTTTTTTGGAATCCAACAACCAGAAAATTTGAAATTTATGATGTATTGAAAATATCCCGTCAAGTTGACCGGGTACGACACTGATCATTTGGGAATCAATGCTATGGCTTGGATTCCTTATTTTTGGGCAAAGTAAACACAAAGGTGCTTCCTTTCCCCAATTTACTTTCCACATTGATTTTACCTCCGTTCCGCTCCACAAAATCCCTGACAAGGGTGAGTCCAATACCCGAACCTTTCTCATGGTTTGTGCCATAAGTTGTTTTGAAAGAGTTTATTTTGAATAGGTTTTCTACCATTTCCTTTTTCATCCCGATCCCGGTATCCTGAATAGTTACTTCAATCAGGTTGCCTTTCTCACATGCCAAAATGGATATGAATCCATTATTCGGGGTGAATTTAACAGCATTGGAAAATAAATTTCTGATTATCAGTTTGACCGATTCCTGGTCAGCATATGCACTAAGGTTATCATCCGCCTTTACAATCACTGTGATTGCTTTCTGATTGGCATTGGAGGCCAGCAATTCAACACTCTGAAATATTAGATTATTGATAATCAGTTCTTCCGGATGAAGTTTTAGTGTTCCTATCTGGCTTCTTGCCCAATTCAACAAATTATCCAGCAGGTTCAGCGTATTGGTTGTTGATTTCTTTAAATCCTTCATCATTTCACTTTTCAGATCATCGTCAATCTCGATATTGCTGGTCATCAAATCAAGGCTCATACTGATGCTGCTCAATGGGCTGCGCAAATCGTGGGCAATGATGGAGAAAAGTTTATCCTTCATTGCATTTGTCTTTTTAAGTTCTTCTGCCAAATGAGCCAGCTCCAGCTCGGTTTTCTTTTGTTTTGTAATGTTGTGGTTTATCCCAACAAGACCGCTGATGTTGCCTTGTTCATCGAAAAGAGGCACTTTGGTAATCAGCATCCAACAAGTTTCTCCCTTTTTATCAGTAAAAAACACTTCCTGGTTGATAATGGAACGCTTTTTGGCCAAGACCTCCATATCCTGGTTGAAACCATCTTGTTTGTCATCCTCATGATAGATTTCCAGATCAGTTTTTCCAATTACCTCATCTTCAGAAGTAAAGCCCATCACTTCCAGATCAGCGGAATTCGCAAGGATTTTCCGGCCCTCCTTGTCTTTGATATAGATGGGGTTCGGAATGTTATTGATTAAAGTCCGCAAAAGTATCTGGTCCCTTAGTAAAGCAATTTCAGCTTTTTTTCGTTGATCCGTATTTCTGGAAATTCCAAGTATTTCGATTTCACCTTCAGGATTTGCATGTAAGCGTGCTTTGAATGCCTCCCATGTCAGGCTCCCATCTTTGGAAAATGCCTGAACTTCATAATAGTAATTTTTTGGTTCTACCGAATTGACATCAAATTCGGCAACTGCTTCAGCTATTGCTTGTTTTAAGAATGCAACTGTTTCCTTTGGATGAAAATCCTTTAGCGATTTCTGTTGGGCTTCTTCAGCACTAAAACCCCTGACTTGGGTTATCGAAGGGCTAAAATAAGTAAAACGTTGTTGTGTTGCATTATAGACCCATATCACATCGGATAGGTTCTCTGTGATCAACTTGTACTTCTCATCGTTTTCCCTTAAAATCTGTTGCGATCTCAGCAATTCCAGGTCTGTTTCAATGCTTTGCTTAAATGTGATGATTGTATCCTCAATGATTCCGGCAAATTGATTTTCCTTGATATCCAAAATGCAGATGGTTCCAAATACTTCTCCATCAGGCCAATTGACCGGAAAGCCAAGGTAGGAGACCATATTTAGGTCCAAATCCGGATTATTGACCTTCCAAATCGCACTTTTTGTTGCATCAGGAACCAATAACCGTTGCTGAGTACCAATAACCGTTTCACAGAACAGTCCATGACTCAGATTTTCCATCTGACCGCTTTTGTAGGGGTTCCCTTTTGAATTACTACTGACGAATACTTCAATGGTTTCCTCATTTAGCTTCATAATCAAAGCAGTGGGGATATTGGCAATTTTCGCAATAAGGTCCAACCAGTTCTGCCACCTGGAACAGGCAGTTTCCTTCATCTCCGAATTTTCAAAAGCAAAGATTTTAACTTGCCTCCAATCATGGGGTTCCCTGATTTGTACGTTTGAAAAGCTTTCCTTCATGTCGGAAAATTAATTGATCATCGTTTGGTATTCAAATGCTTTTTCCTGATTTATCCTATAAGATTAACGGATTGGACTCTTTTTTGTTTGGGCTTCAAAGTTATTAAAATACAGGAAACATGTGTGAAAATTGGTACAACAGGATAACTTAAACTTAAAAAAGGATTTTCTGATAGGATTTGTAAATATATTTTCTTATTCCTCAATCTTTTATGCAACGTGCAGAAAAACCGCTCGTATTGAGATCGGCCATTCTTGCTATTCTGCCAATCCCACGATCAATGATACGGTACCAACCACCATTGTCGACGGGATTTGCTGTTGAAGTCCACCAAAAACCTTCAATGCCATAAAAATAGAATGATCCATTGAGGTGGCGGTAACCAACCGGCAGGGCGGTAAACCCCGTTTCGTTTGTTGCATCCACGTTTGGAGTTAACCAGTGTAATGTTCCCGTCTCCTTAAGTTTTCCACCGGCAATGTATTCACCGCCAAGATAATTGGTCAAAACTGTCCAATCCTTATCGCTTGCAACATGCCATCCTTTCGGTGCGATGTTACGGATATCGGCAATGACATAGTAGTTGTAAAGTGCACCAAAAGCGTCTTTGTTGGCGATATCGTTATTCAGCCAACTGTGTGACCCTGTTACCAGATTGGTCCAAAGTGTATTGTCTGTGATATTTTGAATTGGGTCACCGTTCCTGTATTTGGTGGTTTTTAAATTCTCGACAGACCAAACCTGTGTGCCAATCGTAATGGTATGATAGATATTCCCGTCAGCATCTGTCAAAGGACCCGGTTGTGCGCCTTCTGCAGTGGTAAAATTGATCTGTGACCCGTAGGAAGTGCCGGAACTGTTTGTGGAATAAGCCCTTAAATAATAAGGGGTAACCGGGGACAGTCCTGTAACCAGGCTTGAAAAAGCACCTGTTCCTACCCCGTCATTGGTTTTGTTGCCAGTGATTGTAGGGTTCTGATTTGTGCCCCAGCAAACACCCCTGACAGTTACATCTGAACCTCCTGTTAAAGTGACTTCACCGCCACAATTTGCTGAAGTTGAGGTGATATTGGTGATCGATATGTTGGTCAGAACAGTCGGTACTGGAACTGATTTTTTTTTGCAACTTATTGTAAATAAAGCAGTTGTTCCGATAAGGAAAACTAATGCAATTTTGCTGACATTCATATTACAACGATCAATTATCTTCGTGAAATTTATGATCAAATATAATGTTTTTGGTAGGAGGTAAATATTCTGGAAGATAAGATTTAATGGTGTTTTCTGAATCCACGATTTTAAGATAACCTTGCGGAATAAAAGTCGAAAAAGACCAATGAACCAATAGTGATCGGGAGATTTACAATGACATCGCAGGATTTACAATGGCATTGAGCTCCCTATGGGTCATTCATGAAAGCAAGAATCCTTAGTTTGTAGATTTCACATCCAGCACGGCTAAATTATTGGTAGAACTGCCATCGGTATTAATCGCTACCTGCGGGAAAACAAAACTTGTGGTTAAAACAATCAGCAATGATAAAAGGGAAAGTGTTTTCATAATTAACTGATTAATATATAGGTAATTAGGGTCTATGGGATATTCCTTTATGTAAATATTGGCCGTTATCAGTGTTTGTAAAGAGGAATGAAAGATATATTTGCGATTAAAACTTCCTAAGATACAGTTTTTACCAATAAAAATCAAAGATATATCATGATAAGCATGTATTTTTCAAAATCCATAAGTTTGAAGTAAATTTCCTATGACTGAGAAGGATTTTCCAACGGATAATAGGTTTTTGGGGATACAATTGGTAAAATTAAATCTTCAATTTAAGACTTGGGATATGTGGTGATGCAATGATTGCCTCACTGAGGTTGAGACTATCACTAACCTACCAGATGGAGTTTCGCATTTACAATTTGTTTTGAACTGCAGGTATGTTTCCAAAAGCAAACCGAATGTCGAATTGGCCCTTTGAACATCCTTTTTCTGCGGCGCAGGGTAGATTTGAACTTTTTTGGAAATCCTGATTGCGCCGCCAGGGTGGGGGGAGACTTTTTTCTACCAAGATTACGCTCCTCTGGAGCTTTTAACAGTACCAAAAACAAGGTCGGTGGTTTATCATGTTGCGATAAGATGGCCAAACATATGGTTTGGCAAGTCAAAACCTGACAGCGTCGGAGACCTGTCAGCGTTGGATTAGGATGCATGGTTAGTGAAGTCAAAACCTGACAGCGTCGGAGACCTGTCAGCTTTGGATTAGGATAAAAAACAAATTTAAACGACGCTGTCAGGGGCTTTGCAAGCAGAAAGGACGGTTCCAAAACCTGGTCAACTGATGTTATTCTAAAAAACAGTGATAGCCTCACTTTTGGTGGGGCTATCACTTAATAAAAAGGGATTATTTTGACGCTAAGATTTCCGTCGTTCAAGACGTCCTTTCGCCTATCAATTTACTTCCCATCTTTGAAGAACACCTTTTTCGTTTCGTTGTTGACCCTGCAGAGATAGATCCCTGGAACCACCTTGTGCCCCGAATCGTTTGTCCCGTCCCATTTTAACAGCAGTTGCCCTTCATTTGAACCTTTAAACAGATTTTTAATCCGCTGTCCAAGCTCGTTGTAAATGGCAACATCGACATCTGTTCTTTCGGAGTTCCAAACCTCGATCGTGATTTGGCTGGTAAATGGGTTTGGATAGACAGTGAAAAGATTTTCGCCATGATTGATCCTTAAACTAGTGAGACCGTTGGCCTGTACTTTTACAAACAAGGAACCGTTCTTTTCAAAGGTATCGCTACCTCCAACTTTAACGACATCTAGTTTGTAGGATTGATCTCCCCTGAACAATTGAAGATCAACCTGATGGCCAGTTGTGAAACCATTAATGTTCTCAGCTGGGTTCTCGTTACTGGATGCTGGGATGTTGAAAATACCTGCAATAAGCTGATCTTTTCCAATCGTAGCCGATCCTACACAATAGGATCCGTCGAAGATGCCGATCTCGTCACCAACTTTTAAACCAGAGGTTTCCAATCCGACCAGGTTAATGTTCATATGGTCGAGCCCATTCCCAGTGAACACTTTAATAAAATGCGTCGATGGAATTATTTCGGGTACAATGGCCAAGGCTTTAGTTGCATTAGATGGGAAAGTCAGGATACAGTTTCCGGTAACGTTGACTTTATACCCTTTACCTGGGACGAAGTTCCCAATGCTGTTTACCCAGCCACCAAAGGCGCCAAAGTTTTCGATTGTTTTTCCAGATTCGTCCATCACTTTGATCAATTGTCCGGTATCGATTAGCTTCTGGACCATAGCTTTTGCATCCTGCATGGTTGCATATGGATAGGAAATGATATTCCAACCGGCAATAAGGCCAATATCCAGTGGCAATGGAACGGAATTACCTGTGAGTGAAAGTTTATCGGGCGAAAGCATGTTCACCATATAGCCTTCAGTAACCATCAGGTTTCCGATGCTGTTTTTCCAGCCCCCAAAAGTACCGAAGTTCTCCATTGTTTTTCCTGTTTCATCCATCACTTTATTGAGTTTACCTGCATTGATTAAAGTCAGGAACACATTTTTCAGATCCTGGTTTCCTGGGATTACATTTGCCGATATAATATTCCATCCGGCAATCATTTCAATGTACTGACTGATAAAATTTGCACCTGTAAGCGCCACAAATGCTGAAGCACCTATTGCGAATTTACCATTTGTGCTCCATAATGGATTCTCAGAGGAGTAATTTGCTGTTGGATTGGCCATCTCCAGATTTATGCTTGAATCATACAGCTTGTACGAAATTGTGTTGCCTGCAACATATCCGTTTTGTGTACCTTCCTTGTGCGAGACCACAATGCCAATGGAACTAGTTGTTGATAAATTACCTATTAGGACACCAACCCCTACACAAGTTGAACCGTCAAAGATCCCGATTTCATCCCCTGCTTCAAGCTCGAAACCGTTCAGTTTTGCTGAATAGACGTTGATGTTCATGTGATCAAGGCCGTTCCCTGTCCATACTGGGACAAAATGGGAAGAGCAAGATGAATTAACAGTAACCACCAGGCTGCTTGGAGCCCCATCTCCACAGGAATTCCTTCCTTTTACTTTGATACTGCCAGAAACTGCCGAAGTCCCATAATTAACAGTGATACTGTTTGTTGTACTAAAGCCTGTAGCACCCGTGGGTAAAGTCCAAAGGTAAGAAGTTGCATTTGGAATTGTTGGAACAGAATAAACCTCGGAACTTAGTCCTTTACAGACCGATGAATTTCCTGTGATTGGCCCTGCACCAGCGGGCAATAGATTAACGGTAACAGCTAAAGTTGAGGCTGTGCCCTGACCACATGCATTGACTCCTTTAACAGTGACGTTCCCTGAAACAGCAGATGCACCATAACCAACAGTGATACTATTTGTTGTACTATTTCCAAATGCCCCCATTGGTAAAGTCCACAAGTAAGAGTTAGCATTGGCAATATCCGAAACAGAGTAAATTACTTCACTTTGACCCTGACAGACAATTGAACTCCCGGTAATTGTTCCAATAGTTGGTAAAACCGGTTGTGGATTGATGACCACATTGTCCGATGCCGGTGAAGTACATCCCGTAGCATTGGTTACCGTGAAGGTATATATTCCTGCTGCAAGCCCTGAAATTGATGCGTTTGTTCCGGTTCCTGTTATAGTTATCCCTGAGGTGTCAGGCGACTTTTTCAACATCCATGTCCCAGTAGCCGGCAGGCCGTTGAGGACCACGCTTCCTGTTGCAACTGCACAAGTTGGCTGGGTAATTGTCCCGATAATTGGGGCTGTTGGTTGTACATTAACAATTACTGCCAAGGTGGAGGCTGTGCCATCGCCACAGGTGTTGCGACCTTTGACGGTAACATTCCCAGAAACTGCGGTCAATCCATAACTTACAGTGATGCTGTTTGTTGTGCTTGTTCCCGTTGCCCCAACCGGCAAAGTCCAGATGTAGGAAGTTGCATTTGCAATCGTCGGTACGGTATAAACCACGGCACTTTGACTTTGGCAAACGGTGGCAGTCCCCGTAATTGTCCCAGCCGTGGCCGGTAACGGGTTCACAACAACTGCAAAAGTGGAGGCCGTGCCATCGCCACAGGTGTTGCGGCCTTTGACGGTTACATTCCCTGAAACAGCGGTTGTGCCATAACTTACAGTGATGCTGTTTGTTGTGCTTGTTCCATTTGCACCAACCGGCAAAGTCCAGATGTAGGAAGTTGCATTTGCGATTGTTGGGACTGTATAAACCACTGAGCTTTGTCCCTGGCAAACGGTAGCAGTCCCTGTGATTGTCCCTGGACTGGCAGGCAAAGGATTAACCGTAACTGCAAATGTTGAGGCCGTGCCATCGCCACAGGTGTTGCGGCCTTTTACGGTAACATTCCCAGAAACAGCGGTTGTGCCATAACTTACAGTGATGCTGTTTGTTGTGCTTGATCCTGTTGCCCCAACCGGTAAAGACCAGAAGTAGGAAGTTGCGTTTGCGATTGTCGGAACTGTATAAACAACGGCATTTTGTCCCTGACAAACGGAAGCAGTCCCCGTAATTGTCCCTGCCCTGACAGGCAAAGGATTAACTGTAATTGCAAAAGTAGAGGCCGTGCCATCGCCACAGGTGTTGCTGCCTTTGACTGTGACGTTCCCAGAAACTGCGGTCACGCCATAACCTACAGTGATGCTGTTTGTTGTGCTTGATCCCGTTGCCCCGACCGGCAAAGTCCAGATGTAGGAAGTTGCATTTGCGATTGCCGGTACGTTATAAACCACTGAGCTTTGTCCCTGACAAACGGTAGCGGTCCCTGTGATTGTCCCAGCCGTGGCCGGTAAAGAGTTCACAACAACGGAAAAAGTGGAAGCCGTGCCATCGCCACAGGTGTTGCGGCCTTTGACAGTAACATTCCCAGAAACAGCAGTTGCGCCATAACTTACAGTGATACTGTTTGTTGTGCTTGTCCCTGTTGCTCCGACCGGCAAAGTCCAGATGTAAGAAGTTGCATTTGCGATTGTTGGGACAGTATAAACCACGGCGATTTGTTCCTTGCAAACCGATGCTGGCCCCGAAATTGAACCAGCAGCTGCCGGCAAAGGATTAACGGTAACGATTACAATATCCGAT
>CAIYPA010000382.1 GCA_903927965.1 uncultured Bacteroidia bacterium | reverse complement strand
GGGCTCCAGTGCCAGTACAAAACCTCCTGCCCATTTTTTGTGAACCAGTTCCATTCAATTTCGTTCCAAAGCGAATTGATCCGGTTGCGCAGTTCCGATTCGAGGTTATTGTCATGATTGAAATATTGCCTGACACAGAGCAGCCCCTGAAATAAATAGGATGTCTCGACCAGATCGGCACCATCATCCTTCCGGCTGAAAGGGATGGTTTTTCCGGTTGTCCCGTTGAGCCAATGCGGGAAAACGCCATGATAAGCATCGGCTTTATCCAGAAATTTGACCATCTTTAACAGGTGATATGCTGCTGTATCCCTTGAAATCCAGCCCCTTTCGGCTGCAACGATCATCGCCATCGCGCCAAACCCAGTTCCTCCCGATGTAACAACTTCGTTGCCATATCCATAAGCTTCGTTGCTGCGCTCACGGGCCATTCCGCTTACCGGATGTGCAAAATCCCAGAAATACCTAAACGTTTGTTTTTGGACCAGTTCCAGCAATTCGTTATCTGTTAGGTTCTTGTTTATTTGTATTTTACTGTTTTTATTTTGTTTGGATACTGTTTGTCCGAAACCAAATTCAGGGGTCGCAAAACCAAACAGGAGGCATGAAACAATTATAAACACCGTTGATTTTATCATTGTTTTATATTGTTAATTATTAAGTAGTTATGCAAGTTTATAGATTTGGGCTTTGAAATCCAAGGTTTTTCATCCCAGTTTTAATTTCGGGGCAGCCCATAAACAATTTCCATATAAGGCCCGACCGGTAATTTTCGATCATGACGATCTGGGGACCTTGGTCGATTGCAAGATACGAATCGGCAAACCAGATTCCATTGAGATCGAAGGAATCCTTAAACCCATAACTTCCCCATATCTTGTCGCCCAATTGATAATAGAAAAACCCAATGGCTTTCATTGATTCGGTTGGTGTATAGGGAAGTGATGAAATGGCCGCAGTCGGGGCTATCACTCCAACATCATTGGTTGGCGAACTTGCTGTATATCCATTCTTTATGTCACTTGCCGTAAGTCCCCAGCAAACATCGCTGTAACCATAATAACTTTTGGGATTTGCCTTACAATACTCAAAATTAATTTTTGAATGGTTTACGACTTGGTTCCAATAATCGGCATATGTATCTGTTAACCCCTTCGGGTTGATTCCCATGAAGGAGTAATGTTCAAAGAAGAGCGGTCCACCAAACCCTGGTCCCAGTGGAAGTTCGATCCCAAGGTAATTGTTGTTGTTCTTCATGGCCCCGTTATTTGCAAAACCAAAGTCGTAAACGATTTTAGGGACCGAATGTGTTTTTGACGAAGCTGCGAGGACATAGGTGATCAGGCATTCGTTCCAACCCCTGATCGGCATATTCATTGCCCAATCGAAATTCGGGCTCCAATGCCAGTAGAGCACATTGCCACCATCCCTTCTGAACCAATCCCACTCTACATTATTCCATAGAGCGTTGATGTCATCGCGTAATTTTACCTCATTTGCCAAAGCTCCGTCGAAATATTGTCTTGCGGTCAGCAGACCCATCATCAGATAAGATGTTTCGACAAGGTCGGCCCCATTGTCCTGGACACTGAAAGGGACAACAGCCCCGCTTGATCCATTGATCCAATGGGGATAGGCCCATGAAACCGGACAGCTTTCGTTGTGAGGAAATCGACCATCTTTTGGACCCTAAGTAAACCATCGGCTCTTGAGATAAAGTTCCGTTCAATGGCAACGGTTATGGCCATGATCCCGAACCCGGTTCCCCCGGAAGTTACAACATCACCTGAGCTATTGCGTTCGCGGGCCATACCTGAAACAGGATGGCCAAAATCCCAAAAATAGTTAAAGGTTTGTTTCTGAATTAATTCCAACAATGCATCATTGGATATTGTGGCAAATTTATTAGCCGAGTCGATCGCGGTGGTCAGATTCACAGTAATTGGCGACAACAAGGATCC
>CAIYPA010000381.1 GCA_903927965.1 uncultured Bacteroidia bacterium | reverse complement strand
TGTTGCCCGAGGGTACCAGGAGCCAGGTGGAAAACCACCTCGGAGAGTGTAAGGAGTGTTCAGAAAGTTTCAAATTGGTGGGTCTCGCCAACAGGGTAATGGAGGATGAAAAAAGCATGCAACAGAATCCGTTCCTTGTCACCAGGATCATGGCCAATATCGGTGAACTGGAAAATAACAGAGTTGGTTCCCAGATTGTCCCTTTCTACCAGAAGGTGTTAAAACCGGCATTGGTTGGTTTTTCGGTTGCCGCTGCGATCTTCATTGGAATAGTGGTAGGAAATTTCGATGTGCCTGCGCAATCAGCAAATAAACTTCCCGTCGAGATGGCCTACATGAACGACATGGCCCTGGAATCGGTCAATCTATTTTCACAACTATAATCCGGAAGAATGAAAGCAGAAAACAAATATCCGATGATGATCTGGGCAATCGTAATCCTTGCGGTCATGAATATTTCAACGATTGCGACGATCATGTACCGTAAATATCAACCAGAAAAGACAATGACGGTCACCGACCAGAAACAATTGGAGGTAGATTCAGAGAAGTTCAGCGGACGTTATTTTCGTGACAAGTTGAACCTGACCATGGACCAAATGGTCAAATTCAGGGCAATGAACCCTGTTTTCAGGCCACAGGCGAGGGATATTACGATGGAATTGGCCAGAAAACGGAAACGGATGCTCATCGAAATGTCTGCACCGGTAAGTGACACAGCAAAGTTAAATGCCCTGTCCGATTCTATTGGTCAGTTGCACAGCGATTTGAAAAAGGTCACCTATAAGTATTATATTGAAATCAAAAACATTTGTGATACTGTGCAACAACGAAAACTTGAAGAATTGTTCAATGAAATGTTTACCAACGATTCGCAGTTGGGATTCTCACCAATTGGTGGCCCAAGGGGCATTCCCCAAAGCAGATAGCTTATATTTAATTGACTATTAATATTTAAAAATTTAGAAACATGAAAGCAAAGATTTTTTTAACAGGATTGGTTTTGATCGCATTAACGGTATTTGCAAACGCCCAAGATCCAACAAACGGTAAATGCCAGGGAAATGGCGGATGCAAAGGGACAGCAAAATGTTCAACATTTGTGGACGCAAACAAGGACGGTGTTTGTGACAACGCCAAGAGCGGCAATTGCAATGCCACAGGTAACAAAGGAAACGGGAATGGCAATTGTAACGGTAGAGGACAAGGTAAAGGCCAAGGTGGAAACTGTGCCGGTGCCAATAAGGGAGCCTGTCCAGCAAATAAAGCCGATACAAAAAAATAACCCATCTCACTTTCTATCTTATCATTAAGGTAGATCCCCAACCCGGATTAAATAATTAATTGCCTATATATCAACTGTTTAGATAATTTCTAAACAGTTGAATAGGAGAACTTTGCTTTTTTTTTAATAATTCAATATTTATAATAAATACAAAAATCATGAAAACAAAGATTTTTTTATCAGTAATTGTAATGGGAGCCCTTTTATTAACAAGTTCATGTTCAAAGGAAACCTCTGCGATCGCCGAAGCAGCGGTATCAGATCAAACATTGGCATCGACAGCTCAAATTGATGCAGAATTGAAAAGTGCCAACCTCGCAGTACCATGCCTGCTAACAGGAACGATACCGGATGCGCCTGTTCCGGTGTGTGCAATTACCGGGACTGTAACTGAAACAGAGGGAGATGGCCTGCTTTTTATGCGGGAAGAGGAAAAAATGGCCCGTGATGTATATGCCTATATGTATGCAAAATACAAGTCATTCGTCTTTGGAAATATTACCAAAAGTGAGAATGCGCACATGTTGGCAACATTGAGACTTATTACAGCATTTAAGGTTACAGACAACAGCAACAACAATCCGGGAGAATTTACCAATACGCACATTAAGGACCTGTATCAGCAGTTGATCGCAATGGGAAATATTTCTTTAATAGATGCTTTAAAAGTTGGCGTACTGATTGAACAAACCGACATCAGCGATCTTGATAAAGAGTTATTGGCAGCAAAAAACGCCTCCATTAAAACGGTATATACCAATCTAAAGGCTGGCTCAAATGCCCACCTGAAAGCTTTTATCTGGAATCTCAAAATTCAGGGTGTAGTTTACCCGTAATGCATTGATAAAAAGGCCAGACAAGGCTCAATTAGTGGATCATAGCAAATAAATAATACAGCATATTAATAACTATATACAATGAAGAAGAAGTTTTTTTGGAAAAGTTTTGTGAGCTTTTCACTTGTTTGGTCTTTTTTAATCATTCTCATTTCGGGAATCGTACTTTACATCGCTCCCCCAGGACGGGTTTCCAACTGGACAAACTGGATGCTGTTTGGATTTACCAAAGGACAATGGCAGGCTATGCATACGCTATTTTCCCTCTCCTTCGTTATCCTTTCGGTTTTTCATCTTATCGTATTCAACTGGAAAGTGTTTTGGTTCTATATTATGACCAAAACATCCGGAGAGCTAAATAAAAAGAAGGAACTCCTGATCTCCCTGGCACTGATTGTAGTCGTTTTTACGGGAACCTATTTTAACATCCAACCATTTAAAGCAGTGATGGATTTTGGGGATTGGACAACCGAGAGCTGGGAAGTAAAGGAGGAGATAGCACCGATCCCACATGCAGAGTTATTAACAATCAGGGAGTTATCAGGAAGGTACATTCCGATGTCAGCCGACAGCATTTTATTAATGATCAAGGCAAAAGGTTTAAAAGCAGACAGCATAGGTCAAACGATTCAGAAGATTAGTGAGTTGAACAACATTACGCCAGTCAAACTCTATTCGATTATAACACCGGGAAATAAAACCGGCGAAAACAAGGCCGCCCATACTCCTCCGATCCAGGGATTGGGCAGAAAAACTTTCAGGGAGATCGCAACTGAACGTGGTCAGGATGTAAATGTCATAATAGAAATCCTACGAAAAAACAATATTCAAGCTACCCCGGAGGATAAGATAAAGGCAGTTGCAGAACGTGCAGGTATGACGCCCTTTGATGTTTGGAAGCTCATCGAATAGCGAAACTGTGGATTTAAGAAAAATGTGAAATGGAATTCAATTAATTATCAATAAAATATAAACATGAAAATAACAAATGAAGTGAGGATCAGCGACAATGGTTTTGTTTTCAACTCGAAAACAGGCGATTCGTTCAATGTGAACCCTACCGGCTTGGAGCTGACAAAACTAATTGCCCAGGGGCATGATTTTGATTCGATCAAAAACATCTTTCTCGAAAAATATGACCTGGACGACCTGACATTTGAAAAAGACTTTTATGAGTTCTGCGCCCTGATCAAACACCACCAGATCACCTCTCAGGAGGATCCACTTGATTTTAAATAAGATACGGTCATGTCAAAAACAAAAACAAAAATTACAATAGCGGTTACCGGTCTCAACAACACCGACAATCCGGGACCGGGAGTACCTGTCATCAGGTCGTTGAAAGAATCGACAGAATTCGATGTCAGGATTATTGGTCTGGTTTATGAAACACTGGAACCGGGTATTTATATGGAGGGGTTATGCGACAAGATATTCCAGATCCCTTATCCATCGGCAGGATCGGATGAATTGATCGACCGGATCGAGCAGATCCACAACCAGGATAAAATTGATGTTTTGATCCCAAATTTCGATTCAGAGCTGTTTTCGTTTATGAAAAATGAAGAGAGGCTCCTCAGAAGCGGTATCCACACTTTTCTTCCAACAATGAAACAATTCCAGGAGAGGGAAAAAGACAAGCTCATTGAGTATGGTGAAAAATACGGGATAAAAGTACCGGCAAGCATCAACCTCGGTAGCCTGGGACAGATTTCAGAAATCAAGGAAAAGCTTAAATATCCGGTGATGGTCAAGGGTCAGTTTTATGATGCCTATGTAGCCAATAATCTGGAGCAAGTGAAACAAATTTTCCACAAAATATCCGACAAATGGGGCTTACCTGTTATCATACAGGAGTTTGTAAAAGGGACGGAAGTGAACGTTATTGCCCTTGGCGATGGGCTTGGAAATACAATTGCTGCTGTACCCATGCGGAAACAGTACATTACCGACAAAGGTAAGGCGTGGGGTGGAATCACTTTGTCTGACGAAAAAATGTTGGAAATTACCCGGAGCCTTATCCGCCAGACAAAGTGGAAAGGTGGGATGGAACTCGAACTGATCAAAACGGTAAGCGGCGAATATTACCTTATCGAAATCAATCCCCGCATCCCGGCATGGGTTTACCTCGCTGTGGGGGCAGGTCAAAATATTCCCGAAGCCCTGGTAAAACTTGCATTAGGTCAGGAGGTGGCTCCAATGGGAGAATACAAGGCAGGAAAAATGTTTGTGCGCTATTCTTACGACATCCTGGTTGACCTCGAAAAATTTGAAACAATAGCAATGAACGGAGAAATTTAAAATTAGTAAAGAGATGGAAAAATTTAAATATGTAAAACCGGGAATGAGCAAGATCAATGCCGGGATGCCAAGTAAATTCGGATTGCCTGTAAAACAAAAAATTATATCCGGGATCGATGGGATCCCTGTGTCAGCGTTAATCGAAGAGTACGGTTCCCCTCTTTTCGTGATTTCCGAGAAGACAATCCGGGATGTGTATGGTGAAGCAAAAAGGGCCTTTGATACGCGCTATCCCAAAGTTCAGTTTGCATGGTCGTACAAAACCAATTACCTAGATGCTGTTTGCAGCATATTCCACGAGGAAGGCTCATGGGCCGAAGTGGTTTCAGGTTTCGAATTTGAAAAAGCGCTTTCAAATGGGGTGAACGGTTCACAAATCTTGTTCAACGGACCTGAGAAATCGAGAGATGATCTGATCATGGCCATCGAAAACAATGCCTGCATCCACATCGACCACTTTGATGAGCTTTACCTGTTGATTGAAATAACCAGGGAGATCCAGAAAAAAGCAAGGGTGGCCATTCGTATCAACCTCGATGCCGGGATCTATCCAATATGGGACCGTTTTGGGTTTAATTACGAAAATGGCGAAGCATGGAACGCCATCAACCGGATCATGCTGGCCGAAAGCCTTGAGTTGATCGGACTACATACGCACATTGGGACGTACATCATGGCACAAGCTGCGTATGGCATTGCAGCATCCAAACTGGCCAACCTATACATGGCCATTCACAGGAAGTTCGATTACTGGTTGAAATACCTTGATCTGGGCGGAGGGTTTGCCTCCAAAAATACACTTAAAGGTGCCTATATGCCCGGCTCCGAAACTTGCCCGTCGTTCGACGATTATGCCGAAGCCATTTCGAATGCCCTGATTTCCTCGGAGATCCCCCACGAAAACTTGCCCGTATTGTTTCTTGAAACCGGACGGGCCTTGATAGATGATGCCGGATATTTGCTGACTACTGTCCTGGCAAATAAGCGGTTAAATGGTGGCCGACGTTCGATGGTCATCGATGCCGGGGTAAACCTGCTGTTTACATCGTTCTGGTACAATCTTGGCGTTTTCCCAACAAAGGAAATGGACCATGCCGAAGAGACAACGATTTATGGCCCGTTGTGCATGAACATCGATGTGATCCGCGATGCGATAGTTTTTCCACAGGTCAAAACAGGCGATCAACTGGTTATTGAAAGGGTGGGTGCTTACAATATTACCCAATGGATGCAGTTTATCAACTACCGTCCAAACGTAGTGCTGATCGACAATGATGGCAAGACTCACATTATCAGGAAAAAGGAGAGCCTGGCAACGTTCAAAAAAGTTGAATTCGACCCAAAAAGAGGCTAAGCTTTACGGCAATAATATAATTCGAATAATCCCGGGCATATAAAAAATCATGGAGAAAAACATAAGAATCATCGGCAGGGATGTTCTGTTCTCTGTCTTGAACAGCTACTCCCAGGTATTTTTTTCCACATCCAAGATCCTTGCCATCTTTTTGGTATTCATCAGTTTCTTCGATTATGGAGCCGGAATTGGCGGCTTGATTGCAGTTGGTGTTGCCAATTTTCTGGCCTATGGTTTGGGCTACAACACCTATCTCCTGAAACTGGGATTGTATGGTTTTAACAGCCTTCTGGTTGGATTGGGTATTGGCCTGGCTTTTCAACCTTCGGTTCAACTTTATGTACTTGTGGCGATTGCTGCCGGCACCTGTTTTTTCCTCACAATTGTTTCGCAGGGGGTGCTTGGAAAATATGGATTGCCATTTTTAAGCATCCCATTTCTGGTAACCATTTGGATCGTTGGTTTGTCTGGCGGGGAACTTACAGTACTAAATATCAGTGAAAGAGGTATATACACTTACAACGAACTTTTTGGCCTGGGCGGGCACACGATAGTAAGATTGTACAACTGGTTGGAGGCTTTGGTGGGTTCATCATTTGTCCGCATTTATTTCTATTCACTGGGTGCCATCTTTTTCCAGAAAGGTTTACTTGCAGGGATCATCATTTCGATAGGGTTGCTGATTTATTCGCGCATCACATTTGTGCTTTCCATCCTGGGATATTCAGTGTCGTACCTTTTCTATGTCCTGGTTGGGATTGAATTCAATTCGTTGAGCTATACGTTTATAGGTTTTAATTATATTCTGACGGCCATTGCATTGGGTGGGTACTACCTGATACCGGGGCGTACCAGTTATGCATGGATCATCATCCTTTTGCCAGCGGTGGTTTTGATCACCATCAGCACCCAACAGCTTTTCAAGCTTTATCACATTTCTCCCTATTCGCTTCCATTTAATATGGTTGTGTTGATGTTCCTTTATTCTTTGAAGCTAAGTGAAAAGCTTCCTGTGGGATTGATCGAAACACCGATCCAATTGGGCAATCCTGAAAAGAACCTCTATTTACAATCAGGCAACCTGAAACGGTTTCCGGTAAGGTTCCCGGTTGCTGCATCACTTCCTTTTTTGGGGGAGTGGAAAGTCAGTCAGGGCCAGAATGGGGAGATTACCCATAAAGGGGCATGGCGGAATGCATGGGACTTTATCATTACCGATACGAACTATAAGCAGTTCAAGGGAAGTGGCGATTTTGTGGAAGATTATTTCTGCTTTGGCAAGGCAATTACTGCCCCGTTTGAAGGCACTGTAATGGAGGTGGTCAATTCGATCCAGGACAATACGATAGGTGATGTGAATACCAAAAATAACTGGGGAAATACAGTGATCCTTAAACACAGCAACACCATCTACTCGAAACTTTCCCATTTAAAATACCATTCGGTTGAAGTCAAGGAAGGTGACCGGGTCAAACAAGGGCAACTACTTGGAAGATGTGGGAATTCGGGCCGTTCACCTTATCCGCACTTGCATTTCCAATTTCAGCACACACCCTACATTGGCTCCCCAACGCTCGATTACCCTTTTGGGCATTACCTATTAAAGGGTGACAAATATGCTTTTCAGGCTTTTTCATTTCCAGGCAAAGGGCAGGTCGTTGCCAACCCTGTAAAGAACGAACAGTTGGCCAAAGTCCTGCATTTTATTCCGGGACAAAGGCTGTCGGGAGAGTTCCGTCTCGAATCCTTAAAAACAGGTGCAATAACCCAAACAGAAAAGTTCAACTGGAATGTAAATACCGATGTTTTCAACTCGACTTACCTCGAATCGGAAGAGGACGGTTCGCTTGCTTACCTTTATAACAATGGTAACCTGCACTATTTTACAAACTTTACAGGAAACAAAGAGACTCCGCTATATTGGTTTTTCCTTGCGCTGTTCAAAGTTCCGTTGGGCTTCCTTCCCAACAGTAAAATAAACGACCAGGTACCGGTCAACATGATGTTTGGGGGGATGCTGAAATTCCTACAGGATTTTATTGCCCCTCTGTACCTGTTCCTGAAGGTCGATTATTCACTCGAAATCAAAAATGCAGGGGATATCCTATCATCCGGCGATGTGAAAATGACTTCTAAGATCACAAAAAAAATTATGGGCCACGAAACTGGGAAATTCGACTTCACCATCAATTTAAAAGAAAGCGGGGTTTTTGAAATTGAAATCCGGTTTAACGAATTTAAAATTCATATGAAATGTTCAAACGAATAAAAGCATTAAGCTTTTTTGTGGCCTTTCTATTTGTATCACAGGCCATTGCACAAAACAAGCTGAATTACCCGGAAGCTGAAAAACAGTCGTACCAGCTTTTTGAGGCTAAAAAATGGCCGGAACTGATCAAGTTTGCCTCAGAAGTACGGAAACAAGGGATCGAGTTTTTTTACCTTCAGGTCCGTACAGGTATTGCCTATTATAACCTAAGGAGGTATAGAAATTCAGCAGATTGGTTTAAGAAAGCCTATACCAACGATAACTCTTTCGACTGGTTGCAGGAGTATCTCTATTACAGCCTGGTTTTTAGCGGACGGCAAACAGAAGCTGTTAAATATGCCCCCTATTTTTCGGATGCCATGAAAAAGAAAATCGGGTTTAAGGAAATTGGTGTTACACGCCTGGCTTATGAGGCCGGTTATAGTTTTAATGCCGATTTTGACAACCTTAAAACGCGGGCATTCAGCACCGAGGTCAACCTGGGAGAGGATTATGGCGAAGGGTATTTCCTTAAAAATTACAATTTTCATTCAGTGGACCTCAGTCATAGGGTTGCACCAAATTTTACGCTGAACCACAACCTGACCTATATAGGGGTGAACCGTGAAACAGTTGTGAATTGGCCAGGGCAAACCAGTTCGCCCACCAGTGTCAACCAGTTCCAGTATTTTATCAACCCTGTTTGGGTCATCGGGAAAAAGTTGAACTTCTCGCCTTCGATGAACCTGATTTTTGGGAGCGGCGACGTTTATGCCGGGTGGCAGAACAGCAATTCTTCAAAGTCGTTCAGGTTATCAAAAACCACTTACAGTGATGCCGTTTTATCGGCATCGATATGGTCGAACTTTGGGAAATTTGCCCCCGGCCTGGAAATAAATACAGGAAATGTAAACAATTCCGGGTTTGTTCAAATGTCATCATGGGTAACCTTTTACCCGCTTTCGAATACCAGGCTCTATTTCACGCCAAAGGTCTATTTCAAATCGGGTGCTGATGGTACAGGCTGGAATGCCTTTGGGATATCGGGTGGTGCCTCCCTTGGAAAAATCCACCTGTCAGGGCAGTACCTTTTTGGCACTATGGAAAACTTTGTCGAATCTGCCGGTTATGTGGTTTCCAATTTCCCCGGAAAATCGGACCGTAAGATCATGGGGAGCATTTATTACCCGATTGGAAAAAAGTATCAGTTTGTGCTGAGGTACATCAACCAGAATATCACCGAAAAATATCAGGTTTACACCGATGGGGTTAAAAGTAATACATTGGAATACAATTATTTAAAACAAACAATAACAGCCGGAATATCATGGAATTTTTAAAAAAGTACGCAGGGATTATTATTTTTATGTTGGGATCGCATGTGGCATTCTCACAAATCAACCAGGTTGCATTGCTGGCAGCATTTACGAAAAGTTATGCCTTTGAAAAGAGCGGCGATTTTACCGCTTCCCTCGATCCGTTGAAGAAAGTTTACGACGAGTCTTCTTATGAGCTGAACCTTAGGTTGGGTTGGTTAAACTACAACGCAGGCCTGTTTGACCAATCGATTATTTTTTACAACAGGGCGCAAAAGCTCAAGCCCTATTCGGAAGAGGCCAGGTTTGGCCTGATCCTTCCATTGTCGGCTTTGGGAAAATGGAACGAAGTGGTTAAAATTTATGACGCAATCCTCGAAGTAAGCCCGAACAACTCCATTGCTTTATACAGGCTTGGATTGGTTTATTACGGGCGGAAAGATTACAACAAGGCAAATACCCTCTTTACCAAAGTCGTCGATTTGTACCCATTTGGCTACGACGGGTTATTGATGTTGGGGTGGACATCCTTCTTCCTTGGGAACAGCAATCAGGCAAAAGTACTGTTCAATAAAGCAATCTTGTTCAATCCGGGCGATAAATCAGCCAACGAAGGACTTGGTTTAATTAAATAAGCCATGGTCAAACGATTCCCGTTACCAGATTTATTGAAGGGATTTGCCGTATTTTTGATTGTCCCGGTGCATATCCTCGAAACATTTGTTGATTATCCCGGTAGGGAGAGTTTATTCGGGAAAACCCTTTTGGTATTGGGCGGCCCTGTTGCTGTACCGATCTTTATGATGATAATGGGCTACTTTGTGGCTTTGAGCAAGAAAGGTACATTTCACAATATTTACAGGGGGGGGCTTATCTTTTTGATCGGGATACTTCTGAACATCGGATTGAATTTTCATTTGCTCTTAAAAATAAAATATGGAGGATTAAGGTTCGATCCGCTCCAGGCAATTTTTGGGGTTGATATTTTTTATCTGGCAGGACTGAGTATAATTATTCTTTCCCTTCTGAAAACCATTAAGACAGGACGTCAATGGATTATTTTATCACTGATTTTGTTTGTCAGTAGCACAACTTCGTACTTTAATGAAATACTGATGGTTACTGACCGGAATTACCTCCTGCCTTTTATTGGTGGCGGATATTCATGGTCCTATTTCCCATTGTTCCCGTGGCTGACTTACCCCTTGGTTGGTTTTTTGTTCCAACAGAAGGAGCAATGGATCAGGGAATTCATTGAAAGGAATAAAACCACCACGATTGCATTTCTTATTGCCGTGCTCGTTCCGGTTGTTTTTTTCCATCAATTTGGGTTTGAAACAACAATCGACCTCTCCCAATATTATCACCATGAGTTTTGGTTTATCTTATGGACATTAGGTGTGGATATCCTTTGGGTATCAATGGCATGGTTTGTTGTACATCAATTTAACGAATTCCCGGTTTTTGTTTTTCTGCGATGGTTGGGAAGGGATATTACCGTGTTTTACATTGTCCAATGGCTCATTATTGGAAACATTGCTACCGCGATTTATCAAACTCAGGACCTTATCCGGTTCGGAGGCTGGTTTGGAACAATCTTTCTGGCGACCATAGGGATAACTTTATTGTACGATAAAATTAAAATATTAAATATTAAGACTTTAATTAAAATATAATCTATTGAAATCACAACTTAGGTTTTTTCTGGTGGCCATATTTGTCGCACTGGTAGGCATAAATACAGTTTTTGCACAAGCTTTTTATACCTTGAGTGGAGAAGTCAGGGATTCGAAAAGTGGCGAGGCACTGATCGGGGCAACGATCTATCCAGTCGAGAATTCATCTAAAGGTGTTACGACCAATTCGTATGGCTTTTACTCAATGACATTGCCAGCAGGCACATACACAATTGCCGCACAGTATGTTGGTTATGAAAAGAACACGCAATCCATTGGTCTTGTGCAAAATAAGCGGGTCAACATTGAACTGAATGAGAGTGTTGTTTCTATTGGCGAGATTACCGTTAGTGGGGAAAAACAAAACCGCAACATTGCCTCTCCACAGATGGGAAATGTAAAAATCAACCTTGCTGAGGTAAAAAACATCCCTGTATTGTTTGGGGAAAAAGATGTCCTGAAAACCATCCAGCTCCTGCCGGGCGTGAAATCGGCCGGCGAGGGCAATTCGGGTTTCTATGTACGCGGTGGGGGGACCGACCAGAACCTGATCCTGCTTGACGAGGCCACGGTTTACAACCCGTCACATGTAATGGGGTTTTTCTCGGTCTTCAATTCCGATGCGATCAAAGATGTGAACCTTATTAAAGGTGGGATGCCCGCTGAATATGGAGGCCGTTTATCATCGGTCCTGGATGTAAAAATGAACGAGGGGAACGACAAAGAATTTCATGTAAATGGAGGCCTTGGGCTGATCTCATCGCACCTTATGCTTGAAGGTCCGATCCAAAAAGACAAAAGTTCGTTTATGGTTTCGGGGCGCAGGACTTATGCGGACCTGTTTTTAAAATTGTCGCCAAATGCCAACTTGAAAAATTCCAGCATTTACTTTTATGACCTGAACATGAAAATGAACTTCCGGTTGGGCGAAAAAGACAGGCTTTTCGTTTCGGGATACCTTGGCCGTGATGACATCAATATGCTACGGTTCAGCAACTCTTTTCAGTCGATGTGGGGAAACACGACCGGGACCTTGCGTTGGAACCATCTATTTTCGAGTAAGCTGTTTATGAACACATCTCTGATATACAGCGATTTCACCTACAATATGCAATTGGGGAGCGACAGCACCCAGGTAAATGTCCAGTCCTCGATACGCGATTTCAACCTTAAACAGGAATGGCAATATTACCTTAATTCGCAACATACCCTGAAAGCGGGTTTCAACAGTATTTACCATTCGTTTATACCGGGCAGCGTAACAGGCACGTCAACGGTTTCTCTTCTAAACTCCGATATTCCGAAAAGGTACGCTTTGGAAAACGCAGGATTCATTTCGGATGAATATGCAGTAACCCCTAAGCTTAAAATTAATGCCGGTATCCGCATATCGAATTTCAACCTATTGGGGCCAACGACCATTTATGGCTTTGACAAAAATGGGATCACCACGGATACAACAACTTATGCAGCCAATAAAATTATCAAGACCTATTTGGGCTTAGAACCGCGATTAAGTGCAAATTATATACTTAATGAAAGCAGCTCATTGAAAGCATCTTACGCCAGAACCCAGCAATACGTCCATCTACTGTCGAATGCAACATCGTACCAATCGACCGATTTATGGATCCCGAGCAGTAGCATTGTGAAACCTCAAATTGCCGACCAATATTCGTTGGGCCTCTATAAAAATTTTAAAGACAACTTGTTTGAAACTTCGGTGGAGGTGTATTATAAGGACATGCAGAACCAGATCGAATATAAAAACGGGGCACAGTTTGTGTTGAACAAGACAGCCGAGGCCGATCTGGTTTTTGGGAAGGGAAAATCTTATGGATTTGAGCTTTACGCGAAGAAGCGGTACGGAAAGTTTAACGGATGGATCAGTTACACCCTCTCTTTTACCGACCGGACATTTGCCGACATCGATATGGGAATGGCATTTCCAGCAAAGCAAGACCGGCGCCATGAAATTTCAGTGGTTGGTATTTACCAAATGTCGCCACGTTGGACACTTTCGGGCACATGGGTCTATTACACCGGTAACGCGGTGACATTTCCAAGTGGCAAATACCTGGCTGATAACAGGATCATCACTTTTTACTCTGAACGCAACGGCTACCGGATGCCCGACTATCACCGTTTGGACTTGGCAGCCACCTGGGTCCAAAAAAAGACAAAGAAATACGAGTCTTCCTGGAGCTTTTCGGTCTATAACGTTTATAACCGGATGAACGCTTATTCCATATCGTTCCGCCCAAGCGAAATAGATCCCACACAAACAGAAGTTGTGAAGCTTTCCCTATTCCCTGTCCTTCCATCAGTTACCTACACTTTTAAATTTTAACAATGAAAAGTATAAAAATTCAACTTGTCCTCTTTGCAATCATTTCGACCATCACAATATGGTCATGTGAAGAAATTATAACAATCGACCTCAATACAGCCTCGCCACGGTTGACCGTCACCGCAATTGTCACCGATCAGCCGGGACCTTACATCGTCAGCTTGTCAAGGAGCGAAAGCTTTTTCAGTTCGAACGACTCGTTTCCAACGGTGAGCCATGCTGTGGTTACAATCAGTGACAATGTGGGAGATTCCGAGACATTAAAAGAATCGGCCCCAGGAAATTACCAGACAACAGCCTTACGGGGTGTCAACGGGCGCACCTATCATTTGAAGATTGTTTCCGAAGGGGTTACTTACGAAGCATCGTCCTATCTTCCTTATCCTGTGGTATTGGATTCGATCGCTTCCCCAAAGATTGTATCAGGTGGCGGTGGCCCCCATAAAAAGGAAACTACCAGTAGCTATTACATAAAGTGCTATTTTAAAGACCCTTCCGGCAGTACGGATTTTTACCGTATCGAATCGCTTACGGCCAATACCGATTCATTGGCCAGTTATTATCAAATCTACAGCGATGAGGTTACCGATGGCCAAAGGATAGATTACCCATTACAACGGCCAACTTTTAATTTGGGGGACACGGCAACGATTGAATTGTACCACATCAATACCGATAATTACGATTATTATAAGACAGTCAACAATATCCTGCGAAACAAGAAGGGACCAATGGCTTCAGCCTCGGCACCTCAGGCAAACCCACTTACCAATATTTCAGGTGGGGCAGTAGGTTATTTCGGGACTTTTGCTGTAAGCAGGAAAGTGGTTGTGGTGAAATAGATTTATTGAAAAGGACAGAAACAAAATCGCTTCCGGGTGTAAAAACTCAGAAGGATTTTGTTTTTAAATTAATTTCTCTCCTTAATGGTTATGCGCCTATTTACCTTCGCTTATTTCTTTTTTGTCCCCTTCCTCCAATTCCTTGTTATTGATGTCATTGTTCAATCTATCCAAATAAGTTATAGAAATATATCCTTCCTGGACTTCCAAAAAGATATCGCCTGAATCAGTGGCATATTTGGTGAAATCCCCTTTTCGTACGTTCCTTTTGAGCCTTGGTACATTAAAAAGAAGGCTTTCCCTAACTTTAAATTGTTGGTACCTGCTTGTTCCAGGTCCATAAATTATGGTGAACAACTTTTGCAATTTACCGAAACTGGTTCCAAGTGAATCAGGACTCTCTTCCGGCATATCAACAATTACTTTATATGCCAGATTATTTTCCACAGTTCCAAAAGCATTAATTTTACAATCCTTGTTTAAGAATTTTCCATTCAAAATGATTTCATTTTTCTTCGTTGGGTCAGATACAATAAATCCCAATTTAGTCAACTCATTTACAAAAATCATAAGATTGCCATTTATCCGAATATTGTTAAATATTAGGTGATCCTCAGAGCTACAACTATTTAGTAGGATTGCTAAAATAAAAAAGAAGACATTTTGTTTTTTCATTTAAACACTAGATAATCAGAATGATAGATAATTACTAAATAAACTGACAGAAAGAATGATTAAAACAATCGTAGTAATTACAACATATATCCGGTCTTTTTCAATCAAAAATCCGATCAACGAAAAGATAACCCTGAATACTGGTGTCGAAATAAGCACCAAAAGCCCAAGCTGGATAACGTCCCTACCCCTAAAATTGAATGCTTCACTTACGATAAGATGTACCTTTCGAAATCTGTCAGGTTCTCCCCTAAAAGTTGTATAATCGAAAATTTCTTTTGGATGCTGGATGAAAAACAATATGCCTCCCACGGTTACCAGAAAGGCGGCTGCTATTACCCCAACACGTAACAATGTGCCCATGATATCCCTCATCTTGCCATCATTCCACCGTTTTGTATTTGTTGCCATATCAAATGTTTTTGGCTAAACCGTTAAAGATCATTTCAAATGCCAACAAGGTAATTACTATAGCAAAAACCAGGCGAATTGATTTGGTATGGGACCTAATAAGAAATTTTGCCCCAACAAGGGAACCAATTAAAACGCCAACCATCACAGGCATGGACAATACCGGATCAATATATCCCCGGTTCAGATAAATACCCGCACTGGCAGCTGCTGTGACACCAATCATGAAATTACTTGTTGATGTAGAAACCTTAAAGGGTATTTTCATAACTGAATCCATGGCAATAACCTTTAAAGCACCGGAGCCAATTCCCAATAAACCGGATAAGATTCCTGCAAAGGTCATAACAATAAAACCACCACCCAAATTTTGCAATGTGTAATTTTTAAATCCATTCGCAGTAGGATAGGTACCTTTTGCTTTCAACAATTCAATCAACCATCCGGATTTCGTTTCTTGGGGAATTTCTTTATCCACTATTTCCTTACTTTTTAGAAAAGAGACAATTGCTGAATACAAAAGAACAAATCCGAAAATTACAGCAATTGCTTGGGTAGGTGCAAAAACCGCAATTGCAGCACCTGCGATAGCCCCCAGAGTTGTGGCAATTTCGAGGAACATTCCAATCCGGATATTTAAAATACCTTCTTTCAGATAGGCCGATGTTGCACCTGACGAGGTTGCAATGACTGATATCAATGAAGTTCCTATTGCATAGTGGATGTCAACACCCATTCCTATGGTTAATAGTGGCACAATGATAACACCACCGCCCAGGCCCGTTAGTGAACCGATGAACCCCGCAAACAAGGCACCCGCAAAAAGTATAGCAATAAATATTAGCATACTTCAAATATACTTATTGAGTCTTTGGAAGTTAGTATCGATATCAAATATGAAACTGTTACCATCGGAAGGCTGACAGGTCATCGACATCCAAATCCAGACTTTTAACTGTAATATTGGATTTGATTTCACATCCAAAAGGGGAAAAACTATTCATATTCAATTCTGAAATGGGGACCTGGTTTTTATTGACTGGTCCGGCATCTCCATCTTTAGGAGTTAACATCTGAGTTTTTGCCTGAATAACAGCAGCCGTATTTTCGATGTATTTTGAATTGGAGTGTACCATGAATATTTTTTTTTGTTTTTAAGATACAAATTTATCAAATAATACAGTTTGAAAAGAGGTTTTCCTGTTTGAGCACGACAATCTAAAAATTGAAGTAAGACAACTTTTTATTTGATCAGATCTTGAAGTATTGGGTTTATAGTTTATGTTCATTCCTCACATCCCCTTCACAATATAAACCTTGAATATCGTACTGCTTGTAACACTTTGGGTACCATCGTTTATCCAAAAAATATTGGGAATACTACTGTTGATGCCACCGTAAATATATCCGAGTAATGTAGAACCAGAGGGAAGCGCATCCAATTTTATAACCTCGTTCCCATACTTTGGCAGGTTTTCAACGGGGATGAATTCTGCTCCAGCCCCCAAAAATGTGGGCATTTCGATTGGCAACTTATTCTCTGTCATTTTACCGCTTGAGTTTCTCGTGACCCTGGTAATCGTTTTTACAAATGGAACATCATTATTTTGAATCCGGATACCGGCACTGTCGCTATATTGGGCAATCCCACCAAAAAACAAGTTGTGCATTTCATTAGCTTTGGCAGAATATAGCGGAATATGTGCACATTGGTATTGATTATAATACTGTGCAAAATCGTTGTTCACTTTATACCCTGAACTATCAATATTTACGCAATTCAAATATGGCAAATCGGCATTTAACTGAAAAACACCGGAAAAAGCGGTCAGTCCTTGTGAACCATCAGGCAATATTTGGGGAATCACGTTGAAATCCCTCCGGTGCAAATTCACAGTATCTGTCAACTCTTCCACATGTGTTACGTTAAGTTCAGATCCATTGTCATGGATGTTGAATTTCCGTATCGAATTGGTATATTCTTGTTTAAAGGTAGGATGGTTCATAGGATTGTAACGTCCCTCAAACCGTTGCCCGCCAGTGAGATAATAAGTGCCATCTATTTTGTTGAGATATCCGCCTGTAACTGCAAGCCGTTGATCTTTAATTTGCCTGAAACTGGAAGCGAAAGATGTTCCGGCAATTATGGATTTGATAACTTCAGGAACTTTTATAGCTGTAAGATATGGATAGGTAATATGATCAGCCTCTGAATTGCTATAGCCATATCCCCCGGCGACATACAGATAAGGTCCATCTTGTTGAAATTCCATATTTGTTGAACTTAATTGTTCCTGCATGGGAATTGGCAACGATGAAAGTGGTGCGGACCACTTTTTCAGCCCAACCGGATCAACAACGATAAGCTGATCGTTTTGTCCTGCCTTATCAAATGAGGCCCAGGGTTGGCGCCGGTGCAAGCCATCCAAACGTCCACCAATGATGAGCCATTTCCCGTCAGAATGTCCAATAGCAAAGGACTGAATGCCAACGAGTCCACTTATTTGAAAGGGCTTGATCGTTACTTGAAATGGCTGCTGCTGTCCATTCACACAAGATGTGAAAATAAACAGCAGCATAAAGATTGTGATGATCTTCATTCTATTTTAATAGACATGCGTTTCTGCATTGATCTCTTCGATATCAATTTTCTTGTTGTCAATTGAACGCCATGCATACCAGATATAAGCAATCACAAAGGGCACCAATAACGCGACGTAGCTCATAATCGTCAACGTGTAATGGCTCGACGAACTGTTCTGTATGGTCAACGAGCTTTGCAGGTCAAACGTTGACGGATAATAGGCTGTATTGTTAAATCCTGCCAAAAGTAAAAGTGAAAAAACCGTAAGGATAGTACCTAAACCTGAAAGCCAGATTCCCTTTGTCCCGCATTTTACAAAGCAGGTTAAAGGACGGATAATTCCAACCAAAACCATAGCAACTCCCAATAACAATAAAACGGCTACTACCGGCATGGCCAGCAGATTATGCAGGTATTTGAATGGTTCCATGGATACTACACCGGTTGCAGGATCGACGGCGAACCCGGAGGAGAGAATTAGCCATATTGTGAAAGTCAAAAAGAACACCACAAAAGGTATTGAGTTGATTAACAATTGTTTCTTAACCCTTTCCATCATTTCGGCATTTCTCAACCTGTTCATAAAATAGAGTAAAGCCAAAACGCGCGAGAGAAAGAATACGGTTAATCCTAAACTAAGGTTCTGCAGATTGAAGGCGGCTTCAAGTCCGTTGGCCAAACCTTTCCATTCAGAAATGACCGGCATCTGATCTCCTGTTAATCTTGTAAGATTCAACTTATCAACCGAAAATTCAGATCCCGTAAAGAAGGTTGCCACTGCTGTGCCTATCAAAACTGTCCCCAACAATCCGTTTAAGAACAACATTACTTCAAATGTTCGCTTGCCCAGGAAATTATTGGGCTTTGAGCGGTATTCATAGGCAACAGCCTGAACAACAAAGGCAATCAGGATCAGCATCCAAACCCAATAGGCACCTCCAAAGCTGGTTGAGTAAAACAACGGAAAGGAGGCGAAAAATGCACCACCGAAAGTTACCAGTGTTGTAAAGGTCAGTTCCCATTTACGTCCTAAAAGGTTTACCAAAATTGTCCTTTCGTCCTCCGTTTTCCCAATGGTATATAACAGTGTTTGTCCCCCTTGTACAAACATCAGAAAGACGAGAATGGCGCCCAGCAATGAAACGATGATCCACCAGTATTGCTGTAAAAGGATATGTGAAAATGTTTCAAACATAATTTCGGATTTAAAAAATTTATAGTTTGGATTCAGATTCTGTTGCCGGACCTTTTTTGATCTGTGAAAGCATGATCTTAATTTCGGCAATTAACAAACCGGTAAAAAGGATGAAAAAGAGCCAGAAAGTGATTTGTACCGAGGTGGCTTTAATTTGGGATACTGCTGCTATGGCAGGTAAAATATCCTGAATCACCCAAGGCTGACGCCCTACTTCAGCTACAATCCAGCCCAACTCAGAGGCTATATAAGCCAACGGAATTGTCCAAAGCGCTGTATATAAGACTATTTTGCTTTTTTCGAGTTTCTCCTTTTTGAGTAGGATCAAAACCACCAGAAAGAGTGCAAGGAAATGAAATCCAAGACCAACCATAATTCTGAAGGAATAAAACGTTAAGGGGATATTCGGGATTAATTCGTGTTCGTCCCTTCCTGCATAATAGCCATAACCAAACCAGGGGTAATTGGCTTCAAATTTAGTTAATGCACTTTTTGCTAGCGTATCGTTCTTTGCTTTTTTGGCGTTTTTATATTCAGCCAGTGATTGGATTGCTACCTTTCCTTTTTCACTTTTCTCCTTTATGGACATAATCTTGTATTCGGGATTTCCATGAACCAAATCCTTAATTCCCGGTACATA
>CAIYPA010000380.1 GCA_903927965.1 uncultured Bacteroidia bacterium | reverse complement strand
GACCCAAATTGCCTCCTTGTTCTCAGCAAGATTGTGATTTCCATAGGCGAAAAGGTCCAAAAAAACATCCCCTTTACCAAATACATCCCTGGTTGATCCGAAACGCTTGGTCATCAAAGCATAACCGGCACCATCAATAACTTTGGTTGCAGCGTCAACGGCCAACTGGAATTTTCCTTCAGTGATGTAAAGTTCAGCCAGATAATGACCTGCCGCAGCTTGGGTTATCCTTCCCGGAGCCTCTTCCTTTCCACGTGCAGGCAAATTGGTAACCGCAAAGATCAGGTCATCTTCCATCAGCTTGTAAATTTCCGCTTTGGGATTCCTTTTATAATCAGTCTTGGCCGATTTTGTCGGTTCGGTAATCAACGGAACATCTCCGTAGAATGAGACCAACATCCGGTAGGCATAGGCCCTGAAGAACATTGCTTCGGCAAGGAAGGAATTGCGTTGGGCATCGCTGGTCCAGATGGTTTTGTCAGAAGCTGTGATCCCCGCGATCAAAGCATTGGCCCTTTGGATAAGGCTAAAATTCCGGTCCCAGAAAAAGGTGAAAATGGAATTTGCCGGGGTCATCTCTGTCAGGTAGTTGACCAATTTTATGTTGCCACCCGGAGTCTCCCCATGAAATGCGATGTCTGTACCGCAACCAAAAAGCATCGCAAACTGATCCTGGTTATCGCCACCAAACCAGGCGTCCCTGACACTAAAATGCAAACCGCTGATACCCTGTCTGATTCCCGGAACCGTATTGTAGGCATTCTCAGGCGCCAGAAAATCGAGTGGAATCTCCTTTAACGACTTGTCAGCGCAGGACGAAAGAACCATTAAAAGAATTAAGGCAGTCCATGAATACTTTTTCCTTAATAAGTATAAATATTTTTTCATTGTTCTTGTATTTTAAATTACTGTTATTGAAACTGGCAACAAATCTTTCAGGAATTAAAATGTAAGTTTTAAACCTGTCGTAATATTCCTCATCAGCGGTGAGTTGCTGTCGCCGATTTCAGGGTCCCATCCCGACCATTTGGTCCAGGTATAGAGATTTTTACCGGTGACGAACAACTGGCAGGATTCCAGTTTCAGCGTTTTCAGAATAGCAGGTTTGAAGTTGTAACCCAGTGAAAGATCCTGCAACCTTACAAAACTTCTGCTTTCGTAAACTCCTCCGTGAACAACCGGAGTATTGTAAATACCTGTGGCATTGTTGACTCCATTGTCAGGTGTCCAGTATGGACGTACGGCCGAACCGTTCACCCTGTAAACATTGTCAGAGTTCCATTGTGTATTGACAACTGCGTCATTATTACTCATATAATACCCGTTACCTCCCTGAATTGAATTAAAAAGAAATGATAGTGTGAAGTCACCATAACTCAGGGTATTGTTGATACTGAACCAATAATTTGGGGATTTATTCCCGATAATTTTCCGGTCCGCATTGGGTTCAATTACGCCATCGTTGTTTAGGTCGGTGTATTTAAACTGGCCGGGATACCAGTTGGCGAGTGTTTTTCCTTCGAACAACTCTTTTTCGGTCCAAAGACCACCGACTGATTCATAATCGTAGATGGCACTGATCGACTCCCCAACGAACCACGAGTTTCCAACATCTTTGTCATTGGCTCCACCATACAGTTTTGAAATCTCATCCCTGTTAAGTGTAAAGTTGAAATTGGTCGTCCAGTTGAATTTGCCTTTCATGTTGACTGTATTTAAGGCCAGTTCAATACCCCTGTTTTTTATGGATCCTATATTGGCCCAAACACTTGTATAACCTGTGGTTGTGGGAAGTGCACGCTGAACCAATACATTGTCGGTAGTTGATTGGTAAACATCTATCGATCCTGAAATACGATTCTTATGGAAGCCGAAATCAATACCGGCATTGAAGGAGGAGGTTGCTTCCCATCCCAAATCTGCATTTCCAAGTGTGTTGGGATACACTGCAATGGCAGTGGATGGACCATATACGTATGCAGTTGCTGCCATCCGCGAGAAACTGGAATAACGCCCGATTCCCTGGTTCCCGTTTTTACCATAGGAGACCCTCGTTTTTAAGTACAACCAATCAAACTTTTTCATGAAATTTTCATCCGAAGTGACCCAGCCAAGTGAGACCGATGGGAAGGTTGCATATTTATTGTTCTCCCCAAACCCTGAAAATCCATCTTTGCGGACAGTTCCTGTAAATATGTACCTGTTTTTGTAAGTATAATTTGCCCTGGCCATGTAGGAGATACTATTCTCTTTCCATGCAGTTGAAGCGACTGTTGCTACAGTGCCAAGTCCCATGTTGTTGTATCCCAGCACAGGGTTGTCAAATCCGGTTGCATTCAGGGTGGAGCTTTGAGCATTCCTGTTTTCACTGCTGTATAGCAATGTAGCGTTAACCTGATGGTTGCCAAAAGACCTTAAATAGGTGACGATATTGTTTAAAACAGAATTCCGCTCCTCATAAGGGTTTTTGTTGGCTTGACCCTTATTGCCCGCTCCTTCAGGTGTTGTAACGGGATAATAGGTGTTGTTGTTTCTTGTAGAATAGGTATTTGAATAGTTTAGTTCATAAGTCAATCCTTTTACCCATGGAATGGTGAATTTGGCATTTCCAACAATGAACAGGTCGTTTCTGATATCGCTGTTGTCAACATACAAATTGTTCAGCGGATAGGGCATATAAGCCTCTCCTGTTAGGTACATATCATAATTTGGTGATCCGATCTTGTTGTTTGCCAGCGGACTTGCCGATCTGGCACCGGTCTGGTTCCAACCTAAGTCGGCTGCTATCCCGGAATAGTCGCGGTAGGAATAGGAGGTATTTAATCCCACTGTTAGCCAATTGGCTACTTTGGTCTCCACATTGCTGTGGATGGTAAATCTTGAAAACTGATCATTCAACTGAATTCCATCCTCACTAGCATAGGAGGCCGACAAAAAGTAATTGCTCTTATCTGTTCTCCCGGAAACATTGACATTGTAGTTTTGTATGGGTGCTGTACGCGTAACCTCTTTTACCCAATCTATCTCATTTCCTGCCAGATAATTGTCTCTTTCCTCCTGCGTCCGTAACCTTGCGGCAACTATATTCCGATCTGTAACATCAGGTCGTACAGGTTTTCCGGTTGCGCTGGTTGGTTTCGTTTTATACCAGGAGTACAAACTTTGCTGGTAATAGAAATCGACCAACCTGATCGCATATTGCTCCGCATTCATAGCCTTCATCGGATTATTGGTCATGTCTTGATACCCATAGTACATGTTGAAGGAGATCCTTGGTTTATCACTTTTCCCCTTTTTTGTGGTAATGAGCATAACTCCGTTGGCGGATCTTGACCCATAAACAGCAGCAGCACTGGCATCTTTTAAAATATCGATGGTTTCGACATCACTGGAGTTGATATTCGAAATGTCACCATTGTAAATAATCCCGTCCAAAACGATTAGCGGTTTGTCGCTGGCCGACAAAGAAGTTTTTCCCCTTATTGATATATTCGGGTCACTTCCTGCAAGTCCAACAGACTGAACGTTTACCCCGGCATTTGTTCCCGAAATAGCCTGTAACAGGTTGGTTTTCCCTTGAGAGGCTTTGTCATCAATGGTAGCCCGGGCTACCGAACCGGTCAGGTCGCTCTTCTTCATGGTTCCATAACCAATTGCAACAACCTCTTCGATACCAATTGCATCCTCCTCAAGCATGACATCAATGGTCGATTTTCCTCCAACCGCAAATTCCTGGGACTTCATTCCGACAAAGGTGAATTGCAAAATCGCGTTTCCCGGTACATTCGCAATGGTATAGGCTCCATTGACATCTGTGATTGTTCCATTGGTTGTTCCTTTCACCACAACTGAAACTCCCGGCAAAGCTTCTTTCGTGTTTTTGTCCACAACTTTTCCTCGTAGCTGAGTTTGTGAAAACGCGGAGAAGAAAAATCCCATAAGCAATAGAAGCAGAATAGTTTTTCTCATAAGAATTTTGTTTAAAAAGAATTAATAATTGAATTTTCGATTTGAACTGGCAGAGCAATCAGGCATTCAGTCTAAAAATGGAAACCAAGAGATTCTGCCTTCATGCACCTTTCCAAAATCGCGATCAAATTTAGGTTGAGTCCAATTATTCACTTAAAAACCATGTTACACCTTTTAAAGATCCAGGGAAAAATCTTTAACAAACTGTATCATTTTTTTAAAGTAATGTTACATCAATATTATTAAATATTGATAGTCAGATATATATGAATCAGTTAAACTGAAGTTGGGAAAACGGGATTTGATTTTTTTATTGGAGGATTCGGAAGGTTTCATGAATCATATTTCAATTTCTGGCGCAAATTATATGCTTACACACATGCAAAAAAAATAGCTAAAAAAGGAAAACAATTATATGTAATATTTCAAAAACACCCGACCTACCGACACGTCCCCGAGAATCGGGGCAGGCAGTGACAGGCTCTAAAGGGGAGTTTTGAATTTCAAGCAGATACAGAAAGTCCCCTATTAGGGGATTTAGGGGTTTAAACACGACAACATTATATTCGTATTAATTAAATTTTAAAAACTTATTTGCATCTTATTATTTTGAAGAGCGAACTACAAAATTGGTTTCCTGATTAATCGTGGCCTGAAACCAGACCAACAGCGCGGTTCCTTCTTTGGCTGTTTTGGCTTCGACTTTGATTCCGTTCAGAAGCACTTCAGCCTTGTCGCCGCCTTTCCAGTTTTCGATGGTAAATGCCGGGTTGACAAGGATTTTGTTTGGCTTGAAGCTGAATTTACACTCTAAACTATTGCTGTTTGATTTTAAAACTATGCTCCTGAAAATCCGGTCGATTTTTACAAAATCAAAATCACTGGTTAGCATTGTAATTGTACCCGGATCGAGCCATGTTTGAACCTGATTTTTAACTTCATTGTATTGGTACGGTTTAGAAACGCCAACCAGCATGACATGACGCCTGAATTTGCGGCCGTTTTCATCCACCTGATAATGGTCTTTAAAATCTACACCCAATTTACCATAAAATCCGGCGCTTACCAGTGAGGTATGGGTTACTTCATTTTTATTGGATGCATAGGAGCGGGAAGTCTTTCCCCATTCCTGTGCATTCTGACCGTAAGGCTCCCGACCAACCGGCCAGTGGGAGAAGTTCCATGTGGTATTGTGCCAGGCTATCTGAGTTTCAATTTTTATTCCCGGCCAAATTTCGGGGTAAGCCTCAGCTTGGCTATAAGCCACATAGAAATCAGGCATATTTTTAAAATGACTGTCGTACACAATTTGATCCCAACCCCATGAATCCTTTGCATAAGTTTTGTTTGTAGGCTGCGGAAAGTATGTTTTAACCGAATCGGTCAGGTTAAAAACCGATAGGGCAGGGGCATTACACAAATCGCCAGCTTCAACCAGAGAACCGCCAATGGGCATGAGCTCAATGACTTCAGGTCCCCAACCACGTCGGTGGTCCACATCCAGATTAGGGGTATCAATTAACTGCCGCGTTCCGGTACCATCGGGGTAAAAAGTCCAGTATTCATCAAAATAAGGAAATTGTTTTCCATGAAGGTTTTCACCGGTAAAATTGTATTCCGGATTAAGGGGGATACCATGCCAATGAATGATTTTTCGTACTGCATTGTCCTCAACAATCTCAACGGACTGCCCGTGCCGCTGCCGGTCTGACATCGCTTCGTGGCATCCCGGATAAAGCGAATCGCCCCCTTCGAAGAATTCAAAATTCAGCAGGAACTGGTTGGTTAATCTCCAGACTGGTGCGTTGTTGGCCCGATCCCAGATCACAAACTTGATGTTTTTGTCGTAGGCAAATTCTTTTCCGAAGGAAACAACCGTGGCATCACCTTCAAAGCCCGACCATGAGAAATTTCGTTTCACGGCTTTAAATCCGGTGGCCCTATCATCTTGATCCTCAGTAGGTGTTTGTACAACCTTGACTTGTTTATAAACTGCTGCTTTGGGTTTTAAATTTTCCGCCACTCGTCCAACTAAAGCAACAAAATATTGCTGATCTCCAGGTAGCCAACTATACTGTGGGGCGACTTCCATCCAATCATTTGAGGTGATTCCCCATTTTTTCAGGGTTGTCCCATAGTAAAAATGGAAGGTATTCGACAAAGATTCGTGCAAAATCCTGATTTTTAGGTTTGTAGATTTAAAAGGAACAGAAAAGGTCTGGCTGTCCAATCTGGATTCGTAACGCAACGGATCGATCACTTTTTTCGGGTCGTGCACATTTTCGACATTGTTTTGCCGGTCGTATTGATTGATCACCGTGATTCCTGAACGTTTTGATACGGCTATCATGGTAAAATTCGCAACATCAGGAACACCGTTTTTGCTTGCCACCAAAGCCAATCCGATCACATCTTCTTCGACAAATTCGGTTTCAGCATAAAAATTTCCTGAAAGAGGTTTCAGGTTATACAAACCATAGGCACCAACTTTCGAATCATTGGTTATCGTAAGCGATTGTTTTTTAAGCTTGATACTTCCGTTTTTTGCGCCATTCAGCTTGATTTCCTTCCAGCTTTTACCAGGTGAGTTGAAATTGTCGTCGATTATCACTATTGAATTCTGGGCAGAGATCAAATTCAATTGACCGATCAGAAGGTTCAAAATAATGAATACAGTTCGAAATGAGAACATTCGATGACGGCATTTTGAACTATTGTTGGTTATCATTTTTAGAATGGTTTTTATTTGATGAATAAGTCTTTCTATTTGAAAATAGCGTTGGTTACCGTAGTATAACAGGCGGATTCCAATATGACTTCAGCCGAACCATTTTTTACCGTCACGCTTTCGGCTTTCTGCATACCTCTTGTATAATCCGTTTTATAGACGTTCAGCAATTTAACGTTTTCAGGAATGTTGGATATAACTGCTTTTCGTGTAGCGCTGTTGTTTACGAGATGAATGGTGTATAAACCATCCAGAATATCTGCATATGCGGCTGCGGATATATTCGGCTTGTCAACCTTACAAGGAATCCAGAATGAACCTTCGGGTGTTGAGCCCAACTGTTTTAAATTCCAGAATCTTTGAGTTGGTCGAAGGGGCCCATTATCGCCATATAGGCCTTTACCGATCATTACGGAATAGTTGCGGGTGAGTTGCCATTCCATAATCGTTTCTGGCTGGGCATCACGGCAAATTCTTACATACAAATCGATTTCCGATAATTCAAACCATTTCTCCGTGAAATTGAGGGGATATCGATGTTCTGCTGAATTTGGACCACCCTCGACCACCATTAATGGCAAATTTAATTTTTGGGCTGACGATAACCAGGCTTTCAGGTCGGCTGTTGTACAACCATGATAGGTATGAATTGAAACGGCACCAATGTATTTATGGATAGTAGAATCGGCCACAGTAGGGAGCGCAATTTTATTGGACCTGATGGTTCCTGCACCTGTATCGCCCAACAACATCTTGGTAATCAGGCCACGCGAAGCAAAATAGCTACCAAAAGACTTGTTATAAAACGCATGTTCATCCGGAGTCATATAAACCCAAACCCCATAATCTATTTCATTGAAACTGAATAAGGGTATTTCAATGCCATAATCGGTTTTTAAGAATTCGATATAATCGGCAATTGATTTACACATTTGTTGAATAGGCCTGGGGTTGAGCGACTTTTTTATGTCGTGCTCGAGCGGCAGATGATTATCTTTTGTCGAATCGATGGCCCAAACCGGAGGAACCCAAACTGATAAAATCATTGGGATATGCCGCTTTGCCAATATCTTTGCCATTTCTATCTGTTGATAAAACTCCTTCTTTAATTTTCCGGCACGGGCATTGTACAATGGGTTTTCGTTCTCGTTGGGTTGCCATTCTCTCCAATCGAGCGCTATCCGACCCCAGGAAACGCGCATACTGTCCAAACAATAAAATATTACATCAGAATCTCTGCTGACATCACCTACGCGATAATTACTGCCAATGCCCTTAAACGGGCGTCCGGGTTTTGAAGGATCGAGGGAGATTTTAACATCCTCTTTATCAACCGAACCTTTAACATTGATGGTGTATTTCAACGTTCTTCTATCCCCTTTTTTGGCTTTTCCATCAATAGCTGTGAAATAGATTTGGTAAGGAGCTATCG
>CAIYPA010000379.1 GCA_903927965.1 uncultured Bacteroidia bacterium | reverse complement strand
TTCGGTGAACTGGATTGGAAGCGATGACCCAACTCTCATCAACGATGAACGCTTTGCTCCTGCCGGTGTACTGGCTCCCAAATCCAAAGCCGACTTTGCTTTTGTGCTCCATGCACTCAGCTACCTCTCCAGTAAAGGGCGTGCCGCCATTGTCTGCTTCCCTGGTATCTTTTACCGAGGCGGTGCGGAACAGAAAATTCGTAAATACCTGATCGAAAACAACTTCGTTGAAACCGTTATCTCACTGGCTCCCAACCTCTTTTTTGGAACCACCATTGCCGTCAATATCCTCGTGCTCTCCAAACACAAAAGCGACAACAAAACCCAGTTTATCGATGCCAGCGCACTCTTTAAAAAAGAGACCAATAACAACACCCTCACCGATGACCATATCGCTCAGATAATGGAAGCCTTTGACCGTAAAACCGACGTTGAGTATTTTGCGAAATCCGTTGATTTTGAAGACATTGAAGAGAAGGACTACAACCTCTCCGTAAGCACCTATGTGGTAGCCGAAGATACCCGCGAAGTGATCAATATTACCAAGCTCAATAGTGAACTGAAAACCACTGTAACGAAAATCGATAAGCTCCGAAAGGATATTGATGCTATTGTTGAGGAGATTGAAGCATGAGTAATCAAAATCTAATGGAGAGACTGCTTGAGGGTGCGGCGGTGGAGTGGAGTAGTTTAGGCAATGAAGATTTCATTGAAATAGCAAACTCCGGTCGCCGACCTGTTAAAGCTTCTTCGCGTACTCCTGGCAAAATCCCTTACTATGGTGCGAATAATGTTCAAGACTATGTGGACGGCCATACTCATGATGGTGTTTTTGTACTTATTGCAGAGGATGGCTCGGCAAGTCTTGAAAACTACTCTATACAATGGGCAACTGGTAAATTTTGGGCAAATAACCATGTTCATGTTCTACGGGGTACCAAAGCATTAAATAACCGTTTTTTATTCCATTATTTACGCATCGTTAACTTTATTCCATTTTTATCAGGTGGTGGCAGGGCAAAGTTAACCAAAGCCAAGTTGGTTGAAATTCCTATCCCCATCCCCCCCCTCGAAATCCAATCCGAAATCGTCCGCATTCTGGACACCTTCACCAAGCTTACAGCCGAGCTTACAGCCGAGCTTACAGCCCGCAAAAAGCAATACACCTACTACCGCAACCAGCTCCTGACCTTTGAAGATGGTCAAGTGGAATGGAAGGCTTTGGGGAAGATTACTTTATCAACGAGCAATATTAGATGGCAGAATAATGAAAAAACTTATCGTTACATTGACTTGACATCTGTTAGCCGTGATAACAATTCAGTCATTGAAACTTCTGAAATCAATGCAGAAAATGCTCCAAGTAGAGCACAAAAAATAGTATTAAAAGGCGATGTTATTTTTGCTACGACTCGCCCAACTCAACAACGTTTATGTTTAATTGACGATGAATACTCCGATGAGATTGCCAGCACTGGTTATTGTGTTTTAAGGGCTAAACCCGACGAGGTTCTACCGAAATGGATTTTCTTTCATCTAACTTCTACTGATTTCAAAAATTATGTTGAAGAGAATCAAAGTGGTGCGGCTTATCCTGCCATTTCAGATGCCAAAGTTAAAGATTTCAAAATTCCCATCCCCTCCCTCCCCGAACAAGCCCGCATCGTTTCCATCCTCGATAAATTCGATACCCTCACCAGCTCCCTCACCGAAGGCTTGCCCCGTGAAATCGAACTGCGCCAAAAGCAATATGAGTATTACCGTGAAATGCTGTTGAGCTTCCCCAAAGAAGAGGTAAAGGCATAGTATGGGAAAGTCTTTAACCGAAATCGCACAACAGCTCAAAGAAGCTGTGCACAAAACGAAAGCAGTAACTGAAAAAGTTTCGGATGTAAAAGTTCAGTTGATCTACGCTTTCAACGGTACGGGTAAAACAAGGTTATCACGCGAATTTAGACTTCTGGTAGCGCCGAAAGACATTGAATCAGAACCAGGAGAGCAAAAATATTCTGGTGTAAAGGTAATTTATTACAATGCATTTACGGAAGATCTATTCTATTGGGATAATGACTTAGATTTTGATACTGAGCCAAAGCTGAAAATTCAGCCAAACTCATTCACGAAATGGATTCTTGTAGAACAAGGCCAAGACCAAAACATCATTTCAAATTTCCAGTATTACACCGACGATAAATTAACCCCGTCTTTCAATGAAGAACACTTTAAAGACAACAATGGGAAGAAAATTCAAATAGACGCGTTTTCCGAAGTCACATTCTCTTTTAAGCGTGGCAATGATGAGCCTTCTCACAACATCAAGATTTCAAAAGGAGAGGAAAGCAACTTTATATGGTGCGTTTTTTATAGCCTATTGGAACAGGTCATTGAAGTGCTCAATGTTGCAGAGCCAACCGACCGCGAAACAGATCAGTTTGACCAGTTGGAATATGTGCTTATTGACGACCCCGTCAGTTCATTAGATGAAAACCATCTGATGAATTTGGCAGTAGATGTAGCGAAACTTATAAAATCCAGTAAATCAGATCTTAAATTTATCATTACCACCCATAACCCGCTTTTCTATAATGTCCTTCATAACGAACTCAAGAAAGCAGAGTTTAAGAAATACATCCTAAATAAACTCGATAATGGGGATTATGAATTACTACCCCAATCAAATGACTCACCATTTTCGTACCATCTTTATCTCAAAGCCGAACTTGAAAAAGCAATCGAGGCGGGGCAGTTAAGCAAATATCACTTTAATTTTCTTCGAAACATCTTAGAAAAAACATCGACATATTTTGGTTATGAAAATTGGGGTGATCTTTTACCAGAAAAGACAGTTGGAGAACGCAATGCATATTTGAAACGAATAATTAATATTTCAAGTCATTCAAAACATTCTAATGAAGAAGTGACAGAGCTCTCAACAAATGACAAGCGTGTATTGAAATATTTGTTGGAAAACACTGAAATACTGAAATTTTTCAAGAAAACAAATGGTGAATAAAATGACCGACCATAAAGCCATTGCAGAAACAAACAACTTCATTGTTTTAGATAAATACACCAAGATAGACCAGCAGGGTGGAGGCTATCAAACCGAATCCGATTTGGAGCGAGAACTTATCCATGACCTCAAAAATCAAGGCTATGAACACCTCCCCATTTGCACCACCCCCCAAACAATGCT
>CAIYPA010000378.1 GCA_903927965.1 uncultured Bacteroidia bacterium | reverse complement strand
TCCATAGACACTTCCAATGGTGCTATACGAATCGGCAACCGAAACACTTTTTTCTCCAGTTAATTGTTTTGTTAATTCCACACATTTTCCAAGGTATCCAAGCGCTTTATCGTATTCTTGCAGACACATATAAGTGCCCCCGATAATCTGGTACGATTGAGAAACACTTAAATGTTTCTCGCCGAAAAGTTGTTTGCGCATTTCCAAACTCTTGGTATAATATTCTAATGCCTTATTGTATTCGTTTGAATTAAAATAAATATTCCCAATATTATTGTAGGTTACAGCAACGTCTGGGTTATTCACGTCCAAAAGTTCCAACTGAATTTTCAAACCCTTAAAAAAATATTCCAGTGCTTTGGCGGACTCGCCCCTTTTATTATAGATACTTCCTAAACTGTTGTAAGATTGGGCTATATCAACATTATTTTCACCGTGAAGATCCAATCTAATGTTCAAACTTTTAAGGTAATACTCAAATGCCTTGTCTATTAAGTCTTTCCAAAAAAATGATAATCCCATCTTATCGTACAATTTGGCTACGTCTAAATTCTTTTCTCCAAATAGATAAAGGTAAATATTCAGGGAGTGGTCGAAATTCTCCAAGGCTTTGTTAAACAGTGACTGTCCATGAAACGCAATTCCTTTGTGGTAGTAGGCGTCCGCAATAATTTTCGCGCTATCGCCCAAGGCATGTTTCGCAAGCATTATGGTTTTGTCATAATATACAATCGCACTATCGGTCTGATTTGATTTTTCAAATGATAATGCCTTTTCAAAATGCCAATTTACCAAAATAGTATCAACTTGGGAAAATCCGATAATACTGATCTGAAGGAATATAAAAATCAAAAATATTTTTTTCATCTGAACAGAAGGAGGTTAAAGGGAAATACGTGATCCTTGACTAATCAAAAGAGAATAGAGACTTTTAAGGAAGAAATTGGCCCATCTCCAAGAAGTTCAAAATCCTGAAGATGGTACATGAAAGACTGTAGGTGAAATTCTATTTCACTGTTTTAATCGTATTAAGATAGGTCACAGTAGTGCCATTCAGGCCAAATTCCGCAATATTGTCGGGATAGGTCATGTTCCTGAACGAATAGGTTGTGACGAATGATGTTGCATCTTGTGTCAATTTTAAAGATGTAAGGACTTGTTGTGGTGCTTTTTCGCCATTGATCAAAATTGTTCCGACCGTTTTGGAATCGGACTGCACCAATAACGCGTTCACGGGCTTTTCATTGTCGATCAATCGCAACCCGCCCCAGGAGAGTACTTTGTAAGTGTCGTTCAATGAAAGCACATAACTTACAGGCGTACCATCCGGAATTCCCAATGAAGAGGCCCCTGAAACCGTGGCCTTGATTGTCCGACTGTATTGTGGGGCAGTATGGATTGACCCGTCGTAAGTAAGCGGAAAATTGCAAATTAGCTTTGATGGGCTGTAAAGAACCTCCTGTTCCGGGACATTTATCGTAATGCCGGAGCCGGATACAGTTTGTGCCGCAATTGACATTCCCTTTGCATAAAGCTGATCACCCGTAAGGTAAAAGTATTCATTTGCGGCTATCTCCTGTCCCAGAATAGACAAGGTCATTGTTTTGGAATAGGTGCCATCTTTAAAATTCATACTTGCCTGTGTATCTATTTTTTGTGCGCCATTCATTTTGTCGATAACCTGAGCATTAGCCTCCAGGTCCCAGAATTTATTCCCGCCAGGGGTAATATCAATATTCCCTGAAAAATTCAAATTATAAAATGGCGTATTTGCGCCCAAACTGTTGGTTATGATTGTCGATTTTGAGATAGCCAACAAGGCAGCCTTGAAATTTACATCTTCATTGTGGGCTACATTCTTCTTTGGTTTAAAGGTTCTTAATGAAGTAATACTTCCACTAATCCCTTGATTATCAGTTGTCACCTTTCTTTCGTCATTGGCAAGAAAAACCGTAGAAAATGCCGACAAACCATAAGAAAGGAGGAAAAGGGTAACCAAAAATTTTGTTTTCATGTCGTTTGAATTTTAATTGTTGAACAAATTTATTTTAGGAAAAACCAATACAAAGAAATACAGGATGATAAAGATAAGGCAAAAAACAGGGTAAAACCATTGATGTCCAGCAAAGAATGTCCTTTTTTGATAAAGGTTGATATTGGCCGAAACACTCCCTTCAGGGGTTGAGCAAATGGCATAAATTTCACCAAAGGCATTTGTAAACTGGGTCGATCCGCCGTTTGAGCACCGAGCTGCACTCCTCCGGGTTTCAATGCACCTCAACCGCGTAATATAGGCCATCTGCTTTTTAAAATACCCCATCTTCCACCATGCTTCGTACGACAATTGGACAAAACATTCGGCGCCTGCAAGGACCATATCGCTCCAGATGGCCGGATAGTTCTGCTCCATACAGATTGGCGTACCAATTTTGACGTTTTGTTTGTTGCGGGTTTGCAAACTGATCAAACTGACCTTGTTCCCACTTTTAAACCAACCCGAATCGTTTACTGCGACAGGAAACCCCGGGAAAAAGGACAAGTATTGATGGTAGGGTATTTTTTCGCGCCCAGGTGCCAAATGGACCTTGTCGTAAAATTGGCAGTTGCTCTCGTTCGATCCGCTTTGGATCAATGCGGCACGGTTTACCCTTCGGCGGTCTGTTTTACTTGCATTGGCAGGTATGATCTGCATCCCGGTCAACAACGGTGTTTTCCAGTCACGCACCGCCGAATCGATAAAATTGTAAAAAGTCTGGTCGTTCCCATAATCGACTGCCCCCTCGTGCCAAACGTACAGATCAGTCGCTTGCCTCCGTTGTTTAAATTCGTAGTCGATCGAATCGGTAAGGTGGGTCAGCCTCTCCAATTTTTTGATATACAACTTATAGGTGTTGATATTTAAACCAAAATCGGTATTGATGAGCGTGATATTGATTTGCCGTTTGGGCTGGCCTTCGATTTCAACGTAGCGCAGATCGGCATAAACCAGCGGGGGCAGGATCATCGCAAGGCAAACCAACGAGATCCGTTTGAGAAAAGGCACATCAAAATACTGCCCCTTGAATTTCTTCAATTGCAAATAGACCAGCACATTAAATCCAATTACCCAACTGGCGATCGACCACACCCCAAAAAGATCGATGTATTGGATCAACCAGGTATTTTGGGCCTGCGAATGGGCGAGCATCACATATCCGAAAGTGAAATCAAGCCACTGATAGAACCACTCCCAAAGGGCTATCAGAAAAGGGAATATGACCAACGACCTGGCGAACCCCAATTTCTTTTTGATGGGATAGAGCAGCGCAAAGGAACCTGTTGACATGATGATTTCAATGGCCGCCGCGATCAAAACGGACCCTTGTTCTTTTGGTGTGATCAAAAAGCCATGGGCCAGGATCAGCGTGGCAACCACAAAGAAATACAGCGTGGTCTTATAAAATTCGAGGAAGGAATCCTTTTTCTCCAATTCGTAAAACAAGGGGACAAACGCAAACCAAGCAAGGAAAGAGAGGTTGTAACCGAAGAACATGCACCACGAAAGGCCATATAAAATGGCGGCAATCAGCCAATTTGGGATTTTCCGAAAAAAAATAAACCTGTTTTTTTCGGGTATCGTAGCCTTTTTTGCTTTTTTATTCATTCCCTATCGTTAAAGAAAGTGGAAAAATGAATGACTTTTGGTCACCAAACAAGGCAATAAAGATAACAATAAATTTAGTTATGTCGATGGTACAAAAGCACTACAGTTACTAAGGTTTTTTCAAGAATGCTATTCCAAGGATAACAACCTTATTTTCAATTATTTAACCTTAGTAACTCAAAATATACTACCACCCCCAATAACCTTATTCCCCTACTGTTCTGGCCTTACTCCAAAATCTGAATTGGATTCAATGCATTGTATATCTAACATAAAATACAGATATTGAGCTGTTTATATCCTATAACTTAGAGTGAGTTATTTTTGTTAGTTGTTACAAACAACATGCCATCAACCCCTTCCCGAAATCGGGACAAGCTTTTACAAACGAGGGGGATTTGAGTTGTTTTTAGTTGTTATAAACTACAGGAAATCCGCCCCTTCCCGAAATCGGGAAAAGCTGTTAAAAACGTGGGGATCGGATAACAAACGAAGAGGATCGGATGCTTTACCAGATCTTTCTAATAGGTTCATTTTCCAGGTACAATTCCATTACGTTATCTCTTGTGACAAAATCCATGTTCTCTGTTATTGCCTGTGCAACGATGATTCTATCAAATGGATCCCTATTGTAAAAAGGTAACTTCGACGCTTTCATAACATGGGCCATTTCAATAGGAAGAAAAATAAATCCCTTTCCTACCACATCGACACAAAATTCATCAAATGATTTATCCAAGTCCAATTTTCCGATACTATGTTTGATAGAGATTTCCCAAAGACTGGCAATACTTACCCAATATTCATTTTCCGCATTTTCAATATGCATCTTTGCAGTTTCACTTAACTCAGCAGAACCACTATAATACCACAAGAAAGTATGAGTATCCAATAAAAGGCGCATTATATGTAGTCTTTAAAGTCCTCTAATGGTTCATCAAAACCTGGTTTTATTACAACTTTTACGTCTCCACAGCCAAAATATGGTCTTTTAATCTTCTGAGAAGAAATATTTTCCAAATGTTTGCTTTTAAGATATAGCAAAAAATGAAAAACTTCCGTTTGAATAGACTCCGGTAGAAGCTGTATTTCTTGAATGATCAATTTTTGAAGCATAATGGAATGTATTAATTGTACAAATATAAGCTTTTCTCGCAATGGATGTTATTCGCTATTCCCATTCCAGATTTTTCATAAAAAGGGGTAATTTCTCTTGAATTCAATAGGCTGATTATCAAAATTGAACTATTGAACCTCCATCTCCATTTTCCCATTCACCGGAAAATCAACAATCAATTGGCCATTTTCGCTTTGGGCTGCGGCAGCTTTCCAACTGAACTTCATGCTGTGGGCATTCTCCCCAAACGGGGTTTTAAACCTGCAAATGCCACCTTTCTCAGAGACGATCTCCACCCTAACCACCTTCCCATCTTTCTTTTGCGCCGATACCAAAAATGCCCCCTGGGTGCGCAATGAGGTAAAGGAGATATCCTTCCAACTTTCTGGGACTGCCGGGAAAACCTGAATAGCTCCGGTATGGCTTTGGATCAGCATCTCCTGTACGGCTGCGGCAAAGGCAAAATTCCCTTCCAATGTAAAAGGCCTGTATTTGAATTTTGAAAATCCTTTGTTGTACTGCTCCCCATTCACATGAAAGCTATTGGGAAGAACGAAGTTTTCAGAGAAGATACGAAGCGTAGCTGCTGCCTTGTCACCCATTAAAGCCCTTGCATAGAGGTTGCCCAACCAGCTGTATGAATAGCCGCACCACCAATCGGGACCCACCTTTTCGAGGTTCGCTAAAGTGGCTTTGATAATCTCCTGATCTTTAATTCCTTGCGAATAGTCGATAATTCCCAGTGGATGAAAACCAACCAAATGAGAGAAGTGGCGATGCGACTCCACATAAGGATTTCCGGGTGCAAAAGCCAGCCCACCCAAACTGTCAAGGGCAAAGTCGGGCCATTCTGTGAGTTTGAATTGCCATTTCCCAGCTTCATCGGTCTTCCCTAATTCTTTGGCCAATTCTGCTGTTTTTTCAAATGTCCAGCGGATAAACGCAAGGTCATAGTTGGTGGTCTGCTCAAACCAGGCATTGATCGAATTGTCGTGGATTTCGGGACTTGCACTGATCGGCAATTTGCGTTTTCCATTTTCATCCTTTACCGAAATCTCATCAAGGTAAACTGCCACCTCCGATAACCAGGGATAGGCACGCTCGCTAAGGAATTTCTTATCTTTTGAATAAACCCAGTGCAGGTAAAAGTGTTGTGCCAGCCAGCAACCCACTGTCGGACCGAAAGAATATTGGATCCACCCTCCCATTGGCTCGCCGGTAAGCGTGGAAACACCAGGAACATTCAATCCGGATGTCCCAAAGTATGTCTTGGTATATTTTTGGAAAGACTCCTTGTATTTCCACAACCAGTTCAGGAAACCCTCCTCCAAATCAAGGTGATTGGCAGAATAGGCTGGCCAGTAGCTCAATTGGGTATTCAGGTCGTGGTGGAAATCGCCTTTCCAGGGTGGCAACTTTCCATTGTCTGCTGTCCATACAGCCTGAAGCGAGATGGGTGGTGCATCGGCACGGGCAGCGGAGCCAAACTTATACTGTTCGAGATACCACTGTTTTTCGAGAACCGAATCGGGCAATGAAATGGATGATTTGTTCCAGTAGTTGTTCCACCATCCGGTATGTGCCTGAAATGCAGTCTCATACGATGTTTTTTGTAATGTTTTGGAAATCAAGTTATTTGCAGGAGCAGCACCCTCCTTTTCAGAAAACGTGGAAGAGATGGTCCAAGCCCCGGTAAGGGTCTTGCCGGTATTTTCCCAGGTCACAGCCACTTCATATTCGAAACCGTTCCAGCCTTTCTGCCTGTAAACCAATTTATTATCTTCTTTGACTACCTTTCCTTGTGTATAGCCAAGCCGCTGCAAATCCTGTCCTGTTACCGGACTTTCTGCACCGCTTGCCACCTCTTTTTGATATTGGGGCGGCAACAAAACCGGGACAAAATTCTCAGGAACGCCCTCAAACCGGAACCACCCAGTCGGCTGATCGGCACTTACAAAGGTCTGCAAATCAGCCCCATTGTCCCATTTGGTTTCACAGAGGGCATTGTTCAGCAACAATCTCACTGACTGCACTTTACCCAATTCCTTCGTGTCAAATTCAAGGGCAGCACCTGGAATTTTAGAAGGTGCCGGCAAACGGTCGTAGGGCACATCGAACATCTCCTGAACTACCTTGTAGTTTTTGTTTTTTACCTGCTCCTGTACCCATTTCCAACTGAATTCAGGTTTGCTCAGGTTGTCCATAGGCCGCAAATCCCAAAGATCGGCACGGTCCAACGAGATCCGCAAATTGTCGCCCTTCTGCCAGACCAATGCGCCCAACATCCCGTTGCCCAAAGGGATGGCTTCGTCCCAAGTGGAAGCGAGTTTGTTAAACTGAAGGTCCTGCTTTGAAGTGGTTTGTTGGGTAGCGGTTTCCGTTTTGCACGAAAGCAAAACAATCAGGGCGATAAGAATAGTGCCGGCAAGTGATGAGTTCATCTGTTTACTATTTTAGGGTAATTTATTCCGTCATAAAAATAGTAATTTAACAGATTGTTTATCTCTTTATGTCAAGCTGATTAAATGAGCTTACAAAATTATGGCTTGCAATGCCACAATTTAAAAACGAATATCTGCGAAGCTAATAATTAGCTTTGCGAACATTATGATCCCGAAATTCCGGGATGGCGTACTATGCGGTAAAAGGAATCATTTGGGACGGCCTCTTTTTTTGACAAGAATCCGCCCGGCTCCATCTGGTTTGCCCGAAATTTAAGTTTATTGCAGACTTTCAACATCGGGGCAGATTCGATGAGTTCGGTGTTAATGCTGAAGGATACAGCCGGCAATGAGATCAAGACATCGAATTCGGCGTTGATTTCATCGGTGATCGACGAGATGAAACAGACCCGCAACACTAAAGTGATTCCGAGAGATTGAGAACCCAAGAAAGCGGTAATATTAAATACCGTCTCAGAAAGACCGTAATAAAAATCCGGCCCGCTGATAGCTACAATCCAACAACTTTCGTATCTTAGCAACTGGTTGATACCAATGCTGATGAATGGGAAGGTAAGAATAGGATAAATTAAAAAATTTAAAAATCATTAAAATATATTTCACTTATAACTAAATTTATTATTTTTGGGTGATGGGGTTTGTGTGCTTTATGATGAGCCCATCAAAAATTTAAGATTATATTGCATTCCAATTTTCGGATGATGGCATCGAACTATTTGGAAACCTTGAATTTGAGGAATAGAAAATCAGAAAACGACAAAACATACGAATATGAAACCAGCAGAAAAGTACGAAAGTGACATTTTATCGGCACTTTTGTCGGAAATAACTCCAGAAGAACAGGAGAAAACAAACAGGAGGATGATGCTTGCCGCAAAGCTTGACAAAGCAAGGATAAAGAAAGGATGGAGCAAAAAAGAATTGGCAGAACAAATGGGCAAGCGTCCCTCTGAGATTACGAAATGGTTGAGCGGAACCCATAATTTTACAATTGAAACGCTTTTTGATTTGGAACTCAAGCTTGAAACCAAGTTTTTAAATGTGGGGGAAAAACCAAAGGAACAAGTACTACATTTTGCACTTAGTTTATCCCAAAAGGTCAACACAGAAAATTGCATGGAGGCGGCCACTAATGTGAAGACTACCTCTTCCTATGCATCATGGGCAGGTTCCAATACCGGAAGTTGTTAAATTTTTCAGCTATGGAACAATTAAATGTAAGCTTTAAGCTAAAGGGGATCGAATTGAATGCCCTAAACCTGAATCAGCCCAAAATTCCCCTAAATTCGGAAAGAGGATACAGTTTTAACATCGATGTCGAGCATCGGATCAATTTGGAAGAAAAATTGGTAATCGTTTCAACTACAATTGATTTAATCCACGAAGCTGACAAACAAATTCACGCATCAATAAAAACTAGTTGTATTTTTCTTGTAGAAAATATGCAGGACTTCAATTCTGCTTCCGACTTTGTTAAATTACCCGATCAATTTATTGTTACCTTAAATTCGATATCGCTTTCAACAACAAGAGGCATCATGTTCTCACAATTTAAAGGAACATTTATGCACAATGTATTCTTGCCAATCGTTAATCCCACAGCTCTTAACACGGGAAAAACCTTTGTTGAATAAGCTGTTACACTTACATTCCGTGCAAGTTTATTGTTCGACGGTGCGAAACAGTAAATTTCGATGAGGTCGTTGTTATTGCCGAAGGATTCAGCCGGCAATGAGTTCAAGACATCGAGTTCGGCAGTGATTACACCGGTGATCGATGGGATGAAACGAACCCTCGACACTAAAGTGAATTCGAGAGATTGAGAACCAAAGCAGTCTTTAAAGAAAGGGGCAGCTTAAGCTTTCCTTTTTTTGATCGTGGCGGAGAAAAACATGTTGTATAACAGGAAATTAAAAATTCTGTTTCAATGTTATACAGAATTGAAAACTTTATATTTGCCTATTGTTCCATTAGTATATTCAGTTCTATCAAAAAATATTTATAAAATGGTATTTATTTGCTCCTTTTAACAATCTAATTATAAACGTTATGGGTATAAAATGTATATTCGGATATCATGCCTGGGACGGCTGTAAATGTACGATATGTGGCAAAATTCGTGATGAACAACACGACTGGACTAAGGATTGTGAAATATGTTCCAAATGTGGAAGGACCAGAGCAGACAAACACGACTGGTCAAAGGATTGTGAAAAATGCTCTATTTGTGGCAAAACCAGAGCGGAACAACACGACTGGTCAAAGGATTGTAATAAGTGTTCCAAATGTGGAATGACCAGGGAGAACCAACACGACTGGAATGGTTGTAAATGCAAAAAATGTGATAATTCAAGAAATGAACAACATGAATGGAATGGTTGTAAATGTGATGTTTGTGGTAGAAGAAAACATGAGTTAAATCTTGAATTAACTAAATGTAAACATTGTGGAATGATA
>CAIYPA010000377.1 GCA_903927965.1 uncultured Bacteroidia bacterium | reverse complement strand
AGCTGTCCCGACTCCATTGGTTGCATAAGCCCTTACATAATAGGCAGTGCCTGGAAGCAAACCGGTAATCGAACTCGTAAACGTTCCTGCTCCTGTTCCATCCGTAGTTTTGGAGTTGGCTATTGTTGGGTTCGGGGTCGTACTCCAACAAACGCCACGTGCCGTAACTGCCGAAATGCCTTCGTAGGTTATGTTCCCGCCGCTTGTTGCCGTTGTGGATGTAACAGCAGATAATGCTGTAGTGGTAAGGGTCGGCAATGCTGCCAATGTGGTGGCAGTAAATTCATTGCCATATGCCGTACCCACACTGTTAATGGCATACGCCCTGAAATAATATAAGGTGGCGGGCAATAAACTTGGGATTGTATTGCTGAAGGTCCCTGATCCTGACCCAATGGCCAATTTTGAGGAAGCAGTGGTTGGGCCGGTTGTGGTCGCCCAACAAATGCCCCATTCGGTAATTGTTGCCCCTCCATCGGTCGTGATCGTGCCGCCCAGAATGGCCGAATTGGCGGTTATTGTGGTTGCTGCAGTGGTTGTCAGATTGGCCGGCAAGGTGGGTGTGACCTGTGCAGTTACCGTGTTGCTTTGGTTATTTCCTGCATAGGCCACAATCGTATAAACATGCAGTTTGCCACCAGTCAAATCATTATCAGTTAATTGGGTGGCATCTTTTGCCTGATTGGACAATGCACTCTCTGCTGCATCACCAACTTTTTTAGTGATCTTAAATCCTGATATTAAGGTAACGGGTTGGCTCCAGGTCAGTTTTACGGTTGTCCCTTCGAGGGTTGCCTTAAAGTTGTTGGGTGTCCATAGCTCTTTTGGAACGCCCGAATCGAATGGATTGGTCCGTTCACGCTTTTCGCAGGAGGTGACCAGAAAAAGGGTTGTCAGGAATAAAAATATCTTTGTTTTCATATTCTTCGATTTATAGGGATAGGTTAAAAATGATACGCAAGGATAAGACCACCACCGTTTTTCAAGGGTATGGGATTAAAGCTCACCGACTGTTTTTTGGCTTTGCTTTGTTTTCCCGATTTCAGGATAAATTCAATGGCCGAAAACCCTGCCAGGCCAAAAGCAACGGGCGAGACCATATCGAAAAGCTTTACTTTGCTGTACAAATCTGCGGCATCGTTGGTCGTGGCCGTTTGGTATTGTTTGTAAACCGTTCCTGCCTGTAGATAGGCAAAAGTCCCTGCTGCTCCCGTTACCAAAGCCGAAATTAACCATAGGGTTTTGCTCTTTTTGTACTTATAATAGATTGGATTATAGACTTTTAAGACAGTTTGGACAGTTTTTGTCTCCTTTTGCTCCTTATTTTCATTTGTGACAGTTTGTTCTTTTTTCTCCTTTTCAACTTTGGGTGCTGCAACCCGAGTTAAGGTTTCTTTTAATTCGGTATTTTTCCCCTCTTCAATCGTAACCGATTTATTAACAGTGGCATACCCTGTTTTGGTCAGTTGAACCGAATATTCGCCGATCAGCAGCTTGTCGAATGTATAAGGCGTTGTCCCATACTCTTTGCCATTGACACAAATTGTTGCCCCCGAAGGAACAGCGATCACGTCAAGTGAACCTTCGATAGGGGTTGGTGTCAATGCAATGGATTTGTTGTCGCCAACTGCCAGGTCAATGTCCTGTTTGGCAGGTTTGTATTTATCAAGCCGGGCTTCCAACGAATAGACCCCGGCAGAAAACCTCCCTTTCCAATTGCCTGTTGCCTTCTGCTCGTTGTTGATAAAAAGGGTGGCATTCTCGGGAAGGGAAATGTCCAATTCCGCAAAATTGGGGACCATCGTCAAACTGACAGGGACAGTTTGTCCTTCAACAACCGTTACTTTTTGATTGACAGGCTCACACAACTCTTTTAAAACCTGAATGATATGGTCTCCGGCAGATAACGGTTCACTTTGGCATGGCGTAACATTCGGTTGCAACTTTCCATCAATCAACACCTTTGCATCCTTTTCGGGTTCCGTACTAACCGAAACAAGCCCAAATGCAGGTTTCAGTTTAACGTTCAACTCTTTACGTGCGTTTGCAATTTCAACAATCCCAACTTCGGAGTGGTACATAGGCGCTTCGACACGGTAATTGTATTTGCCCGGTTTGAGTTTGGCCTGGTAGCTCCCGGTCTTGACAAGCTTGTCGTTGATATAAACCATGGCCTCTGCTGGTTCAGGATTGATGACCAACCATTGGCCGATCACTTCATCTTCAACAGTCGTCACAACCTTTCCGGTCGAGAGGACCAACTCATAAACCGTGGCTTTTTCGATTGGGATCGGATAGAGGTAGTCGCGCAACAAACCCAATTGTGGATGCTTGATCGTCAACCGCTTGGCACCCCATGGGACATAGATTCAATATTCACTGACTTTTGGTATCGCTGCAATGATGCCCAAACCGTCCGAATCCCAGTTAAAGCCGGTCTGGGTTGTAACTACCTTAATGACAGCACAGACATCACCATTCTGGTCTTTTTTTGGGGCTTCGTAACGGGCGGTCATATCGCTTTCGAGCTTTCGGAACGATTTTACGGTAATCTGGGATTGTGCAAATAAATTGCTTGAAAATAAGGTAAATAGCAAAATAGTTAGGATTTTTTTCATTCTGAAAACGTTTATTAGTTGGATCAATTCGTTGGAATTTGAGTTTTTTTTGATATTGCTTTCAAAACTAAGGAAGGGGAAGGAGAAAAGCAAAAAGAAATGGAATTATTTTCTGTATATTTGTAAAAAGTAAAATTATGAGCATCGCATTGACAGATAAAACGATAGAAAACAAATTTGATTTGGAAAGTTTGTTCGGTGCTTGGGAAGACTCAAGGGATTCGGATGAAATAATCAAAGAGATAAGGGAGTCACGAGTAAACAGAAAAAAGATCGTTTAAATCCGTTTCAAAAAACCTTATTTACCTTATTTTTGCATCTTAAACCTTTGTACCATGAAAATCGAATATGACAACTTGTACACCCATTTTGTATTTACCACATTTGGACGACAAGCCATAATTCCGGAGAAAAATCGCATAAGGATTGAAAAATATATAAATGGAATTATAAACAACAATGAATCAAAGCTATATGCAATTTATGCAAACCCTAAGCATGTTCATTTTTTAATATCACGTCTGTAAATACATTTTAAATCAAGCGGTACATCACAAAAAATTTAGTTTTGCCGACGAATACCAACAATTCCTTAAGCATTATCAAGATACATTGAATAAGGTAAATAAGGTAGAAGATGAACTATAAGGTACGATGGTTTAGATCAAAAGGAATAAGGTAAATAAGGTTGTTTTCGGAGGATGACCCCAAGCTACTAAGGTTAAAAAAAATGGAAAATAAGGTTTGTTTCGAATTAAAACCATATTTTTAATTTTTTAACCTTGGTAACAGGGTTTTATGGCTAACTCCTTTTAAAACCTTATTACCTTATTTTCAGTT
>CAIYPA010000376.1 GCA_903927965.1 uncultured Bacteroidia bacterium | reverse complement strand
TTGATAACTGTCGATGAAAAGATTGAAAGGCTCCCATCACTTAATTGACTGATGAAAAAGCAGGAATGTTCCATTTCCGTAGGTTCAAACAGCGAACTGTTCAGGTAAGGGACATTTGCAAATTCTTTCTTTACCCTGTCGTTGCGTTCATTCGGCTTTCGTGCCAAAACGCTAAAGAACACGCTGTTCAAATCGTCAAGGTTTTTAATTTTTTCTAGGTTGAGAAAGGAATATGCCTTATCGCCACGATGGTATTTGACCAGTTGTGCTTCGAGCAGTTTCAGGAAGAGGATACGGTTTATCCAGGTAATCGACAATTCCAAAGCGATGGTAAAAAGTTGTTCCTGATAAGTTTCCCCAAATTGTGAAGGTTTTTGAAGCCGCGATATTTTGTCGAGGCTGTCGAGCTGTGATATGGCACTTTCGATCAACGAGCCGGAATTCCGTTCGCCTTCTTTCTTGCGTTGAATGAGTTTCTTGCTGCCATCTTTTGTTTCGGTCAACCCAATAATATGCAGCAGCTCACTATAAAACGCCTTGTCGAGGCTGTTGCTGTCGTTGGCAAAAGGGAGTTTTAATAGGTGTTCGGGCGAAAGGAGCTTATACAGGGCAATCAATACCGTATCGTCATTTTTATCGTTGTTGCGCAAGGGTTTGTCATATTCCCGGATATCGAACCAGGTAAAGGTAATTTCTTGCGAAATGACAGCAATGGCAGGTTCTGCAATTTGCTTGTAAAAGAAATCCGTTGTTTTGCCCGACAGCCGCCCCTCCTCAAAATCAATGAATTGTTTGACAAGGTTTTTGTTTTCGGCAAATTCTTTTTCGAACAGGCTGGCATCGAAGATGAACCATTCGTAAATATTGGTCGCGACAAGGTGCTTTATCTCAAGGTTTTTATGGGTGATCCGTTCGCGCAGATAATATAAAACGAGTTCTTGAAATGCCTTGACGTTGATATTATCCGTTTTGAGCATTTCTGCCTTGTTGGTCGGTTTTTTTGCTTCTATAATAATTCCCACTGTCCCAGAGGCACTGTTGGTGTTATGTCCCACCAGGTCGTTCCTACCTTTTGTGTTGATGTAATTGTTTGTCCCGTAATAGGTGCTTCTGAGAAATTCGGCTATAATATTTTTATGGAACTCCTCTGTTTCTGCCTCGTTGATCCTGTCCAACAGGCTGATCAGGTTGGTTTTGAACAATTCGATTTCGTTCCTGTTGGCTTTTACCTTCAGGAACGCCTTGTTCAAAGCTAAACGTGGATTAAGAAGGTTGATGACGTTCATTTTAGAAACTGATATGGGATTTGGTAAATATTGGATAAACCATACAAATATATGTTATTGTAATGGAAATAAGACGAAATGACTTTTAAAGAAAATATGCTCCAATTTCTTTACAACTTTTAACTAATTCAGTCGCAGACCAGCGAAACACTGAAGCATTATTTTGCTATTTTTGACTTATTAATAATCAATACATTACAAACATGAAGCACAATTTGATAAATACGAATCCTATTATCTCTGTTTGCATTTTATTTTTCCTGGGTGTGGTATTCAACACCCCAAGAACCATGGGTCAAAATTCGGATAAATCGTTGATTACCAAAGAGGATATATTTTCAGATTCCAAAGATTTTAAAGAGTGCCATGCCTCAACATTGGTACAACTGAAGAACGGTACCTTCCTGACAGCCTGGTTTGGAGGCACCAAAGAAAAAAATCCCGATGTTGGCATTTGGATGTCGAAAGGTGCCCCTGGCAATTGGAGTGCGCCATTTCAGGTCGCAAAGATCAGGGGTGACGCCCATTGGAATCCTGTCCTTTTTGAATCGCCACAGGGTACGATCTTCCTGTTCTTCAAAGTTGGAAAAGAGATAACAGCCTGGGAAACATGGGTCAAAACCTCCGATGATCAGGGGGAGACTTGGTCAGAACCTTATGAACTTGTTCCGGGTGACAAAGGTGGCAGGGGACCAGTCAAGAATAAACCCATTGCATTGTCGAACGGAACCTGGATAGCAGGGGCCTCTTTTGAGAATGCTGTTACAAAACAGTGGAACGCCTTTGCCGACAGAAGCGAGGACAATGGCAAAACCTGGACTGCAACCCCTTACATTGCATTGAACCGCGACGATTTTAAAGGCGCAGGCGTCATTCAACCCACACTTTGGGAATCGGAACCCGGGATGGTCCATATGTTATTGAGAAGTACGGCGGGTGTGATCTGTCGTTCCGATTCAAAGGATTACGGAAAAACATGGTCAACCATTTACAAAACGGACCTGCCAAATCCAAACAGCGGCATCGACCTGACCCGTTTGTCAAATGGTATACTTGCGCTACTTTACAATCCTGACAATAAAAACTGGGGTTCACGCGGGAATTTAAACCTCGCCATTTCGTACGACAATGGTTTGACCTGGCCAAAAAAATACATCATCGAAGAAGGTGCCCCAAATGATGAATACTCATATCCGGCAATCATCAATTATGGCAATTCAGTTGCTTATACTTACACTTATAACAGAAAAAAGATCGCCTTCGGGACTGTATCCGGAATTCCGGCAAAGTAGAGGATTTGAGCTTTTAGGATGGGAGGAGGAGAAAATAGGTTTTTTGATCTATTAGCGACTGGCGGCTGGCTTTTGGCGACTGGCAACTTTCTAAATTTATTTTGTCTTCCTAATTAGCAAAGTATTATTCTCTCAAAATTCAGATGTCATAAATTCTAATTGTCAATGCAAAACCCGGTTTGATTGCAGGATTTACCTTTGAACGACAGCCAGTTGCAAGCTGCCAGTTGCTAGCCGCAAGCCTACTGTCTCACTCCTGTAAAAGTCCATGCCTCCGTTCCTAACAAATGCGGGTTCCTGACCCCATCCAACCCAAAATAAGTCAGGGTCTCTGTTCCGTAAATTTGACCCGCCGCCGAACTTGGCAAAATATCAATTTTAAAGGTCATCCAGACCAATGGGTTTGGATAGATCGTAACCTGACCTTCAAAATGGTAGGTCTCATTTACGATTGTGCCATCGACAGAGCCTGCTTTGGTTTTTAATCTGGGAACACCATTGTTCAGGGTAATCGACCACACATCAACCATCTGGGAACCGGGTTGGGGAGCCGTTGGATCCCGGCTAGTCGTTGTTACAATTGTTCCGGTAATGTTCCAGTTTCCGGATAAATCGACGGCTTCCAAACGAGTGTTGTCATTTGGAATTGAAAACAATAAGGAAATCAACAAGATCAACATGGCTGTTTGGTTTTAAAATGATGAATATCCTTTATGCTGGACAAGGAATAATCTGCTTGTCAATGCGAATATACTAAAACCATTTGTAAAAAATCAATCCTATATCCTTCATTTTAATTTTCGATATTGAACCATTTCCATCCTTATTTTTTGGTCATTTGCACTGTCAATATTTAACGTTATTTTTCGAAAATAATGGAAGTACATCTAAAACATAAAATTTAATTTAGCACAAAACCGTTTTGGATTCAAATTAATTAATTATGACTTTAATCTCCCGTTTTTCTATTTTTCTTATATTTGTAATCTTTTGCAAATCAGGATTTTCACAAAAAACTGTTGAAATCCTGACTGTGCCTGCAAAGGAGGCATTTACAAAAATCAATCCCACCGGTACAACCATTTTACCAAGTGGCCGTTTCCTTACACCTGCCGGAACGCTGATTCGGATCACAAACGATCCTTTCGGGATGGCTGTTTCGCCCGATGGCAAAAAATCGGTGACTTTGCATAACGGCGTGTTCACGATCATTGACAATGCGACTCTTGGTACGACAAGGGTCCCAAGCTACGACAAGAAGATCAAATCCCCTTTATCACATGGGTCGTTTCTGGGTGTCGCCTTTTCACCAGATTCAAAAACCGTTTATCTGAGCGGTGGCGACAACGGAGCGGTAATAGCCTATGATATAGAGCGTTTCACGCGACTTGATTCAATTTCGCTTGATGGCAAATTTGGAGGAAATGATTATAAGGATAGTTTCACTTCCGACCTGGTTTACAATGCAGTGAAAAATGAATTGTTGGTTTTGGATAGGGGGAATTTCAGGTTGGTTAGGATCGACCTGGCCTCAAAAAAGATGACTGCATCCATTAAAGTTGGGCGTTTGCCGTTTGGACTGACTTTAAGCCCCGACAATAAAACTGCCCTTGTTGCCAATGTGGGAATGTACGAATACCCCCTGATCAAGGGTGCAACTCCCGAAAATTACGATTCGTTATTGATTTCACACCATCCCTATGGCGACAATACCAAAGAGTCCATCAACGGAACTGTTGTGGAAGGGCGCAAAATTCCCGGGGTTGGAAGTCCGCTTCATCCCGATGCCATGAGTGTTTTTTCAATTGATCTCTCTAAAAATAAGGTAATTGATAAATTTAAGACAGGTCATCAGATTGGTCAGATGATCGAGGAAATGGAAGTTGTGGGCGGTGCAAGCCCCAATTCTGTTGCCGTGGGAAGCCAGTATGCTTATGTATCGAATGCGACCAACGACAATATTTCGGTGATCGATTACAAAAACCACAAACTGATTGGCGATATCGACATCAGGGTTGACAAGCGTATCGATAAATTTCGAGGTTTATTGCCTTTCGGATTGACATTGAGTAAAGATGAAAAAAGATTATATGTCGCCTTGTTGGGATTCAATTCGGTTGCAGTGATCGATGTCCCATCCGGGAAAACCATAGGTCTTATTCCATCTGGCTGGGGACCAACACGCGTAAAATTGTCAAAGGATGAAAGCGAAATGTACATCACCACCTGCAGGGGCTTGGGTGCAGGTCCCAATGGCGGAGCCGGTTTTGTTCGCCCAAAACAGGGCCATTATATCGGGGATATCCAATTGGGCAGTTTTCAGAAAGTAAAAGTTCCCGATGCCACACAATTGGCTGTTTTTACCAAACAAGTGATCGACAATACGTTTGAAAGCAAACAAGTTGTTGACGATGGGAAAAACCCCCTTCCTCCGTTGCCGGGATTGCGCAACTCGCCAATTAAATACATTGTCTATATAACCAAGGAGAACCGGACCTATGACGAAATATTCGGCCAGCTTAAGAATGCAGCAGGAGATAGTACCCTTGCTCGGTTTGGCATCAACAACGAATTTACATTGCCCGATTCAATGAAAGGAAGGTTTCCAAACCTTCGCGTCAGCCCAAATCACATTAAAGCAGCCAATCAATTCTCATTTTCTGACAATTATTACTGCGACAGCGATGCCTCGATACATGGCCACCATTGGATGATGGGGGTTATTCCAAACGAATGGGTGGAAGCCAATTCCAGTGTTTCAAAGTCTGCCAGGATCTTTTCCAAAGCACCAGGCCGCCGGTTTCCCGGTTCAACTGGCAGTATGGACCCTGAAGATTACGCCGAAACAGGAGGACTTTGGGAGGCCTTGGAACGCAAGATGGTCTCTTTCTACAATTTTGGGGAAGCCAACGAAACGGCCCATGTACGCGAAGAGTGGTACGACACCAACACGGGTGCTGCACATGGTGTAATGGTTCCGATGCAGAAAGCACTTTTTACAAGGACCAGCCACGATTATGCCGGTTTCAACATGAATATTCCTGACCAATACAGGATGGACCAATTCGAAAAAGAATACACCGACAGGTGGATCAAAGGGAAAGAAAAATTGCCTTCCCTGATCACGATGCAGGTTCCTAACGACCACGGTGCAGATGTCAGGCCACAGGATGGTTATTTCTATCCACATTCGTTCATGGCGGACAATGACCTTGCAGTGGGACGTATCCTCCACTTCTTATCCCGGACAAAATACTGGAAAAACATGCTTGTCATCATTACCGAAGATGATCCACAAGGAGGCGTCGATCACATTGATGCGCACCGATCAGTTCTAATGATGGCCGGACCCTATGTAAAAAAAGGGTATGTTTCGCACACCCATGCCAATTTTGGGTCGATCCTCAAAACGATTTACAACCTGCTCAATGTGCCTTACGTCAATCAGTTCGATGTGACCGGTTCACTTTTGCAGGATTTCTTTACCCCGGTTCCCGATTATACACCTTACACCCTTGAAAAAAATGACCCTCGCGTATTTGATGTTGCGAAAGCCATGGTCAAATACAACCGGACCATCGACTGGCGCAAAATAGAACAAGGCCCGCCGTTAGACAATGAGGAAGTTGAACGGGATGTACTTTATAGGAATAAGGTGAAATAATAGAAATAGAATGAAATAGAAATAAGTAGAAATAGATTGATATATATGAAAAAAGCTTTGAAAATTATAGGAATTGTCCTTCTGGTTTTGGTGTTGAGCGTGCTCTTCTGGTTTCATTCTAACCTCAAGGATAGGCATCCGGGTTACACTGCCGACTTGAAAATTACAGGGAAACCTTCCGTTTTAAGTGCCGGTTTTGCCGCTGTCCCGATCACACCCGAAGTTCCTGATAAATGGGTCGATAAAAACAATGACCAAAAATACGATCCTAAAGATGGTGATACCTTTATCGATGGGAATGGAAATGGCGTTTTTGATCCCGTTTGGATTGCTGGTTTCAGCAACAACAAGCCTGCAAACGGCATCCACGATGATACATGGGCCAGCACAATGGTGGTTGAGGACGGGCAAACGAGGATCGCAATTGTCGTACTCGATGCGATTGGTTTTATGAACGACGACATCATCGATGTCAGGCATATGATTCCTGCCGATGCTGGTGTCACCTATACGATTGTAACTTCCACCCATACCCATGAAGGTCCTGACCTATTGGGTCTTTGGGGCAAAACTCCTTTTAGAAGTGGTATCAACAAGGAGTACATGAAATATGTCAAGACTCAGATCGTTAAATCGGTGCTCACCGCCGTGAAAAACAAAAGGCCTGCCCGGCTTGAAATTTCGCAGGACCTGACCGGTGCAATTCCCCTGGTTAAAGACACAAGGGCTCCTATAGTTTTTGATTCAGGTCTTCGGTTGATCAAGGCAATCGACAAAGAGAATGGGAAGACCCTCGGTTCTTTGATCGCCTGGGCCGACCATGCCGAAACGTTGTGGAGCAAGAATCTGCTGATCACTTCCGACTTCTGCCATTATGTTCGTGAGGCAGTCGAAAAAGGGGTTTACAATGGTGACAGCCTAATGAAACCCGGGATTGGTGGTGTGGCTGTCTATATTAATGGGGCAGTTGGTGGATTAATGACAACCCACCCAAGCCTAACCATAAAAGATCCTTTCACAGGTAAGGAATTTAAAGAGCCAACTTATGAAAAGGCAGAAGCACAAGGCAAGCAACTTGGATTGCTGTCATTGAATGCAATGGATAAACCTACAGATGTGATCGATACCGCCGGAATTACCCTGCTTGTCAAAACGATATTTTTACCGATCCAGAATCCGATGTTCAGATTGGCGACAGCCTTTGGCGTCCTCGATCGTGGGACTACCGGTTGGATGAAAATGCGCACGGAACTTTCAGTTTTCAAAATCGGGCCTCTCTCATTTACGACGATTCCTGGTGAGGCTTATCCCGAAGTGATCAATGGTGGAATTGAAGCACCTGATGGTCAGGATTTTAAAATCCAACCAGTCGAAGTGCCATCGGTCAGGGAGATGATGAACGGAAAATACAAATTTGTGTTTGGCCTGGCCAACGACGAAATTGGTTACATCATCCCGAAGAGTCAATGGGATGAGGTAGCACCCTTTACTTATAATCGAAAGGACTCCCCTTATGGCGAGGAAAATTCGATGGGCACCGAAACCGCCCCATTTTTACATGACAACCTGAAAGTAATGCTCAAGGAACTCAATCAAATGAAATAACTCATTATGAAAAAAAAATCATCATTTTTAAAAAAATTACTTAAAGGCGTTTTAGCAATCTTCCTTGTTTTCTGTGCCTTAATGGTCACGCCACGAATTTTGGGTTTCATCAGTCCTGATAAAGCGCCCATTGGATATCATTATGCCTCTTTGGACTTTCTCGCAATTGGCGTTGGGTTGGAAAGCCTGATCAACAAAACACCGGATATTCCGGCAGAGGTGCAGGAATTTAAGAATATCGAGTACAAAAATATCAATGGGAAATCGCTCCAGTTGGATATCTACAAACCCAAAAATGTGGCCAAATCGGCCCCGTTACTGGTCTTTATTCATGGAGGCGGATGGAAGGGCGGCCAGCGTCAGGATTATCTGGTTTACCTTGTTGCTTTCGCAAAAAAGGGGTACATGACTGCCACTGTTTCTTATCGCTTGGGCAAGGAAGGTGGGTATCCTGCGTGTGTCCAGGATATCACAGATGCAGTTCAATGGTTTTATAAAAACAGCGAAACCTACGGATACGATCCCGACAGGATAGCATTGATCGGTGGTTCCGCAGGTGGCCACCTTTCGTTGATGGCCGGTTATGGATGGAAGGACCCAAAAGTCTCCATTGACAGTTCAGTTCTCAAGAATACCCATCGAATCAAGGCTGTTGTTGATATTTATGGACCGGTGGAGTTTACCACCCCATATGCAAGGAACCACCCATTGATCACCAATTTTGTAGGGGCTACCTTTGATACGAATCCTCAGGTTTTTGTGGAGGCTTCACCGAACAGCCTGGTGAACAAAAGCAATCCACCGACCATGATCCTGCAAGGTTCATCAGATGACCTGGTTCCAGCCAGTCAGTCGGACAACCTCAAATTGCGTCTCGACAGCCTGGGTGTCCCTAATGTTTATTATCGTTTGCCTTTATGGCCTCACACAATGGATATCGTTCAGAGGGTGAACGACTTCTGTCAGGTGAAGATGGATGCGTTCTTTAAGCAATATTTGTAATGGCACTTCAGTGAAATGGCGCTTCAAAATCCAATCATTTCAAACAAATAGTTCTTCCAAAATCCAACGCTGACAGGTCGGCAAGCCGATGCTGTCAGGTTTATGGATTTTAACCAGGAAAACAGAAAATGCCAAATGCAGGGTGCCTTCGGGTCAAGTGATTTCCAATCGCTTATTATGGCCCGATTGGAAATCGTGCGGCCCAAACGAGGCTTTATCAGAAGGCTACTAAAACATGGAACTTGTCTTGGAGTATATCCAAAACCAAAGAGCCGACTTCCAAAAAATATAGCCGACAAGAAAAAAGTCCAAATCTTAAGCTGTAAATTAACTTCGACGGCAGCTATTGTTTGTCTGTTTGTCGCTGGGCATTTCTGTCATTTAATTTTCCAACCTCTCCAATTCCCTAATACATCCGGACTACCGATAATTTGAGGAGTTTGTTGTTTTTTATTTATTAACAACGAATTTAAAGAAATTTCCTTTTTTAGATATTCTTCAAGTTCTTCATAAGAGCAATTCCCTTTGGAATCCTGTAATTTTTTTAATAGATAGTAAGTAAACATTCCATGTTGTTTATCCTTGTATGTAGCGGAAGATTCATTCCCCGAGCTTGAAGTAAACACAACAAGATTATTTCCAGTAACCGTTTCTTTTGGTATAACTCGTACTCCCCGAAGTGCAATTAAACTTTCGTTACGGGCACCACCGCTAAAACAAGCATCAATAAACAGAGTAACTTTAGCAGCTGGATTTTCAGACAGTTTTTTATAGACTTCTGTAAGTCTAACTGCATATTTCAGGTCACTTCCGCTTACATCTACTGGCATTAAATAGGGTTCCTTGGTCTGTTCATCGGGTAAACCATGCCCGGCATAATAAAATACGATTTCTGCATTACCATTATTTACTTTTGAAATTTTTGATATCAGGTCTAAATTCTGCAACATTCTACTACCAGTCGCATTTATGAGCAGTGTGATGTTTTTATCAGGAATACCAAGGGTTTTAACACAATACTCCTTAAATATTTTTGCATCATTTTCGGCGTATTGAACATTTACTTCCGCGTTTAGATTTGTTTGATATGAACTGTAATCCTCGTTCCCAATAATGAGGGCGTAAGTATTAGGCTTGCTTGAGCCACCAATAGGAATGTTAATATCTACGTCGGAAGGAGCAGTTTTTGTTTGTTTTTCATCAACAATGGAAGCTTGTTTGCTCACACTTGCATTTAAATTATTGTTTGGCTTGTTTTTCGCCTCTTTAAGAACGGCTACAATATCGGTTAATCCAGCTTCCTGAGCAACTTGCAACGGAGTTTGAAACTTATGATTATCAGAGACATTGATATCCGCACCGTACTTGATTAGAAGTTTTACCATTTCCGGATTTTTTGTTCCTATGGCATAAAATATAAGACGCCAGCAACTCCTGGTAGCATTCATTGCATTATAGAGAATACAACATCGGTTTGCATCACCACCACTCTTAAGCAACAGAAGTGTCATATCTAGATTATTGGCCTTTATCGCAAAATACAAAGGTGGATTATGGGGACTTTTATTATACTCTTCATTCACGTCTGCACCTGCGGAAATAAGTCTTTCTACCTCTTTAACATCGCCTTTTTTAATGGCATTAACAAGCTGTGCCGGGCAATTAATTGAAATCAAAAGAATGAATAAGATACTTATGAAATAAAACGAAACCTTCAACACCGCATCTCTAGCTGAATTTCGTGCACCAAATGCTTCGAAAGATCTTACTTTTAAAGCTGTTTCAAATGTAATCGCTCTTTTGTTCATATGATTAATTTAAAGTTCTTATGGTAAAGGTAATATATTACCAAAGGGTACGGCAAAAAATCCTATATCCTTTAGTGTACTTTTGAATTATTATCCCTTAAAACCACAACTTGTCTGGCTAGATACTGATGTGTTAGATTTTTGATTGGCAAAATTTGGTTCTGAATCTGATATTTACAGAACCTTCTTCACAGACGATTTAAGGCTAAAAAATTCCGAATTCTATTATAGTGTCCGGGTGACCAGAAAGCAGTCAATCTTCGTGCTGGCATTTACTTTAAGTCACCGGGACACTACTTCTTAAAGTTTGTCGGCTGATTATTTATAAATCACACTTTTCCTCTTAATCGAATAGGCCGAGAAAATCCCAACCGCATCATCGGTAGGTTTGATGTTTGATGGGATATTGGCCGAAGGACCGCTGAAGATCGGAACTTTGGGATAATAGTCAGTAATATAACTGTATATAAAAGAATAGTAGTCCTCGGTTATTCCGTATAGCTCGACCTTCACAGTATCGCCACGGGTCAATCTTTCATCTTTCCGCTCCTCCCTCAGGTTATATACAGGGAATCCGTTGTAGTATTTTCCTTCGAAACCACTATTGTCACCGATTGAATATTTGAATACGCTGTCTGTCAGCAACACACTGTTCTTTCTAACTTTTATAAGGTAAAAATTGCGGCCCTGCCCGGGATCCAATGTATAAAGGTTGACACTCCAGTTGATAAAATGGGGATTTAAATCGTTGTAAACCAAATGGACCGAATCGATCGGATTCAACCGCTTAAGCAACGATACCGCCGAATACTCTTCCATCACCTTGTCATTGTTGATGTCAACATTCCTGATATTCAGGGTATAGGTCCTACCTGGAACTCCGTAAACATCGGGAGTTGTAAAATAAGTCCCCTTTTTTGTGGCGTCCTCCGAGAGGTTGAAGGTCTTCGTCCCATCCGAAATGGTGACCGATGCATTTGAAACGACCTGAATGGGGTCCTGTTTCAACGCATCACCCAACTTCGAAAGTTTCACCATCTGACGTGTGGTGTCCGTAGAAATATACCCCTCAACAACAAGCCTTGGACGTGTGGTATCGAGTTGAATATTGTCAATATTTTCTGTGCAGCTGTAAACTAGCACTGAAATGATGAAAAGTGTAATTATTTGAATATAAATCTTTTTCATGGCTATCAGAATTTGAAATTATAGGTGATTCCCGGAAAGCAGACGAATGGAAGATACCATCTTTCAGCAACAACTTTTTCTATATTCTTTGGATCCTGCACAAAGTTGATCATCCAGTCGTTGTGCCGCCCATAGGCATTGTACATCGAGAAAACCCATTCCCCTTTCCATTTTCTGTTGGGACGTTCTTTCCCTTTCACGGTTACCGATAAATCGAGCCGGTGGTAATCACGCATCCGGTAACCGTTCCGTGAAGAATAGTACTTCCCATAGGTATTGTCGATCACATAGGATCCTACTGGGAAAGTAACAGGTGCGCCTGTGGCATAAACCCAATTCCCGGAGAACAAGACACGGTTTGAAATCTCATAATTCACGATAACGTTGATATTGTGGGGTTTATCGTAAGTTGTTGGGTAAGGATTCCCATTGTTGATCTCTGGAATCGTCCGAAGAACTTTTGACCAGGTATAGCTGATCCATCCGTTTAGCCTGCCACTGCTCTTCTTTACAAAAAATTCGAGCCCGTATGCCTTTGCAGTTCCCGACCGGATATCCCCTTCCAACCTCGGATTCATCAATAACTGTGCATTGTCCTTAAAATCAATCACATCGTACATTTTTTTGTAATAACCCTCAACCGATGTCTCAATGGTATTGTTGGCAAAATTTCGGAAATACCCCATTGCGAACTGATCAGCCTTCTGAGGTTTGATGTTTGGACTCGAAGGGAACCAAACATCGAGCGGCATTCCCCCAGAAGAGTTCGAAGCCAATTGCATATTCTGGACCGTCCGTGAATAACTTGCTTTGACCGACGAGTTTTCGGTGAGTGCATAATTGATCCCCAAACGCGGTTCAATTCCTTGATAAGTATTAAAGATTTTGCCCTTCGAATAGTAAGTCGTATCGACAACTGAGTAATTAGGGTATCCCTTTGCAAAGGTATAAACAGTAGCTGTCCCAATGTTCTGGAAGATATTATAACGCAACCCATATTTGATGGTCAGCTTTTCGCCGATCTTTTGTTCGTTTGAGATATACAAGCCATGTTCAAGCGCATAGTTTTTCGGGACGGGGACACCAAGCCTGCTGGTTTCACCTTCGATATAGGCATCGGCAGGATTGAAATCATGAAATGTGGAAGATGCCCCAAACTTTATTTCGTTCTGTGGATTTGGAAAATAGTTGAAATCCAATTTCAGCGAATAATCAAGCATATCCGAATTCCATACATAATTCGATCCTCCCTGTTTCATTTTCAGTGAATAATCGTACTTCGCAACAATTGCCGAAAGATTTGAAAACAACTTATTGGTAATCAGATGATTCCATCTTAAGGTGCCCGTTAGGTTGCCAAATCCGGCATCGGAACTCCCTTTCTGCCCAAAAAGGTCACGGCCTGTATAAGCCGAAAGGTACAATCGGTTCCTGTCGTTGATCTGGTGGTTGACCTTTAAGTTCAGGTCGTAAAAATACAATTTGCTTTTCTTCAGACTTGTGTCCGACATCAATGGGAAAAAGATATCAGCATAGGTACGCCTGGCTGCCAATAAAAAAGAAGTTTTTTCGTTCCCAATCGGTCCTTCAAGGGTCAACCTGCTTGAGATTAGCCCAATGCCCCCGGTTGCGGCAAATTTTCTGTTGTTCCCATCTTTCATTCTAACATCTAGGACAGAGGAGAGCCTTCCCCCATAATTGGCGGGAATATCGCCCTTGTAAAGCTTCACATCGCGGACAGCATCGTTGTTGAAAACTGAAAAGAAACCCATCAAATGGGAAGCGTTGTAAACAGTGGCTTCGTCAAGAAGGATCAGGTTTTGATCGTTTCCTCCACCCCGGACACTAAATCCGGACGAACCTTCGGCGGTTGATTGCACACCAGGGAGCATTTGGATAACCTTGATCACATCCACTTCGCCCATCAGTGCCGGAACCTGCTTGATGGTTTTCATCTCGAGTTTGGAAATACTCATCTCCGCTTTTTTCACATTGGCCTCGGGACGGTCTGCGGTAACCACCACTTCTTCAATCTTGCCCTCTTCAGGAACCATTTCGATTTTCAAGGTGATGTCCTTGCTAAGGTTGACCTCTTTCTGAATGGTCTGATACCCCATATACCGATACTCCAGGGTATAATTGTCTGGTTTCAGGCTGATCGAGTAAAATCCGTAGATATTTGTTGCAGTTCCCCTGTTGATTGACCTGATCGTAACGGTTGCCCCGATCAGCGATTCACCGGTTTCTGAATCTTTTATCGTACCGCTTATGGTAAGTAATCCTGATAGATTCGTCATGTTCGCTCCACGGCTCTGGCAAATAAAGATAAGCAGTAAAACAATAACAATAATTTTCGTTTTAACAATCATCCGATAATTGGGGTTGAATTTTATACTGGTTTTCATTACAAAAAAATGTTATTGCAAATTTATTAAAAGGTGGCTTTACTAATAGTTAAAACCGAGGAATGGTATTTTTTAATCGCTGAACTGACGATTTTAAAGGATGAATGGAAAAACCGCCTTTAATTATTCTGTTGACAACATTAATTATTTTCCGGGAATCGGAAGGGCAACTCGTTTTTATCAATGCACCCCTCAGCTTGTAAGATGGCATTGGGGTTATTTAGCGTGATGGGTCGGTCCGATTTATAATCGCGCATCCTGCACCCAAACATTGAAATTGTGCATTTGTCATTTCCATTAATCGTCATATAATCCCACGATAAGCCAAAGTTGGTCAATGCAGAATTACCGCCTGAAAAAGCTTCCACATTTGTGATGGCAGTGTGCCCTTTACCATCGATGATGATCGGATGGACATCTTCAATCTTTGCACCAGTATTGGCAATAATGGAACCCTGGGCAATCATCCAGTTGCGGTTTTTGGAACTGTCGCCCGATTTATGGATCCCCACCGTCACACAATCAAAATTAAAGTTGGTCAACTGACCGTAGGTAGCCGAACCAAGCCTGATCCCTCCATAACTTCCAAAGGTGAAAAGGTCGATCAACTGGGCATTGTCGGTATGATTGATCGCATAGGTAAATTTCTGCCTGGCAATCACTGCGTCAACCACAGCTTTTGGATATTGGCCGCCAAGTTGCCGCTGGATGGCAGGGTTCACATGGCAATGAAGGATCCGTAGTATATCATAACAATAATCAATCCTTATAAATTCCCCACCCAAAGGATAACCATAACAATGCTCGATTAAAATCAATTCGCAGGGATGTTGCGGATTTGCCTTGAAATCCATGGCCAGATACTCCCCATAGAAAGTGAGGTTCGACAAGGTTACACCTTCTGTCCCTGTGATTTGGGAAACCTGGATTGTTGGAGGATAAGGAATGATTTTTCGCGGTTCGTTAATGCTTTGTTCCGGATACCAAAATTGAATTCCTTTAATCTGGGTGCTGCTTTCAACTGTTATAAAAACAGAAGAGCTGTCTCGAATTGCAAAAACACTACCAACAGGCTGTTTTAATGTTGGATGTTTCGTGCCTCGTGGAACAGGGCCATGCACACCAATTAAGGAAACATTCTTTTTGAGTACTATGCCACTCAATACTTCATAAGGTTTATCCGTTGGTTCCACGAAAAGTGCAGCCCCTGATATCGCAGCCCATTCAATTGCTTTTTGAAGGTTTGCTTCATTAAGGCTAGCTGAATTTTCGGGCAGGACACCAAATGAGCGGATGCTTCTTGACAAGTTGCCTTCTATCTGTTGTGCATTTGAGACCCCAGAAGTAAGAAGGGAAAAGACAAATAGCAGGATTGAATAATGCTTATTCATAGATTTAAGGTTTATATGAAAAGTAAAATAGCTCCATCATCCAAGTTTTCCCAAAAGGATAGCAAAAGTGATGATAACGATGATAATAAGCCAGGAATAAGGATTTGCAAAATTTAGTGTCCAACCCATCTCCTTTATTCTTTTGGGGAGGATGATCCTTGGATCCCTGGGTTTGAAATAGAATATGCCCCATCTATAGTTCTCAGGGTCGTTCCGCCATCTTTCTTCTTCGTTGTCTTCAAAATTTTTTTTCATAATTTCCCAGTTTTAACAAGACCGAAATCAGGATAAAACTTAAAATTGCTGCTGCAATTCCATAGATATTGAATGTAAGTATCAAAACCAGGGAGATGGATAGAAAAATAAACCGGATATGATTGTCCTTCCAGGTCAGGTTTTTAAACTTCAACGAAAACATGGGAAGTTCAGAAATCAGCAAAAATGATAGTGTTATTGTAATTATCAATAATACAATGGGTTGTAAGATAAATGAATCAAGTTTTTCATAAATGCCATGCTCAGTAATCAAAGCAAGGGAAGTAATAAAAAGTGCATTGGCAGGAGTTGGCAATCCGATAAAGGAATCAGTCTGCCGGGTATCGATGTTGAATTTTGCCAACCGAAGGCCAGAAAAAACCGGAATAAGCATTGAAGCTGACAAAAGTAAAATTTCGCCAAACGGTAAATCAAGGATGTTTTCAGCCTGGACGTTGGTCCCAAAAAGGGAATATTCCAGCATAACAAACATCAAAATTCCTGGTGCTAGTCCGAACGAGATCATATCTGCCAATGAATCAAGCTCTTTCCCCATAGGCGAATAAGCCTTTAACAATCTTGCGGCGACTCCGTCCAAAAAATCAAAAATTGATGCAATTATTATTAGAACAACAGCTATTGTAAGTTGCCCTTTTAAGGCAAATATGACCGCAAGGCTGCCCGACAGGATATTCAGACAAGTGATGAAATTTGGAACGTTCTTGCGGATCATTTTTATTTTGAAAATTAATTTTTCAAGTCGGCAATCACAGTTTGGCTACCAGTAACCAATTGACATAAATCGACATAGACCTTTGTTCCAACCGGAAGGAACAGATCGACTCGGGATCCAAACCTGATAAAGCCAAGTTCGTTTTGTTGGCTAACTTTTGAATTGACCCTGGGGTAAGTGATGATCCTTTTCGCTACAGCACCGGCTATTTGCCTGACAAGGATTTCTGTTCCGTCTGCCATTTCAATCACTGTGGTTGCCCTTTCATTATCCGTTGAGGATTTGGGAAGGTAAGCTGCCATAAAATGGCCATTGTGGTGTTTGAAGTATTTAACGATTCCAGGCACCGGAATCCAATTAACATGAACATTATTTACAGACATAAAAACTGAAACCTGTAAACGAAGGTCATTGAAATATTCCGATTCGACAGTCTCCTCGATTGCAACAACCTGACCATCGGCAGGTGAATAAACACTGGTTGGCCTCAAATTAATTGAACGCCGGGGATAACGAAAAAACCGAATCACGAAAATCATCAGTGGGGTGGATGCCAGAAATGTAAAACAGCGAAAATAGAGTTCGCCGGTCATCGCAACAAGTCCGTTAATGATCAACCAGAGTATAAATGCAACTGCAATAACCAAAAACCCTTCTTTGTGTATTCTCATAAGTCTAATCCTTTGTACAAAACTAAGTAAAAAATTTTCAGTTAAAAAATTGAAGCAAAAAATAAATTGCCGGAGAGGCAAGAAGGATACTATCAAACCGATCGAGCAAACCGCCGTGGCCTGGCATAAACTTTCCGGAATCTTTGACTCCTATGCTGCGTTTGAACATGGACTCAATTAGATCTCCAAGGGTTCCCGAAATAACCACCACAATTGCCAGTAAACCCAAAACAATAAAACTGTACTGATAGACATAAGTCAGTATCCAGGCGATTAAAAGGGCCGTTACAATTCCGCCTAAAAGCCCTTCCCACGATTTCTTGGGTGATATCCGTTCAAACAAACGGTGCTTCCCAAACCGTACCCCGAAAAGGTAAGCACCAGAATCACCCGCCCATACAAAAAGGAAAAGGCTGATAATTATGACATTGGAATAAATAGGACCATCGTGTGATGGTGGGAAAGCCAGAAAATTAAGGATAGAAAAGGGGATGGTCACATAGACGATCCCCAACAAAGTGAGCGCAATATTTACCAGCGGATTTTTCTTGTTGCGGTACAATTCATAAACAAAACTCGCATAAATCAACGGTAACAGATAAAGGAAAGCCTTTGCCGGAAAATAGTCTTCTGCAACCAGATAGGAAAAAAGAAAGATTAAACTTCCGACAACAAGACCAGGATAAATCTGTGGCGAATAACCTGCTTTATGGCACAACGAATAAAACTCCCAAAGAACAAAGACAGAGAGCACTAAAAAAAGAGCGGCAAAAGTATATGAACCAATCAGGATGGCTCCTGTAAGGGACGCTGCAAAAAAAAATCCCCATATCGACCTGGTAACCAACTCTTTCAATTTAAACTATTTTTAATTTGTTCAATAATCATGGCCGCCTCCTCTTTTTTCTCATCCCTGACAAAAAGCTCATACTCGCCCCAACAAACATAGGCCGAATCTTTATGGTTAATCACAACAGATTCGATCCCATTATCCTGTAGAAGATCCCTGGCCATTAAAATGAGGTATTCTTCAGTCGCATTGTAAATATTTTCCCAGCCTTTTTCCATAGTTCGGTGCTTGCTCTTATACTTTTTCTATTTCAGGTCCAAAATCAAGTTTTTGTCCTTCAACTGGAGTTTCAGACTTTTCTTCTTCCTTTTTCTTGCCCCACGGACGTAATCCAAAAATATTCTCCAAATCCTCAGTAAAAATCACTTCCCTTTCGAGAAGAAGGTCAGCAAGTTTCTTATGGCCTTCAGCATTGTTTCTAAGAATTTCCTTAGCCCTTGCAAAAGCAGTCCTGATTATTTCATTAATCTCTGAATCAATTAATTCAGCAGTTTTTTCGCTATATGGCTTGTTAAAACTATAATCACTCTGTCCAGATGAATCGTAGTAACTTACATTCCCGACTTTTTCGCTCATCCCAAAATAACAAACCATTGAATAGGCAGTTTTAGTCACTTTTTCAAGGTCGTTCTGCGCCCCGGATGAAATTTTTGAGAATACAAGTTCTTCGGCGGCCCTTCCACCCAAAGTGGCACAGATCTCATCGAGCATTTGTTCACTGGTTGTGATTTGACGCTCCTCAGGCAGGTACCAAGCAGCCCCAAGAGCCTTACCACGAGGAACAATGGTTACTTTCACAAGCGGATGGGCATATTCAAGCAACCAGCTAACTGTGGCATGTCCTGCTTCATGATAAGCAATGATCGCCTTCTCGTCGGCAGTAATGATCTTGTTCTTTTTTTCCAAACCACCGACAATCCGGTCAACGGCATCCAGAAAATCCTGCTTTTCAACCTTTGTTTTTTGCTTTCTTGCTGCGATCAAAGCTGCTTCGTTACACACATTGGCGATATCGGCACCCGAAAATCCAGGTGTTTGTTTGGCAAGGAAACCAACATTGACATCTTCCGACAAAGTAAGCGGACGAAGATGAACCATAAAGATCTCCTTACGGTCGATAACATCAGGCAATTCAACATGGATCTGACGGTCGAAACGCCCGGCGCGCATTAAGGCCCTGTCGAGGATGTCGGCACGGTTTGTTGCACCTAAAATGATGACCCCGGAGTTGGTGTCAAACCCATCCATTTCAGTAAGTAATTGATTTAGCGTATTTTCGCGCTCGTCATTTGATCCCATGTTTGGGTTTCTTCCTCTCGCCCTACCGATTGCATCAATTTCGTCGATAAAGACGATACAAGGGGATTTTTCTTTGGCTTGTTTGAACAGGTCACGAACACGCGAAGCTCCGACACCAACGAACATCTCCACAAAGTCGGATCCGGACATCGAGAAAAACGGCACATCAGCTTCACCAGCTACTGCTTTGGCCAACAACGTTTTACCTGTACCAGGAGGGCCTACGAGCAGTGCTCCTTTTGGAATTTTTCCTCCCAATTTTGTGTATCGTTCAGGATTTTTAAGGAATTCTACGATCTCTTCGATTTCCTGTTTGGCTTCGGCCAATCCGGCAACCTCTTTAAACGTAGTACTTACCCTTGACTCTTTATCGAATATTTTTGCCTGCGATTTTCCAACGTTGAAAATATTTCCTCCACCACCGCCACCTTTGCTCATCCGTCTGAAAACCCAGAACCACACCCCAAGAAGGACAAGTGGGAGAAATAACCAACTCAAAATTTCGGTGAAATAATCGTGGCGAAGTTCATAGGTCAGGGTGACTTTGGATTTTTCGCCAAACTCTGCTACAGCACTTTCAAGGTTCTTTTCAAAAACATCGACCGAACCGATCGTGAAGAAAAAATGGGGGCCAATTTTTGCAGGCGATCCGATTCCAAGATCCAATTTGCTTTTGTATTTTTCGTAGGATGCCTCTTTCAAAAAAATATCTGCCTGTGATTTGTTTACGACAACAATTTTATCAATGTCCCCGTTTTTAAGCATCGTATTTCTGACTTCCTGCCAACTGGTCTCGACAGGCGCTCCACCGGATGTCATATATTGAATTACGAAAAATGCAAGCAGCAAAAACCCGTAAACGTAAATAAGATTAAATTTTGGATTGATCTTTACTCCACCTGGATTTTTCTTGTTTCCTTTAGGGAGGTTGCTCCCATTACTTTTATTTTTATCTATATCAGCCATAATCAATTAATTGTCAACTTCAATATTATAAATTAAACCGTCAGCCCACAAACTTTCCAGATCGTAAAGCCTTCGTATTGGTTCCTGAAAAATGTGTACCATGATATTTGCATAATCGAGCAATATCCACTGTGCATTGTTATAACCATCACGATGCCAAACTGGTTCATTCTTTAATTCTTCTACTGTTTCCTCTATGGAATGTGCGATTGCATCAACATGGGTATTGGAAGTACCATGACAAATAATATAATGGTCACATTCTGAATTATTAATCACCTGTAAATCAATATCAACGATTTCAAGCCCTTTTTTGCGTTGAATACCTTCCACAATTGCATCTATCAAATTGACCGGACCATTTTTCATGGCAGGATTAACCATAGAGAAAATTTAAAGTACAAAGATAATTTTTTGTCTGAAAGAATAATTAATAAGAAGTGAGGTAATGTTTTGAAATAATAGTTTTTACTTTGAACACTCATTATTTTTGCTGTAAAAATGAACATAATTATCGGATCATCTATCAAACGCATCCAGGAAGTGGGATCAACCAATAACTATGCCGCAGAACAGTTACTGACAAATCGTCCACAGGAAGGGACGGTTTTTGTGGCAAACAGTCAGGTTGACGGTCGGGGGCAAACCTCAAACAAATGGGAAAGTGAGCCATACAAAAATTTAACTTTCAGCATCGTCCTTTATCCCGATATTTTGGAAATCGCCCAACAGTTTGAAATTTCCAAAGCGGTGTCATTGGGAATCACAGATTTTCTGAATGGGAAAGTCCAGCAGGTTTCCATTAAATGGCCGAACGATATTTATGTTGGAACAAGAAAAATTGGTGGGATACTGATCGAAAATTCGGTAAGGATCAATAAAATTTCCTCATGCATTGTTGGTATTGGATTAAATATCAATCAAAAAATATTCATCACGGACGCTCCTAATCCTGTATCACTTACTCAGATTACCAAATTGGATTATGATCTGGAAACAATACTGATTGAACTGTGTGATAAAATCGATAGAAGGTATCAACAACTGATTTCACTGAAATTTAATTCGATCGATGACGATTACATAGCAATGCTCTATCAATCTGATCAATGGGCAATCTATAAAGATGCGGGAGGCACTTTCACTGGACGGATAATTGGGGTCGACAGGTATGGGAGATTGCGGATCGAATCAGAAGCTGGATCCATCAGAAAATATCAGTTCAAAGAAGTTGAGTTCGAAATTAATACGGAAACTTTGTAATGGCTTCTGCAATACGGTTGACCCCATCTTTTAAGTGTTTGTCAACCATCATCTTGATCATTGGATTTAATTCGGCATGCAAAGTAATTTTCACTTTACTGGTTGTTGGGCCGGAAGGGAGAAGTTGTATCCAGCAATTAAACTTAAATGGGATGGTTTGACTACCTGTGAGCTTGATAAGTTTAGAAGGTTCGCGTTCTATGATCTGTACCCCTACTTTTCCAACAGGACTGATCGTAAAACTACATTCATCAGCAGTGGCCCGAAAATTATCGAGTTTAATATCCGGTGCATCAGGATAGTTCTTCTTCAATTCATCGATCCGTTTCGGATCAAAAAATTCCTCGAGATTTTCAAGATTCGAAAGACGGTCATACACACGTTCATGTGGTGCTTCGATAATTTTTACCTCGCTGATGTATTTTTCAGTTCCCATTGATGTTTTATTGCACTATGATTTTAGCGATGATGACATCATTTCCCCCATGTCTCGGGGCTTTTCCGCCAGTTGTTGAGGCTTTCGAGCTGAATGTCGGTAATATCTCCTGAATCGTAGGCCAGTTTAAGTAACAAATTATAATTGCTCAAAGTTGTCAGTTCAATATGTGCGTCCTGGAAATTTTTAGCGGCAATCGGAAAATTATAGGAAAAAATAGCCAACATTCCCAATACTTCTACCCCATAATTTCGCACTGCCTCGGCGGCACTGAGTGAACTTCCACCTGTCGAAACAAGATCTTCAATGATCACAACCTTTGTTCCGGGTTGGATATCACCTTCAATGAGATTTTCAAGTCCGTGTCCTTTAGGCTTGGAACGGACATAAATAAATGGAAGCTGCAATTTATCGGCAACCAGGACACCATGTGCAATCGCCCCGGTTGCTACGCCTGCAATCGCTTCAGCTTCCGGGTATTTTTCACGGATCAGATTTGCAAACTGTTCGCAGATAAAAGTCCTTGTGTCAGGGAATGAGAGGACTTTGCGATTGTCACAATAGATAGGAGCTTTCCACCCTGAAGCCCAGGTAAAAGGGGTGTCGGGTTGAATCTTGATGGTATCTATAGCCAGCAACCTTTTCGTGACTTCAATTTGCATATTTTCCATTTTATTCGCGCATTATGATTTTTGCAAAAATACGAAGTTTTTTTGCTTTGGAATGAAATGGTCGGGAACCAAAACTTAAAAAAACGTTAAATTCAGTATTTTAGCCAATATTCATTTCTTGAAAGCAACTTTTAGGTAAGGTTATAAAACACAAATGGGAACCACCCTTTTGGAGTTGTTCCCATTTCGTCTTCGTTCAATTGCTTTTGCGTTGACGTCAGGCTACTGTTTTTATGGTTGGCTGCCTCAACTTAACTTCCTGCCTGAGCATTCTGTTTTACTTTTTTGCAACCCATCGCTTTCAGATTTTGCCTTTTATGGCATTACCTTCCTGCTGTCCCTTCAGTTAACCTCTCGGCTGACCTTCCCGGACGGAGTGTTATTTAGAACACCTCATAGTCCTTTTCTTACGATCTGAACATTTGCTGTGTGGCGCATACCTGCATTTCGGCTTCGATGCCCCCCGTATCTGGTCTCAGACTTTCGTCCTTGCCCTTACCGGTCCTTAACTCAACCTTTAAATGAACGACTGGCGTTTTTTCCGGTTAACTGGATGACCAAGTTTCCTCGTCTTTCCAAACTCTGACTTTTCCATTGCGCAAACCCGGAGGTTTGAATGAGCCGGTCCACCATTCAGCTAAGAATTTTATCCCGTCTCCACTATTTCAAAGTAACCTTTTATCGCTGACCTGATGATTCAAAGATAAGGCAGGAATTACCCCTAATGCAAATATTTTTGACAATTTGTGTAAACCTTGTATCAACCTGGGTTATAAACAATTGTTAATAAATATTTAATGTTATTATATTGATAAAGTGAGCTTTATGAAGATGGAACTATTTTATCAACATTGACATATGGTAATAAACACAATATAAAGTGTGTTTTAATGAATGACAACCGCATCAAAAATTAAAAATGAAACTGTAATTCCAGTCAATTAAGAGAATAAAAAGATATTCATTCCAACTCATTGTTCCTAAATTTCGCTCCCGGGAGCATATAAATTTACATCCTGAAGGGTGATCGTTTTTTCGCACAAAATGATCAGCCTTTCGATCACATTACGAAACTCACGTATGTTTCCTGTCCAGGTACGTTTCTTTAACTCCTCAATGGCCTCTGATTCAATGCCTTTTGGTGGTTGCCCATATTCGCTGCAAATCTGTTGAATGAAATGGTCGGCAAGTAAGGGGATATCTTCCCTTCGGCTTTCGAGAGAAGGTATATTGATCAGGATCACACTCAACCGATGATAGAGATCTTCACGAAAATTGCCGTTTTTTATCTCTTCTGACAGATCTTTGTTCGTTGCAGCTATGACCCTGACATTTACTTTTATGGGGTTATCACCACCGACTCTGGTGATAATGCTCTCCTGTAGGGCCCTTAGAACTTTTGATTGCGCTGATAAACTCATATCCCCGATTTCGTCCAGGAATAAAGTACCTCCATCAGATTGTTCAAATTTTCCCTTCCGTTGTTTGATTGCTGAGGTAAAAGCTCCTTTTTCGTGCCCGAATAGTTCACTCTCAATTAATTCAGTTGGTATTGCTGCACAATTGACTTCTACAAACGGGGCTTCCGAACGTGTCGATAATTCGTGTAAACGACGGGCTACCAGCTCTTTTCCGGTTCCATTGGCCCCGGTAATCAGGACCCTGGCCTCAGTAGGTGCGACACGATCGGTCATCTCAAGGACTTTCCTAATCTGTGACGACTCACCAATTATCTCATAGCGTTTGCTGATCTTTTGTTTTAAGACTTTGGTTTCCTTAATAAGGACGGTCTTATCGCCTGCATTCCGGATCGTGATAAGCAACCGGTTTAAATCCAGTGGTTTGACAATGAAATCGTACGCCCCTTTTTTTATGGCCTCCACAGCAGTGTCTATATTTCCATGTCCAGAAATCATCACAACCGTAGTTTCTGGTTTTAATTCAAGTATCTTTTCAAGCACTTCAATGCCATCCATTTCAGGCATCTTGATATCACAAAGGATAATGTCAAAATCGGAAATCTTTACCAATTCGATACCCTTCAACCCGTTTTCGGCCACTTCGACCGAATAACCCTCAAAACCCAGGATATCCTTAAGCGTGTTCCTTATACTACGCTCATCATCAATAACTAATATCTTAGCCATTATTTTTATTTTAATTCCGTTGTAATAAATCTGTCCATAACCCCCTCTTTTAGTGCATTGTGTGTGTGGATCAGTCTTTTTATACCCAGTCTTCGAAGTATAAAATTTGTAAAGACTGAAGCGATAACGATCATTTCGACACGGGAAAGGTCCATTCCTTCCATTTGACTCCGAGCCTCAAATTTTGTGTTAATCAATTGGTTATGAATCATTAAAAAATCATTTATCGGTAAGTCTGAAACACCCCTGATCTTTAGATCGGGGATCTCCTTTTCAAAAATATCCATAAAAGTGTCAAAAGCACCTGAACAACCTACAAGTATTTCAGGAGAATGAACATTCGTGATTTGCCACAACTCTTTTAATTGTTCATCGAACCATTCTTCAATAGCGCGGATTTCTTCAGGCGCAATCGGATCAGAAACAGGAAACATCTCCAAAACACGTGCTATGCCAATGTTAAAACTATTTTTCCAGATGATCTGGTTATTGAGTGCCAATATAAACTCACTGCTTCCACCACCGATATCAATTATGAGATATTTCCCGATCCCTTCAGGCAATGATAATTGTACTCCTTTAAAAATTAATTCCGCTTCCAGTTCCCCATCTAAAATTTCAATGTCCCAACCTAATAAATGTTTCACTTTAGCAAGAAATTCACCTTTATTTGCTGCGCCCCTTATAGCTGATGTTCCCACAACTTTAACTTTTTCTACATTGTAACAACTGATTGTAACCGCATGTCGTAAAAGTGCAATCAGTCCACGTTCAATTGCATCTGGAAGCAGTATCTTTTTGTGTATCCCTCCCCGTCCAAGCTTTACAGGCAATTTACGGTCATAAACCGGAGAAAAAGCACCATTTTTCAACGCATTGGCAATTAGTAGATTACAGGTATTGGTACCTATGTCAATGACTGCATATCGGTTCATAATCTTCCTAAATTGATATTTGGCGCAAGTTAGAAAAAAATGTTTTCAGTATTCTAAATAAAAATAATCCTACCTGATAGCAACATGTTCAAAAATAATTACATTTGCCTTAAATACCAAATATCTTTACTTACATACCTTGTAAGCCATGAGTAAAATAACATCTCAATTTAGATTAATGACAATCCTGTTAATATTAACGGTTATTGTCAGTTTTTATCCTTCAACGACCTATTCACAAGTTGTTGTGTCGAATGGAACCAGCCTAAAAATCAGTGCAGGAACTGTTTTTATCTCGAATCAGGATTTTGTTATTTCAAACGGGGCAATACTTAATGTTGAAGGCTCGCTTGTTTTAAAACAAAACCTTACCAACCAAAATCCCTCTGGCGACCTCGGCAATGGCTCCGTTGAATTTTCAGGAATTGCCCCCCAAACATTTTCCGGGTCGAATTCTATAGGGAGTATTACAATTAACAATTCTATGGGGATTGATCTTACGGGGAACACTGGCATAAGTTCTGGTCTTAAACTTCTAAATGGTCATATAAGGCTTGGTGTAGGCCATCTCACGCTTGGCAGTGCAGCCCAAATCGTTGGATCACCTTCTGCAACAGCGATGATAATTGCGACAGGTTCAGGTGAATTACGGAAAAGCTATGCGGGAACTGGAAGTTTCCTTTTCCCTGTCGGAGATAACTCAGGGACAGTAGAGTACACCCCTGTTACACTCAACTTTACTGGTGGTACCTTCTCCCAGGGCAACTATGTAGGTGTTAAACTTTCAAATTCTACGTATGCAGGTTTATCTGGTAATTATCTGAACCGATACTGGACAATTTCACAGAGTGGGATTGCATCTGCCGTGTACAATGCCCTTTTTCAATATGTATCTGCTGATGTGAATGGCGCGGAGAGCAGCATAAAGGGGACTTTGGTCTATCCTCTCCCTTCGATCGTTTTCGATCCTGCGAATGCCGTACTGCACCAACTTACTGCCACAGGAGCCACAACTTTCGGAATATTTTCGGGACTTGGCCTTTACGGTCAATCAATTGCATTAAGTCTGGGCTGGAATATTTTTTCTTCTAATGTTATTCCGACCAACCTTAATATGAAAGATATTTTCCAAACGATGATAACCGCTGGAAAACTGATCAAAGTGATGGACGAATCGGGCAAAACACTTGAGAATACCGGCGTTTTTGGAGGTTGGAAAAACAACATAGGCATCCTACTCCAAACAGAAGGATATAAGGTAAATGTGAATGCCAATTCAACACTTTTATTGGAAGGTAGCCCTGTTCCACTTCCTTTGGATATCCCTCTCAGCACTGGTTGGAATATTATTTCTTACCCAAGTTCGTTATTGCAGGACGCCAAGTCTGTGGTGCAACCACTTATTGATGCCGGAAAACTGGTTAAGGTGATGGATGAAGCCGGAAAGACCATCGAAAATTATGGCACTTTTGGAGGATGGAGGAACAACATCGGCAATTTCACCCCGAATAAAGGCTACAAAGTAAATGTATCGGCTGCAGTCACCCTTACAATTCCTGCAAGTGGAACGAAATCGGCTGTTCTTATTCCTGAGGTTTTGGCATCAGCACACTTTGTGAAGATATTTGAAGGAAACGGAATCGACCACATGAACATCAGCCTTGTCGATTTGAAATCCTCCGGTTTAAAGGCCGGTGACCAAATCGGTATTTTTGATGGTCAAAATTGTGTTGGTGCGGCTACTCTTGGGACTGACCAATTGTTGGATGGGACCATCAGTATAACCACCTCAAGCAATGACGGATTAAGTGCAGATGTAAATGGTTTTATTTCAGGCCATCCGGTCATACTTCAATTGTACAGGGGCAACCAATTGTACAATCTGGACATGGAAAAAGTTGCCGGAAGCGAAATATTTGAAAAGAATGGGTCGTTGTTCGTAAAGGTATCTGCAAGTGAACTGCAAGACAAACTGATTAAAGATGGTTCGGATCAATTCTACTGTTACCCCAATCCTTTTGTGAACGATATGACGGTTTACATTCAGAATTCTGCGACCATCGATATTTCGGTAGCGATCTACAATCTTAACGGACAAGAAATCAAGCAACTTTATAAAGGGACAAATACCGGCGAATTGTTCTTAAAATGGAACGGGACCAATAGTTCAGGCCATCGTGTAGCACCAGGTGTTTACCTGATCAAGATGAACGGTGAAACGAGAAAAGTAATGTTTAAAGGAGGTCGGTAAAACCACACTACGTTATATTTTTAGTAAAAGCTTCACCGGGAGTGAAGCCTTTACTATTTCATAAAAAAATTGATCTTTTTTTTACCAAAAAAACGACCACATAAGACCGTATCAGAATGGAAAAATATCTTATTACTATCTTTATTCTGCTGATTAACTTCAATTTATCATTCTCACAGGTGGCCATTAACTCAGATGGCAGCAATCCAAACAATTCGGCTATGCTCGATGTAAAGTCGAACAACAAAGGGTTACTACTACCACGGATGACCGAAGCTGAGATGAGGGCAATTCCCAATCCTGCCGATGGGCTCATGATTTATTGCACTGATTGCCGTCCTGATGGTAAAGGCGTTTTGGCTGCTTTTATGGTTGACAACTGGAACTTTTTAACCGTCAATTGTTTTGTACCTAAGAC
>CAIYPA010000375.1 GCA_903927965.1 uncultured Bacteroidia bacterium | reverse complement strand
ATTTTGATGGTTTTAAACATATCATTTGCGGTATATTGAATCAATTGCACAGTGGCTTTTGCAATGGCTTGATTTATTGCGGATTCTTCTTTTTCCGGTGTTTCAATTTCCTCTGCTTTCAGGTATTTTAATTCTATGACGTAATCGAATTTCACATACTGGGTAAACCTTCGGTCGGGTTCGAGGCAAATGTCTGCAAATCCTTTGTTTTTCTCTTTTTCGCTGACCACATCATAAAGGTTTGTTAGGTTCAGCCAAGCCAACAAAAAAGTTTTTAAGCCTTCTTCATGGAAAACAAAATCACGGACCGAAACAGCTAAGTAGAATTTATCAACAATGTATTGCAGAGCAGGCTTCCATGTTCCTTGCAATGCCATATCCGTAAAAATCTGTTCCAATAAATCCTTGTCAATTTTTAGTTTATAAACTTCATCCATCGATTTTTGGATATACTCCCACAATAAACTATTAATCAATTTATTGGGAATTGTGAAGGTATATCTGCCTGCCGGGGATATCCCTTTCAAAGTGGTAAAACCCAGATAAAACAAAAGGGATCGAAATTTCTCCGCATTGATTAATTCGTCTGCGGCAAAACTACGGACCAGGCGGCCTGTTGATTCTTTTGTTTGAACCAAATCCTTGAGAATTAAAAAATTACCATTTAGTTTTTTCCCCTCCAATATTAGAAAACGGAGCTTTCCGTAATCGGTGCGCAAATTTTCGTCGATAAGCTCCCCTGGAATTTCGTTTACTTGTAAATACTCTTTCAGAAAATACAATATAGAGGTCGAATTATACAGGTTTTTGGTTTTTAGCATATTGTCGAAACAGTAATTGTCGTACCATTCCGAAAGTAATGGGGAAAGGGTTTCGTACTTTCCGGGAATATAATACTCGACTAATTCTTTGATTTCTTCCGTATCGAAACCTACCATTGACCCAAAATCGGGCCACAGTGAAATATTGTCACCAATGTTGAACCCACTGGTCACATCTGCCATGACCAATGGGGACACACCCGAGATAAAAAGCCGGTCGATCTCTCTGCTGTCGGTCAACCCTTTGATAAGGCTGAAAAAATTGCGCAAAAACCCACCGGCATGGGTAATTCTCTGATAGGTATCAGTATTGTGTTCTATCAATACGTTATTGGCAAAATTGTCGTATTCGTCAATGATCATAAAAACTGAAACATGCTTTTTTTGCATTTCGTTTTGAAAAACAAGCAACATATCTCCAGGATCCAAATATCCTTTTATTTCCTTTGATATTTCTTCACCTAAACCGTACCTAATTTTGTACTTTGAGATAAAAACATCCATAGAACCCCAGACATTTAGGCAAAAACTAGTTTTAATCTCTTCAACAGTTCCTTGCGTTCGGACCATCGAAAAATTAATCCGCAACACAGGATATGAATTTCTTAGGGGTGTTGGATTTTGTCCAATATAGGTATCCCCAAACAACTGATCGAATTGGTTTGCGCCATTTATATCATAATAATGTTCGAGCATTGAAATAAGGAGGCTTTTCCCGAAACGACGGGGACGGAGGAAAAACAAATACCTGCCTCCTAAGGCTTCTATTTTTTCTATATACTTGGTTTTATCGACAAAATAGTAATTTTCAGTTTTTATAGTTTCAAAACTGCTTATTCCGTAAGGTATCTTTTTCATCTCTTCTGTATTCTTGTTGGACAAAGATAACGAAAAAATTGGCTGGTTTTTATAATCAATTAATCTCAGAATTCCACAAAGCTTTCAGAAAAAGTCCAGCCGGAAATATCTCGACACCATTCATAACCCTGGGATATTTATCCAAGATAGCAATGGGTTCAAGGATAATCTTCATATATTCATAACAACAATTGTAATTATATCCTGTATAAAATCGGAATTTACTTTTCATGAACAATCAACAACCACCCCTGTTTGCTTTTTACCGGGATCAGGTCATTCAGGTTGAAGGTTTTTGCTCCCTGAAAATCTTTGATATAGGGTGCTTCTAGTCTGACTTTTGTCGGATCCAAGCCTAAAGCCTTCCAATTAAATGACAATGTGATATTTAACTCATTATTACTAAAATTACCAAGAGAAATGAGTGTTTGATCCGGCTTAATATAGGCCGTAGCCTTCACATCAGGGTGATTGGTTTTCACCGGACATTCCTTGTCCCAATAACCGACCATTCTGGCCTCTGTAATGCCAAAGGTTTTCCAAAGGTTCCAAACCGGACGTGGCGAAAATTCCCCATACGAATCACGTGCGGTGGCACCATATACCATTCCAAGATAGCGGTTGCCCCCATCCTGCAACATTTCGCTCATCTGCCCGAAAGGGATCCCCGAGAAGGTTACAAACCACTCATCGGGGGTCATTTTGTTGTATTGAAAACTCTCACCAAACCACAAGCGGTCAACATAGGGGAAAAATCCCGTATATTGGTTGGCAGGCCCTTTTGAATAGGCCGTATTTGAATGTAAATCAATCAAGGCGCCAGGGCGGTAATGTTCCATGATTTTGCGCATCCGTTTCATGACCGGCCGGTCGAACGACACATCATCCATATATATTCCGTCAATTTTGAAATTTTCAAGCATCCAGCGCAATCCTTCCAGATAGTAATTGATCCATCGTGACGCACCTACCAATACCAGGGCGGCATCCGAATTCTGATTTGGCAATTCAGTGTACCAGGCAGGTTGATAGTCATCTATCAGATGCTCACACTCCCATGGAAGGCCATAACCTGCACCGGATGGGAAGATCTGGTTTTTCAAACTCTTAAGGGCATAGACTTCAGGACAATGGGTCGTCAATTCACGGACTGTATAGTAAAGTTTAACCTTCCGGTTGGCTTTGTGCTGTTCTTCGATGTGCATGATGAGTGAATCGTGGACAGTAAAAGGGTAATTGATAAACGGATTGAGCAGTTGTGCGTGATGGATGTTTTCGATGTTGGCACCACCTTCTTCTGCAGCTTTTGAAAATCCTTTTGGATCGGAATGATAATACCGCTCCGAAAAATGTTTGGCCGGGTTTACCTTACGAACCGGGGTAATTAACATCTCAAACCCATAATTTACAGGCTTTTTAGTTACGATCAAATTTCCGGTAGATGCAATTAAAGTAGCTGATCCGCCTTTATTTCCAGTCTCAGTAATGCTACCTTTCCCTCCATTCGACCAGTTTTGGGGCGGGCCAGGTTTGTAGTCGGCAATTAGGGGTCCAT
>CAIYPA010000374.1 GCA_903927965.1 uncultured Bacteroidia bacterium | reverse complement strand
TGGCAGTATTGTTTTGGATTCGCCCTTAAATTACTACATTTTAAGGTCTTAACAAAATTTCCATGCTACTTTTTTTATCTAAAACACAATGTTTTAAGCACTTTTTTTATGTGCGAAACATTAGTACTTTACTTTAAGAAGATTCAGGAACCTTATATTATTGCTGTTGCTGCCATTATTGGATTGATTTTAAAGACATTGATATGAGATAGGTCACAAGTGAACAACCAAAGAATCATTTATTCAGACAATTAGCAATCCACGGAACCCCCTTGCAGCATAGTAAGATTCTGCACCATTGTGATAAACAAAGACATGGTCGTAGCGACGGTCACAAAAGAGTGCACCGCCCCGTTTCCGAATCCCGAAAGGTGTAATTATCCAGCTCGATGTTTTTAAATCGAATTCCCCGAGTTTTTGTAAATTACGGTATTGTTCTTCCGTTAAAAGTTCGATGCCCATCGCGGCTGCCATGTCAATGGCGTTGTTTTCAGGTTTAAATTCTTTCCTCGATTCCAGTGCTTCGCGGTCGTAACAGAAACTCCTGCGGCCTTTGGGACTTTCAGCCGAGCAATCGTAAAAAAGGAATCCTCCTGTGGCTTCATCTGTCCCAACTACATCCGGTTCACCACCGGTTCTTTCCATCTCGTTGAGCGACCACAGTTTTTCAGGATTAACTTCCAGCTTTGCCTGAATTTGAGCCCATTCAAGTCCTTCGTGGCGTTTCCTGTTTTTCTCAAAACGTGCTTTTAACACTTTGATCAATTCGTCACGTTGTTCTGGTGACAATTCCTTCGTATCTTTCATTTTCAATAGTTCGGTAAATTTTGATATTTGTATTTGAATATCAGTAAAATAAGTTAAAAATAAGTATGAAAATATTTGGTCAATAATTCAATCATGTGTATGATATACAACATATTAGAAAATAAAGGCTTTTAATATGTTGAATAAGCCGCGCAAAGCTTTTAAGTAATCGTTCTTTTGCACATTTTGAGCATCAAAGGTAAGTTTAATTTCTTGCAACTTGGACAGTTTGGCCCACTCACCGAGCAGAAATATCGGAACCAATTTGAAAAAGCGTTTGACTTTCTCGGTTTTAACAAGGACCTGATCATACAAGTCGTTTCTAATGCATCAGTTATTGCTCTTGACCCAAGTTATATCCCTAAATCGGGAAAATCCACTTTCAGCTTAGGACGGTTTTGGTCCGGTGTAGCCGGTTCGGTCAGTATAGGATTGGATATTTGTGGCCGATGCCTATTTTTCCAAACGGCCCTTAGTCGAAGCAATAGTTTCAACAGGTAGGGATTTCATTAGCCGTTTGAGGGACGATAGCGTATTGATGTGCAAGTATACAGGTGCGCCCACAGGTAAAAAAAGGGCTCTAAAGAAGTATGATGGGCATGTGGACAAAAATCAATTCGACCCTAACCGTTTTTCATTGGACTTCTCTAATGAGGAGATTACGGTCTATTCCTTGTTTGTTTACTCCAAAGGGTTCAAGAGGGACATTAAGTTGGCAATCGCGATTTTTTACAAAGAAGGAAAAGAGACCGCCAGAAAACTGTACTTCTCTACCGATCTTAACCTGGCCGGTGAAAATATTGTCCGCTATTACCAGTCGCGTTTCAAGATTGAATTTTTGTACCACGATGCAAAGCAGTTCACAGGTCTCAATGATTGTCAGGCAAGAAGCGAAAATAAATTGGATTTTCACTTTAATGCCGCATTAACGGCAGTAAACCTGGCAAAGCAAGATTGGTTTGCGACCAAAGGGAGGGAGAACAAGCCATTCTCAATGACTGATTATATAACATTGTGTAACAACACTTTAATGATAGAGCGATTTATGACCGTGTTTGCTATCAATCCAAACACCATAAGAAATCAAAAAAGTTGTCAAAGAACTACTGGAATATGGCAAAATTGCTTCCTAGAATTTACAGAAGTATTGTTAGTAGCTATGCAACAAAATACACCCTAACCTTATTTACCATATGTTCAGTTATATAAATTTACTTAAGCAAAAAAATATTTTTTTGAACAATGCTTTAGTGTCCGGGTGACTTGATCGGCAAATCCTTGTGTGGACAATTGCTCAAAGTCAGCGGGACACTGCATCCTAAAACTGGAAACCGCAATTAAAATGAAGGTCCAGGTAACTTGCAGGTCCCGAAAGGTAAAAAGCAGATTCCTGTTTGACGGTTGAGGCAACAATTTTCAAACCGGCATTCAGGTCGAGGAAAAGATGATTGAAACGATAATGTCTTCCAACTCCTGCACCTGCCCCATAATAATCTCCTTGGGGAATTTCGTTAACCGACATAAAACCTGAACTTTGTGCGGCCAGATGATCCTGATGCCCGACCAGCATCCTGGCATAAAAAAAGTTTTCCCTTTTCTTTTCGGGTACCGGAATAGAGTAATGGCGCCATTCAAGTCCAAGTTGTGTCCCGGGATAGGAAGGGACAGTACCGTAATATTGAATTGCGCCAATCAGGAATCCCATTTGGTGGGTGCGATATTCAACTTTAACCCCTGCTTTCTGAAAGAGGTCGATTGGATTGTAAAGGTGCAAAGCAAAGGATGGTTCCTGACTATAAGCATTGACCAAAAGCAAGGACGAAAACAACAAAGCCAAAGAAAACTTCTTCATAGATGAAATGAATTGGATGAGCGGGCGAATAAAAATACCTCTTAACTATAAATCAATTATAATTATCCTATAACAAGCAGGTGCAGGGATTGTTTTGAGGGCCCAACCTTTGTTTTTTCCAATGTGGAGTTGATGTTATTAAATTGTCATTTTTGTTCGACATATTTCTTGTTCATCGTATAAATAAGGCTTAGGTTCCACAAAAAGTTCTCACCAACAGGTATTTCTGTATGTATGGTCTTGTTGACAAGGGCAGCAAACGAGAGCGGGAAATTCTTTTTGGCAAAGGTTAGGGTAGCGTTCGAATAAAAACCGTGATTCTTGTCCATTTTCAGGTAATAGACAGCCGGATTGAACCCCATATAGATTTCTTTGGAGATCATTAGGTTTGACAAGGAGGTTCTTAAGGCAATGTAATGGGT
>CAIYPA010000373.1 GCA_903927965.1 uncultured Bacteroidia bacterium | reverse complement strand
TGCCCAGATGGGTTCAAATGCCTCATAATAGAAATCATTGCGGACACGCACCCCTGGTTTTTCGGAATGGTTGTACCAGGTGAATTTGAGTTCGTCCCTTTTCGGGATCACACTAACTTTAGGCGAGTACCATCTGCAACCCAACTCATTTTCGAGAAATGAAAATACCCCATACATCGTCCCACGTTGTTTGCCACCAAAGATGTAAATATTGGGGCCTGAATTGAAGTAACGGAAGGACTCATCCAATGGTTGTGGTTCCGTAGCACCTGTTATTTTGTTAATTTCTGGCTGAAAGCCCAAAATAATTTGAGGTCCGGACCAGGATTGATCGGAAGAGGATATTTGGAACTCTACTCCACTGATCTCTTTGAGCCAATGCTGAAGTTCTTTGGCAGCCCATTTTTCAGGTTCTGAAGCATTGGGTGAAAGGGAAATCCGATAAGCCGATTTACCAGCATTGAAAAGTGGATATTCGATCCGTTTGCCCGCATTGAACCCAATTTTGCGGTCCAACTGTTTACCGTTTTTAAGCATTATTTTTAAAGTGGCCAGATAAGGCTGGTAATTAGAAGATGGCAGGTTCAGCGGATTTACAAACGGACTCAAACGGTCCTCTTTTAAAATTACTTTGTTTTGAATGTCAGCCACTTCAATCAGGACTTTCTGCACAACATCTGATAGGATAGCATTTGAAAATTTGGAGGTTAAAGATGCTGTACCATTTTCGGCTGTGGAGAAATTGAAAAGTTCGCCCCTATCCATCGCCTTTTCAGCAGAAAAAGGATGGAACCGTAAACAGAAACCCCATTTGCTCCCATGTTGCTCAACTTTGAGAAGCAAGGTATTTTTCCCTTTTTTGAGGAACACAGGGATCAGGTCGCTGTCGATTTTCAACCCTCTCGAAGGTGGATAATCCCAAACCTGCAAACCATTGACAAACAGGCTTCCACCATCGTTGGTTCCCAAGCCGATCATCCACAAACCAGGCTCATTAGCTTCAACTTCACTGTAAGCATAGGCCAACACAGGTGCTGCTTTTGAAATTGCACTTACCAAATCGATGATGGAATCGTTTGATTGATAAAGCTTCCACTTAACCGAACCTTTGTCCGTTTTAACTGCGTCACCAGCTTTGATGATAGGTTTTGCTTCACCACCAAATTTTATCAGATAGTCAGTGGAGTACCCTTTAAGATGGTCCCATGCTTTATCGGGATCAGTCTGCAATTGCAATGGTATTGGCCCGCAAAGCAACCACGATTTAATCCACTGGCCATCAACTACTTTTTGAGGCTGGACCAACGTTTGACCCAAAGAACCCTGAAGACAAAAAGTGAAAAAGAGGAGGGAAAGAAGGATTGATTTCATAACTTTCAGTAATTCAAAGTGTGGTGGTTAATTATTTTTTTATCATCTCAGCTACTTGGTCTGGAAATTTGGTAACAAGCCATTTCAAAACATCAATTTGTCAAGAAAGAATTCCCGAAGTTTTGCTCTCGAACCTTTTGTTTTTGGAGTTTTTTGTGTCATAGTCGATTAGTGCTTTTTTTAAAGATAAACCTATTGCAAGGGCAACCGGTGGAGGGAAGGCATTTCCAACTTGCC
>CAIYPA010000372.1 GCA_903927965.1 uncultured Bacteroidia bacterium | reverse complement strand
TGTCTGCCGGACAGGAAATCGGCACGCAATCCCGCCCGTGTTTTGGCCTCGGACGTCAGTTTGTCTAAAAACCTATTTTTATCTTAAAAATATGAGTAAAAATAAAGCTATTTAAGCTCATCTCCAAATTTAACAATAATTTACAACCCAATAAATATAGTTGGGCATAAAAGCTTAAAATTCGTTTAATGGCATTTATAATGGTGATAATAATTGAACAAAGAAGGGTCATAAAACCCCTAAATGTTCCAAAGCCAATAATATTAATAATCCTTCGGAGGCTATAGGCAACAAACATAAGGCCTACATCAGCAGATGCACGCCCGATTCCCTTTTTTGTTAATATATAGTAAAATCCCCATTGTCGTTTAATCGTACCATAAGGATGTTCAACAATTGCCTGCCTTCGCTTATAAAGCTCCTTATTGGCTTCGACATTTTTTTTATTTTGTTCAATGTATTCTGCATATTCACTACGTTCTAATACTCTTCCAACATCACTTTTGGTGCATTTTTGTTTAACCGGACAATTTTTACATTCTTTTGTTTTGTATTGCTTTACTTGTATTTCCGCCCTGTGTTTTCCCCGGTTTTTTGTATACCAGCTTCCATTGGTTGTAAGAATATGACTTTCAGGGCAAGTATAACTATCTGTCTGGGGATCGTAATTAAAGTTAATAATATTGTATTTTGTATCCGGGGCATTGGATGCCGGATCAGGAATGGCAACCATAATATTTGCCCCTAATTCCTGTGCAGTTTTGAGTTCGCTCCCTGTATGATAGCCTTTGTCGTAAAGTGCTGTAAAATCTGTAGTTTCAATAATTTCAGAAGCTCTGGTTACCATATGCCCCAAGGCTTTGCTATCGTTATTATTAGTGACTTCGTAATCAATCGGTATACAATAATCTGCATCAGTAGTTGATTGAATATTATAGGCAACTTCGGTTATGTTGTTTCTGGTAATCATTTGTCTGCTTTCAGGGTCGCTGGTAGATATTTGTTCCTGCCCGGTTTTTTTGAGTTGTTGTTCTAATTGATTATATTTCGCTTTACGTTCAACCTGTTTTTCTATTTTTTTCTTTATTTCTTCAGGATTGCCGCAGTCTCCTTTTGAAAGTGCAGTATTGTATTCTTCAATTTTCCGGTCAATGTATTCAACATGACGCTCAATTTTTTCTTGATTGTAATTGTTCTTTTTGGAGTTCTGTGCACGCAACTTTGTACTGTCTCCCGCAATTAGCTTTCGGCCAATTAGATTAAAGTGTTTAGCAATCTTTACTGTTGCCCTGAATACATTTTTAATTGCAATAGGATTATCCCTGCGAAAATTAGAAATGGTATTATGGTCGGGTTGCAAACCTTTTAATAACCATATAACTTCAATATTCCTTTTACTTTCTTTTTCTAAATCCCTGGACGAACGTGTCTTGTTCAAATAGCCATAAAGGTAAAGCTTGAGCAAATCGCCTGGATGGTACGCCGGTGCCCCATTTTCAATAAAGTCAACTTTAAATCCGTAATCATCTAAGGGCAAACTGTCAACAAAAAGATCTATTAACCTGACTTCATTGTCTGAACTTACCGCTTCTTCCATTGAAACAGGAAAAAGGTATGTTTGGTTTCTATCTTGTCCTACTTTATATTTCATGAAGTAAAGATAATTGATTTTCAGGAACATATCAAATAAAAATGGATATAATTACCTCATTGTTAGTATCTTGTGATTTTTGTTGATAAGTAGGTTTTTAGACAGTCTGACGTCCGAGGCCAAAACACGGGCGGGATTGCGTGCCATTTCAGATCCGGCAGACAGTGAACCCGGGCGGCACACAACCGATTGAAACTTCCTGAAACCCGCATGAGTTTTGACCTTTGTTACCGCCTGGCCATTTTTATTTGTTTATAATATCGTTAAATCCAATTTCGATATTCATTTTCTTTGTTACAAAGTCTCTCGCATCTTTAGCAATTGTCATTGCTTTTTCCACC
>CAIYPA010000371.1 GCA_903927965.1 uncultured Bacteroidia bacterium | reverse complement strand
GTCAGCTTGTTATCGGCGATAAATTTCCGCTGTTGAACAAGCAATTGCTTAATCTGCGGTGATGCCTGCAATTCTCTGGCCGCAAAATGCTTTTGCAACTGTACAACACCAACATTCATTTTGGTTTGGCCAAAAACCGTATTCTGGCACATTGCTGTTGCTATTACACAGATAGCCATAAGGATCCTAACACATGATTTCATACTTTAACTAATTGATTAATTGCTAATTAATAAGAATTGAAAAGGATATATATTGAAGTTTAGGAGATTTCTCCTTCAACCAAGGTTTTTCGTAAACAAATTGAAATTGATACGTGCCAATTTTAGCCCCTGTACAATATAAAACTTGGGTTTCAAGCCCACCTTGTTTATTTTCAGAACCCGATAACTGAAAAAATCTTTTAAATTAAACTTTGGGAGTCTGATCTAATGAACGTTGGCTTTGCTAAAATAAATATTCATAATTACAAATAGGATCAAATTTTGTTCAATTATTTCAAATTTATTTTTATTCTATCTATTTCGACTACGCCCAGTTACCACGATCAGTAACCTTTCACGATAGATATCGAGGTGGTGTAGGAGTTGAGAAGTGATAGCCTGACTTCAAGTCAGACTATCACTATACTAAATGCAAAAGACCGCAATGGTCCTTTTTAAAAATTTTACCATTGCGGTCCCAGCGAAAAATTGTTACCGTAGTTACTGGACTAGGTATCTTTTCAGAACATTTACATCAATTTTAACGGGTTTAATCGTCAAAGGCAATTTTTTTGCTACAACCCATGCAGCTCTTTTCCCAATGTTGTTGGTGTTGTATTTGATCCAGGCATAACCATCGTCTCCCCAGGTCACATCCCATGAATTCCGCATCAGCCAAGCCTGTTTGGAGTCGTCCCAGCCTACAAGCATCACTGCATGATTGGAAACCGGGTTGGCATAATCGCTTGGTGTCTCATAGAATACGCCTCCTCCAGCAAAGTTCTGAAAAAGTGGCGTTGCATACATACTAACGGCAATCGGGCCGTATTTGCAAATAGCTTCTTTGATTTTGTCAACCGGTGCAATCTTGTTGATGTCGCCCGATGGATCGATAACTCCCCAATCAACCAATTCGACATTCGTCGCCGGAACGGTTGCCGGACAAGCTCCGTTAACACCATTGTCAGGATACTGTGCTTCGGTCATCATTTTAACATGGGTGTTTTTCAGATAATTAAAAGCCTGAAAAGCCAACCCCCCCGAACAGTTCCCAGCACCGGCACAGTCAACCAATTGCTTTTCACTACAATTAATTGAGGAAGGATATGTAATCCTGTTGACACGGATATAGCTGCATTCAAGGGTTCCAGTGGCAGAATATGCCCAGCAATCGCCACATTTTTGAAGCCTGATGGAAGGCACCAAACTGTCTTTACGGGCATCATAACTACCCAATGAAGCAGTGCAAACCTTCAATTGCATTTGTTTGATGATATCAATAATCTCGGCCGAAATAACTTTATTGGTCATTAATTTCTTAATTTCCAATGCCTCATTGGGGGTAATTGGTTTTTCACCGGTGATATCTGCAAGTCTCAAATGGGAAACACTGGTTGCTGAAACATTAAAGGTCAGCTTGTTATCGGCGATAAATTTCCGCTGTTGAACAAGCAATTGCTTAATCTGCGGCGATGCCTGCAATTCCCGGGCCGCAAAATGCTTTTGCAACTGTACCACACTAACATTCATTTTGTTTTGGCCAAAGACTGTATTTTGGCACATTGCTGTTGCTATCATACAGATAGCAATGAGGATCCTAACACTTGCTTTCATGCTTTAACTAATTGATTGATTGTTAATTAATGATAATTGAAAAGGATATATATTGAAGTTTTGGAGATTTCTCCTTCAACCAGGGTTTTTCGTAAACAAATTGAAGTTGATATGTGCCATTTTTGACTGCGGTAAAATAAAAAACCTGGGTTTCTAGCCCACCATCTTTATCCTGATAACCCGGTAACTGATTGGTTTTTATTAACTTAACACTTAAACTATCAGACTGTCCCATTATTCGCCACGAATATCCTTCGCCAATAGAAGCCAACAGTCGGATTGTAAAAACCGAATCTTTTTTTGCCTGGAGGGTCTCTTGTTTCATTGCTTTATTTTGTGTGAAAGAGGAACAGGCAAATGCCATGACAAAAACAAATAGAACTATAAATTTCATCATGCCCCTTTGTTTGATTGGAAATTTTGATTTCATACCCCTGAGATTTAGAGCCTTAAATATACAAAATTTATAACAAATCAAACACCCAAATGTTAAATTCACAGAGAATTCTTCTAATTTTACGCGATTTTATAAATATGGGAAAAAGTAAAGGGATTTTTCAGCGTACGGAGCTCCTTTTCGGTAAGGAGAAAATGGAGGAAATGGCCAATAAAAAGGTGATTATCATGGGTATAGGTGGAGTTGGGAGCTGGTGTGCCGAAAGCCTTGTCCGTTCCGGGATCCATTTTTTGACCATTGTCGATTCGGACCGCATTTGCATTACGAATATCAACCGGCAGTTACATGCCACCCTGCAAACCGTTGGTGAAGTAAAAGTGGAGGCACTAAAAAAACGTTTGCTCGAAATTAACCCTGATGCTGAAATAACCGCCCTTCAGAAGATTTACAACATGGCAAGCCACGACTCTTTCAACCTTGGGTTGTACGACTACATTATAGACGCGATAGACAGCCTGGGAAGCAAGGTCCACCTGATCAGGATGGCCACAAAAACCAACGCCGTATTGTTTTCATCAATGGGAGCTTCCCTAAAATTGGATCCGACACAAATCAGGGTAGCTGAGTTCTGGCAGGTGAAAGGTTGCCCGTTGGGATCAAAAATCAGAAAATACATCCGCAAGGGTGAACTTCCATCAAAACCATTTTTTTGTGTTTACAGTGAGGAGCTGCTCGAAAACCGTGGAACAGGCTCGTCATGTGGCACCGACAAATGCCTGTGTCCCAAGGTAAAAAGTGGCATCGGCGATCCCGAATTGGACGATCATGAATGGTGCAGCCAAAAAGCTGTGATCAACGGGACTATTGCCCACATCACCGCTATCTTTGGCTTTACTTTAGCAGGATTGGTGGTGCAACACATTTACAATCATTTCAAATAGTCTTTAATAAAAGCCTCCCTGGGCTGGCTGACACTTTTATCCCAGATTTCCTTATAGGCAGGCTGCGACATGTGATGCTCGCGATAAGGGACCACAAATGTAATTTTCTCCCCGTTTGCCTGATTAATAGCGGCAAAAATTGATGTGGCTGGACACGTATTGTCGATCAATCCAATTTCGGTCACCAAAGTGGCCCTGCACCCTTTGAGTAGGTGTGCTGCATCAAAATAGGGAAGGGCTACACTCATTTTCTCTTTATCGCTTTTGGAATCAAATGGTTGTGGCCATCCACCTTTTCTGCCGACCAAAGTTCCGCCCCAGTCGCACATTGCTGGAACAATGGCAACCGCCGCACTGACCCTATGGTCAATCCCGGCAGCAACAAGAGCCTGGCCACCACCCTGACTTTCACCAATGACCAGGATCCGCTTCCTGTCCCACTCAGGTTGTTTTGTCAGAAAATCGAGTGTCCTGATCAACCGGAGGTACATTCCCCGAAAGTAAACCTCATTCCTGTTCTCCAATCCGGAGATGTAATAATTTTTTAATTCACCGGCTTCCAGATCCTTATAGTACTCTTCAGGCTGCCCATTAACCATCCCATGTGCATTAAGGTCAAAGCATATAACCCCTTTCCCCATTTTGGCATAGCGCATGGCATTCCCAATTTCAGACCGGCACCACGAACCAGCCACTCCGGCTGCATGGAGATAGAGAACAATCGGAAGCGATCTTGCTTTTGCTTTTTCTGGTTTTGCAAAATATCCCCTCGCAGGTTTTGGGCCGATACAATTGATTTCCACATCCAAACAGCTAAATCCTGAATTGGTTACTTTAACCGGAACAGATTTAACCTCCATATTTAATGCCCTTAACACTTTTTTCTCTTGCTTCCAGAATTTATTGAAATCTTTTGGACGCGAAGAGCCGGGTTTGTACATCCCTGGTTCAACAATTGAACCAATACTTGCAGTTTCTTTCTTTGTTGCAGCTTCAAAGATCATGGAGGTTGGTTCGTTAAACGTTCCCGTGAACAACAAAAGCGTGTCACCTTTGAACTTTACATTTTGCCGCGTTACATCCTTCAGGTTGTTTTTTTGAATTTTTATGAATACCGAATCATTAATTTGACCATGTAAGAAAAGCCTGACATTTATTTTATCACCTTTTTTATAAATACCTGATTCATTGGTCTGTGTAAGGACAATGTCCTGACCGTTGGACGTTAAAAGTAAACCGAAAAAAAATAAAGATGTGAAAATACTGTACCGGAGAGTTTTCATAAAGATTAATTCAACTATTTTACAATTCTTTAACTTTAAAAATTTGGTGGAGTGTTTCGGTGGGGCTACATTTGCATTACATTTTTTTTCATAAGTTTAGGTTTAGTTAGGTTAGTTAGTTTGGTTAGTTTTAGTAAAAGGATGGAGCCGCCCGGTTCCGTCCTTTTCAATTTTTATCAGGACTTATCCAAATGTTTGTGGATTTGCCTCTTTGTATAATAATAAGTAAATATCGCAGCACTCCAGTTGGCAAAAAAGATCCCCCACCAGATTCCCTTCGTTCCCCATCCAAGGTAAACGGCGAAAAGGTAAAACAAAGGCAACGGGATTAAAAACTGACGGTAGGCACCCACAAAAATCGCATAAAACGGTTTTTTCATCCCTTGTAAGGTCGAAACAGAAATATTCAGAAAGATGTAGGAAAAAAAGAAAAGCACCGCAACATGCAGATATTCAGTGCCTATTTCAATAACCTGGGTATCTTTTGAGAAGGCAGCCATCAAATTGCTGGCAAACAGTGCAACACCAACAACACCTACGATAATGACCATTAATCCATAACGTATATTTAGCTTCCATGACATCAATATCCTATCCGGACGGTTAGCGCCCATATTTTGTCCTGCCAAAGTAAGGGCCGCAATGCTGAGGCCAATGGTCGGCAAAAGGGCAATCTGTTCAATTCGGGTGGCAATTCCATAGGCAGCAACGGCCTCCTTTCCAAACCTGCTTGCAAAGTAAGTGATGACGAAAATCCCGATGGCGACCGTGAGCATGTTCAGGCTTGCCGGAAATCCTTGGCCAAACAAAGCAAGATAATATTTTTTGTCTGGTAGAAAATCGCGAAAAATAGTTTCCTTAAAAATGCCATCATTTCGTGCCATTGTAGCGAGATAAATTGTCCCGATTATCTGGATTAAAACAGTCGATAAACCAATTCCCCTGAATCCCAACGCTGGCAACCCAAAACCACCAAATATAAACCACGGGTCGAGTATCACATTCAAAACAAATCCGAAAATCAAAAAGTTTCGGTAAGTCTTTGTGTCACCGCGTGAGACAAGCAATGCATTGAGAATACTGTTCAGGAGAAAGAAAATCGTGCCGCTCAGAATAATGTCCATGTATTTTACCGCAATATTGAGATAATCACTGGTAGCACCTAAAATTGTGAAAAGGAATGGAGCCATCATCATTCCCAAGACCGTCAATAAAACTGAGTTGATAATGGAAAATGAAATGGCCTGACATCCGTATTTATGGGCTTCTGTCTGACGACCTGCACCCAAAGCTTGTGATATTAAGGCAGTTGTTCCGGTAGCCATTCCCATTCCCATTGATAAAATAATGAAAAAAGCCGGAAAAGTCAACGACATTGCTGCAAGGGCAGAGGTCGATATAAGTCCACCATAATAGGTATCAACAACATTAAAAAGGGTGTTAAAGACAAAACCGACGCTGGCCGGCACTGCAAGTTTCCTAATTAATGACGGAATATGGGCTGAAGTAAAATCAAGTGTTTTTTGCATTTGTTTTAATGAATAATTTCGATAATATTACAACGTGTAAACCTATGATAAGGTTTCCTTTTTTAAAATGAACTTTTTGGCAGGAATCTAAGTTTTAGGGATCAATAAAAACCGTTTTAACCCAATTGGGGTTATAGTCACTTACGACTATTGAAAGGAGGAAAAATGAAACTATCATTTAAAATTGATTATCAAACCACCTGGGGCCAGGTGCTTTATGTTGCCGGATCATCATCGGAATTTGGCGAATGGGATTCTTCCCGCGCATTGATTATGACGAACAACGACCATGGTGAATGGCATCTTGAATGCAAATTTCCAATAGGCAAACTGTTGGAATACAAGTATCTTCTGAAAGATGAAAATGGAAATATCGTTTGGGAAAGTGGCAAAAACCGGTTGCTCGACACAACAGGAAAAGATTTTGAAGAGATAAGGTGCCGCGATTTTTGGCGTGCAAAACGCAATACCGACACTTCGTTATCGACTTCGGCATTTACAAAAGTATTAATGCACAGACCACCCAATGCTGAGGAAAAGGGTACCGTACAAACTTTCTCTAAAATACTGAGGATTCAGATCCTTGAACCCAGAATCAATCCTGATTGCAGGATTGGAATTCTTGGGGACCAACCCGAACTGGGCAATTGGATGGAAGAATACACCCTACTTTTAAATGACAAGAACTATCCAATCTGGAGTATTGATTTGGATGCCGATAAACTTAAATTTCCACTCCAGTTTAAATATATCGTTTACAACACTGTAAAAAAACAGATCATCAATTGGGAACAGGGAAGCAACCGGATGATCCGTTCCTTTGGTTGCAACCAAACCAAAAGCCTTAAGATCCATACGGATGAAAACTTCCGGTTTCCGGTTTCGCATTGGAAAGGTGCGGGAGTGGCTGTCCCGGTATTCTCTTTACGAACAGAGAAAAGCGGCGGAATTGGTGAATTTCTGGACATTAAAAAATTGGTTGACTGGGCAAAACTTACCGGACTGAAATTGATTCAATTGCTGCCATTGAACGAAACTGTAGCCACACATACCTGGATCGATTCGTATCCCTATAAATCGATTTCAACAATAGCCCTTCATCCTGTATATTTGAATATCAACAAGATAGGCGTTTTGGAAGACGATACTCTGATGATTGGCTTTGTCCAGGCTTTGGCCGGTTTTAATTCCCTGGAGACAGTCCATTATGAAGATGTTCACAGAATAAAGTCGAAATTTTTCAAGATGATCTTCGACCAGCAAAAAGAATTGTTTCTTGTCGATCCCCCTTATTTGAAATTCTTTGACGAAAATAAGGATTGGTTGGTACCTTATGCCGCATTTTGCTATCTGAGGGATAAGAACAAAACAGCAAACTTTAGGAACTGGCCCGAGTTCAATGAATACAGTGAGCAGGATATTAAGGAACTTTGTTCTCCCCGACAAGATTGTTATGACGACATTGCAGTCCATTATTTTATCCAATACCATGCAAACAAACAACTTTTGGAAGCTGCAGAATATGCCAGGGCCAACGGAGTTGTTATGAAAGGGGACATTCCGATCGGGATCAGTCCCGATAGTGTTGAAGCCTGGACACATCCCGACCTGTTCAACCTTGATCAGCAGGCGGGTGCCCCACCTGATGAGTTCGCCGATTTGGGTCAAAACTGGGGTTTCCCAACCTACAATTGGGGAAAAATGGCAGAAGATGGATTTTCATGGTGGAACAACCGGCTCAGAAAAATGTCGCTTTATTTTGATGCAACAAGGATCGATCATATTCTTGGTTTTTTTAGAATATGGGAAATACCTGTCAATCAGATACAAGGAATAATGGGGCACTTCAGGCCTGCCTTACCTTTTAGCCGTGATGAAATCATCGACAGGGGAATAATTTTTAATGAGGAGCGGTTTACGAAGCCATATATCCGTGACTATTTCTTATGGGAATTGTTCGGAGAGGACACAGAAGAGGTAAAATTGACCTATCTTTCAGAATACGAACCCGGTAAATACAATTTAAAACCTCAATTCAACAACCAGCGTAAAGTTTGGGACTATTTCTCAGCAAACCAGAAAAGCAGCGAACCTACTGGAAAAGAGATCCGTATCCGCGATGGCCTTTGTTCACTGATTACAGAAGTGATTTTCATTCGTGACCCCTACCACCCCACACTTTTTCATCCTCGGGTGGCTTTCCACAATACCAATTCTTACCTTACTTTAAAGGCAGAAACACGTTATTGTCTCGACGAACTTTACATCGACTTCTTCTATCACAGGCACGATGAATACTGGAAAAATCAGGCAATCTGGATTTTGCCTGCACTCCTGAATGCTTCCGATATGTTGATTTGCGGTGAAGACCTTGGAATGGTGCCCGACTGTGTACCACAAGTAATGCGCGATTTGGGAATATTGAGCCTCGAGATCCAGCGTATGCCCAAAGACCCGAAAGTCGAGTTCGCCCATCCGGCAGATGCGCCCTATTTGTCGGTTTGTTCTACCTCAACCCACGATATGTCAACACTTAGGGGATGGTGGGAGGAGGACCGTGTTCACAGTGAACGGTTTTTCCGGATGGTAATGGGCCAAAACGGAGAGTTTCCCTACTTTATGGAACCCTGGATTGCCCGCGAAATCCTGGTTATGCACCTTTATTCTCCAGCCATGTGGGCAATATTCCCAATTCAGGACCTGCTTGCAATGGATGGAAGGTTAAGATGCGACAATACTGAAGGAGAAAGGATCAATGTTCCGGCCATAGCCCAACATTACTGGCGGTATAGGATGCACCTCAAACTGGAAGAATTAATCGAAGAGAAAAAGTTAAATACAGAATTGCTCACGATGATCAACGCATCCGGAAGGGGTTCAGATAGCTGATTCATGCCATTTACCGGTATTTCAGTGCCACTCGCCGATTCCTGGTTTTATTCAGGGCAATCCGACATTAGTTTTGTGTGAGTTTAATAAACATTTTCAGATTAACATTTAAAAACAAACACAATGATTAAGTATGACGATTCACCGGAACAAGACAACATGCCTTCGTTCCGCAGAAAGAACAAAAACTACGATTCACGTACATTCCTGGGGATTATACTCGTTGTAATTGGCACTGTATTAATCGCCAGAAATTTTGGTTGGCTTGACTATGATTTTACAAGGCACATTATCAGCTGGCAAATGTTGTTGATCGTTATTGGTCTTTTTAACCTTGCAAGGGGCGCTTATACCCCGGCCATTGTCCTGATATCTGTCGGACTATTCTTCCTGGTGGATATTCCCGATGACTTTAAGGAAAATTTCTGGCCTGCTTTGATTATTCTGGTTGGAGTTGTTTTTATCCTTCAATGGAGGCGTTCGCCAAAAAGTGACTACAAATTCCCCAATGAAGGCAAAACAAATTCGACAGATTACCTCGATGAGACGGCTATCTTTGGTGGAAGGACTGTTTCGGTTGTCAGCGATAATTTTCAAGGTGGAAAAATAACCTCCATTTTTGGAGGATCAAAAATTAACTTACTATATTCCAAGCCAATACCAGGTTGCACAATTGATTTAGCCAATATTTTCGGAGGAAGCAAGCTTACCGTTCCAGAGGACTGGAATATTAAAATTGAGGTGGTATCAATCTTTGGAGGTTTTGACGACAAACGAAGTGCCTCAGTGATAGCAAGATCCAATACAAGCAAGATTGTAGTGATCAAAGGCACCTGTATTTTTGGCGGGGGAGAGGTAACCACGATGCCATAATACGATGGAGCATCCCATTAAAGTAAACAGGATTTCCGCCTTGGTTTATTGGTTGTTTCCAATGGGCATGGCCATTGCACAGGCAGTATTTAATAATTACTATCAAATACTGCCTGTGTCTGTTGCGTTAATGGACGGCCTGACTTTTGGGGCAGTTCTGGGAAGCCTTGGGATTGCAGTTTGGTATGTTGTCAGGTACAACGATCCGGAACATAGCCCAGGTATTCAGATTTTTACAAGTCATGTGCTTGCAGCTTTGGTTTTCACCGCCACCTGGATACTCACCTCAAAACTGATCGTAAAAATCCTCTTCAATGATCCTCAATATGATATTTACCTGAACGATCAGCTTCCCGGAAGGATCTTTGCAGGGCCAATCATTTACACTCTCCTTGTATGTTTTTATTACATAGATGCTTACAGACAGTATAACCGCGAGAAACATCTGAAGGAATCTCAGTTGCAGCTTCAAATCCGAAAAGCACAACTAAGTGCCCTGAAATCGCAAATCAATCCCCATTTCCTGTTTAATAGTCTCAACTCTATCGCTTCACTAACCCTCACCAATCCTGATAAAGCACATGGAATGATCATTGCATTGTCCGATTTTATGCGATATTCGCTAAGGAAACAACAGGATGACATGGTCACACTTGAGGTAGAACTTCGGAACATTGGGTTGTATTTGCAAATTGAAAAAATCCGGTTCGGAAATAACCTTTCCTACCGTTTCGATGTTGACGAAGCTTGCACACAACATTTAATCCCGAACCTGATCCTTCAACCAATTTTCGAGAATGCAATAAAATACGGTATTTATGAATCTTCCGAACCGGTCGAAATTGTTCTTGAGGCCCGAAAGTTTCCTGGTCAAATGGATATTACAGTAATCAACGACTTTGACCCTACTGCAGGGTCCCGGCAGGGCGAAGGTGTAGGACTAACGAACACGAAAGACCGGTTATCTTTGCTTTATGGAAGTACAACCCTTCTTCAAACAGAACAAAACAAGAACCAATTCCGGGTGAAGATGGTTATTCCCGACCAATTGGAAACCCGATAAAACGGAGAATGGAAACCGAAAAAGGGATATAAAGAAATAAAGAAATAAATTGAAATGGATAGAATCAGGACTTTAATTATTGACGATGAGTTACTTGCAAGAGATTTACTTAAACATTACCTTTCAAAAGACGACCGCGTTGAATTGATCGGTGAATGTTCAAATGGTTTTGAAGGAGTCCTAGCAATTCAGGAACTAAACCCTGACCTTGTATTTCTCGATATCCAAATGCCTAAAATTACCGGTTTTGAAATGCTTGAGTTGGTTCAGAATCCACCAGTCATCATTTTCTCCACAGCTTATGACCAATATGCGATCCGGGCATTTGAAGCGAATGCGATTGATTACCTTTTAAAACCATATCCGTTTGAAAGGGTTGTAGTGGCTTTAAACAAGGCAACCGAAAAATTGGCTAGCAAATCAACACCTTTAGAAATCAACAAACTGATTGAAACACACGATGAGGAAGTTGGGTTGCTAAGCCGCATTGTTGTGAAATCGGGCAGGAAAATACAGGTTATACCTGTTGGATCAATCTCATATATTGAATCGCAGGACGATTTTGTAATGATCTATTGTAAGGAGGGTCATTACATGAAACAGAAAACGATGAAATTTTTTGAGCAGCACCTTGATGGAAATCAATTTGTAAGAATTCATCGCTCTTACTTATTAAATATTACTGAAATCGCTGAAATTCAGCTATATGAAAAAGATTCATGGGTGGTTGTCACCAAACAGGGAGCAAAACTAAAAGTTAGCAAAACAGGGTATGCAAATTTAAAACACATGTTAAAACTGTAATTTTTGGTCATCTCTGTTAATTTCGATTCTTTTGTACTAATTTCACGGGCTTTTTATTAGTACATGACTTAGTAGGAATTCTTCGAAGCTTTCAAATTAAACGATGATGGTGTATTCCCCTTTTATGGATCCGATATTGAAATGGAGTTTGATAATCACTGTATTAGTGATCGGATTTTTCCTTTTTAACCGGTCACGTACATTTGCAAAGGGGGCAAACGGCAGGAAACTATCGTTTAAAAAGAAGTCTAAACCCTATGACGCTGACATCACGCTTACAAAAAACCGATTCTTAAACCCTTCCAATATTGAAATGACAGTTACAAACACCGGATTAAAAGACATTGACCTTCATGCCCCGGTCATTGTCTTTAAAAGATGGTTCACGAAACGAAAATTTCGTGTTTTAAGGGTTGAACATTCTGAAATTTATCCAATCCTTTTAGAACCAGGTGATGCATCTGTTTTGGATATTTCGTTGGATCAGTTTTTTGAGGTAGTCCCTGAATTGCAATTGGCCTGTCGGATGAGTATTGAGATGAAAGACCTGAATGGTAAACAGTTCAAAAGTGGGACAATCAGACTGAAATGGTTTTAATCTAAAATGAGAGACTGGAAATTCAAGGATAGCGATTTTGACAATATACCTGTATATGAGGGTCTTGATTTAGGAATAACCTGGACAAGTGAAAAAACTTATGTAAGGATTTGGGCACCTACTGCACAACGGGTTTTTTTTCGTTTATACCGGGAAGGAGCTGGTGGGGAAGCCATTAGGGAATTTCCAATGTTGCCTGACGATCATGGGACATGGATTTATGAGATACGCGAAAACCTTGACGGATATTTTTATACGGTCCAGGTCCGCGACAAGGAAGGATGGCTCAAGGAAGGACCGGATATTTACGCCAAAGCAACAGGAGTAAACGGTACCCGAGGAATGATCATCGATCCCCAAAAGAGTGATCCGCCGTTCTGGGATAAGGATCTCCGTCACACGTTGACAAACCCTACAGACATTGTTATTTATGAAGTCCATATCCGTGATTTTTCAATGTCACCGTATTCTGGTATAAAAAATAAGGGCAAATACCTCGGCTTTACCGAAAAAGGGACGAAATTGCCTACAGGGGAGTCAACCGGAATTGACCATCTTAAAGAGATGGGGATCACCCATGTACACCTGCTTCCTGTTGCCGATTTTTATACTGTTGATGAAATTCAAACCTCTGCCCAATACAATTGGGGTTACGATCCACTTAATTACAACACACCAGAAGGTTGGTATTCATCGGACCCATTTGATGGTAAGGTCCGGATCAAGGAACTAAAACAACTTGTCCAATCACTTCACAACATGGGGATTGGCGTATTCCTCGATGTTGTCTATAACCATACCGGGTTAATTTTCGAATCCTATTTTAATCAGACAGTTCCAGGTTACTTTTACCGTTTTAACCCAGATGGCCGATTTTCGGATGCCAGTGGATGTGGGACTGAGCTTGCCACCGAACGTGCGATGGTCAGGAAATACATTGTTGAATCGGTGGCTTATTGGGCAGAGGAATATCATATAGATGGTTTTCGTTTCGATTTGATGGGTTTGATGGACATCGAAACCATGAACCTGATCAGAAAACGGCTCGATCTGATTGATCCTAACATATTTATCTACGGTGAAGGATGGGGTGCAGGCGAAAGTCCGTTACCTGAAAAATTCCGTGCTGTCAAAACAAACACCAACCAGCTTGACCGGATTGCCTCATTTTGTGATGACCTGCGCAACGGGATAAAAGGTTCGCCTTTTGATAGAAACAATGTTGGCTTTATAAGTGGGGCGACACTCCGTGAGGAGCAATTGAAGTTCTCGATCATTGGTGCGATAGGCCACGACCAGATCATCTACGATTACGTTGACACCTCCAGAAAAGCCTGGGCCAATACTCCGGCACAATGTGTGAATTATTTCTCTTGTCACGACAATTATACTCTTTTCGATAAACTTCAGTATTCGTGTCCCGAAGCATCGCCCGAAACAATAGAACGAATGGCCAGGCTTGCTTTCGGGTTGATGTTCACTTCACAGGGTGTCCCCTTTATTCTTGCAGGCGACGAGATGCTCCGTTCAAAAGGGGGCCATGGAGACTCCTATCGCTCACCCGATTATATCAATCAGATTGACTGGACCAGAAAAGTAACCTATGCCGGTTTGGTTGACTTTGTTAAAAAGTGCATTGAACTGAGGCACCAGCACCCTGCTTTCAGGATTCCTGACGCCAGTACAATCCGTGCAAAATTGAGGTTCTTTGGAAAATATATTCCCGGTGTGATTGCCTACGAATTGTGCGACCATGCGAATGGCGACCGTTGGAGGAGGATCCTTGTTTTGTTCAACGGCAACAACTACTCTGTTGAATACTCCATCCCTTATGAAAATTGGCTGATTGTTGCCCAAAATAGCGAAATCATGCCCAATGGCGCAGGTCATACAAGGACCAACCTTGTTAGGTTACACCCTATTTCGATGATGGTGCTTGCTGCGGAAGAGTAAGTTATTTCTTGAAACCAATAAATTATGCCTCTCAATCGGATAGTTTAATATGATTTATTTATCTTTGGAAAAAAGAAAATTATGACAGCTGACAATCAAATAAGGCAACAGATATTTCGAAAAATTCGTAGGATTCCATCTAATAAACTTAATGATTTGAACGACTATCTGAGTAAATTGGATCTATCAATTGATAAATCGACAAAAATTCTCTCATTTGCAGGTAGTTGGAATAATGTCGACGAAGAAGCTTTTGAAGAACTTACCGATAAGTTAATCTCGAATAGAAGTAAAAACATTCGTAGGCACAATGAATAATCGGGCTTTAATTGATACTGACATACTTTCCTACTATTTTAAGGGAGATCCAATTGTAGTTGAGAACTTTAAAAAATATCTCCGCAAATATGAGATTATTGAAATCAGTTTAATTACCTATTATGAGATATTGAGTGGATTATTATTCAAAAATGCACTCAAACAACTTGAAATATTCAACGATTTTGTTTCTGAAAATATTGTCATTGCTGCTACTGAGGAATCTTGTAAGATTTCATCTGAAATTTACTCTAATTTGAGGAACAGAGGTGAATTAATTGATGATATTGATTTATTAATTGCCGGAATAGCCATTGAAAATGAAATGACCTTAGTGACAAATAATACAAATCATTTTGGCAGAATATATGGACTTAATCTTGAGAATTGGAAGAATTTATGAGATAAACAGGAAAAAACAATATCTATAAAAGAATCCCAAATGCTCAAAACGCCGCCATCAGCAAATTGATATCTGTCACCGGAATATTCAACACTTCGCCAATATCATGATTGGTCAAAACACCGTTGAAAACATAAATACCTTCGCAAAATCCGGGATTGGTTTTGACATATTGGTTGATCCCTCCCGACTGGCCAATTTCCAACAGCATGGGCGTAAGGATATTACTAACAGCTATAGATGATGTCCGGGCAACCAGGGAAGAAATATTGGGCACACAGTAGTGGATGACACCATGTTCTATAAAGGTTGGTTTCTTGTGGTTGGTGATCCGTGAGGTTTCTATACAACCGCCCTGAATGATATTCAAGTCAATAATGATCGAATTCTCTTTCATCCCTTCGACCATCTCCTCCGGCACAATCATTTTTGGCACCTCATTCATCGACAATGCCCCAATAACCACCTCGGCAGTCCGCATAGCTTTCCTTAAGGCTTTTGGATGAAAAACAGAGGTGAAGACCCGTTGCCCCAACCTGGATTGAAAATCCATTAATTTGGAGATGGAATCATCGAAAACCTTCACGATTGCACCAAGTGCCAGGGCCGTCCGGGCAGCGTATTCGGCGGCAGTGCCAGAACCAAGAATAACCACTTCTGTGGGTGATATTCCAGTTATTGAGCCTAAAATTACCCCCTTCCCATTTCTGGAAGTGCTTAGGTATTCGCTGGCTACTATGATGGCACAATTCCCCATAATTTCGCTAAAGATCCGCTCAACAGGAAATATCCCATTTTCGTCTTTCATGTATTCAAAACCTATGGCTGTCACCTTTTTCCGCATAAGCCTCCGGATAGAATCCTGCGTTTGCAAGGTGATGTAAAGCGGCGACAGCAACAATTGGTTGCCTTTCATCAACTCACCTTCTTCCTGGGTAAAGGGTGCCATTTTTAAGACAATGTCGCACTGGAAAATTTCGGCAGCCGATTTGCAGATTACGGCACCCGATTCGGCATACGCCCTGTCGGAATAGTTGGCCTCTTTTCCTGCACCAGATTCAATAAAAACATCGTGCCCATTGTTCACCAACAATTCAACAGATTGAGGTGTCAATGGGACACTGTATTCAATCGATGCTGAATTGTCGGGAATACCAATATTGAGTTTGATATTCCTGGGGCATCTTTTATAAAGTTCCTCACGGGGCAGAAGCTGGTCATTGGCCAAAGTCGATAATTTGCCACCTTTCCTTTGATTCATGATTAAAATGATATAAGTTCAGTTGCTGCAATCTTAATTTAAATATCCACTTCTAAATTGATTCGATCATCCTTTTCCCATCCTCCAACTCCCTGATCATAACTTTAACCGCAATTGAAGGCAATAGGGATTCTATCAATTCGGGCCATTCAATAAAACAGTAGTCGCCACTGTAAAAGTAATCTTCATATCCAAAATCATAGGCCTCGCTAAGGGATTTAATCCGATAAAAATCAAAATGAAAAATAGTGCTTCCAATTTCTGTTTTATATTCGTTGATTAGGGCAAATGTGGGGGAGGTAACATTATCCAATACTAGCATCTCCTCGCAAAGAGCCTTGATAAATGTTGTTTTACCGGCGCCCATATCACCGTAAAATGCAAAGATCCTGTCAGCTGGGTAGGCATGTATGAACCTTGCCGCAATATGGTTAATTTCTGATAACGATTTTATTTCTGCTTTGAACATCCGCTGACTTTTGTTTGAATACAATTTTAATAAAAATCCGCTATAAACAAAAGAGTTGACCAAAATAAATCACTTCGCCAAACTTTTAGGATAATCAATTGAACTTGAAAGTGCCAAAAATCAGGTTTGCCAAACAATATTTTATCGTATTTTTGGAGAATAAATTTACACTCTTAAATTGCTTTATTCATGAATATTCCATCAAATTTAAAATACACGAAAGATCACGAATGGATCCGTGTTGAGGAAACTTTTGCTGTCATCGGTATCACCGATTTTGCACAGGGCGAATTGGGCGACATTGTTTATCTTGAGATTGAAACAGTTGGTGAGACAATTGCCAAAGAAGAAATTTTCGGGACCATTGAGGCAGTTAAAACTGTTTCGGATTTATTTATGCCGGTTTCGGGGGAGATACTCGAAATGAACGAATCTTTGACCGATGCAGCCGAAATGGTCAACAAGGATCCCTATGGTGAAGGTTGGCTGATAAAAATCAAAATTTCGGATGTTGACGAATTGGATGAATTGCTGAGTGCGGAAGAATACAATGAATTGATTGGCGGTTAAATCACATGATCATGGACTCAAATGCAAAATCACAGTTTAAAAATGTAGATGAGTACATCGCTATACAGCCAGGGCATATCAGACCGACCTTGGAACATTTAAGGCAAACGATTAAACTGGCATCTCCTGAAGCTGAGGAAGTTATTAGCTATCAGATGCCTGGATACAAATTTCATGGTGTTCTTGTATGGTTTGCCGCATTTAAAAACCATTATGGATTTTATTGTATTCCTGATGTATTACAGAAATTTAAAGATCAACTTTCAGCTTACGAACTTACCAAATCGGCAATCAGAATTCCTTAGGATATTCCTGTACCCGAAAAATTGATTGCCGAAATTGTACAATGTGCTGTAAAAGAAAATCTTAGAAGGATGATGATGAAAGAATCCCTTAAATGTAAAACAATCAAATAAATATTAATCAAATAGATATAAAATTTTGTGTCAATAAATGAAAAATTGTTTTTCGACGCAAAATTTCGTTCCTGAAAATTGTTTTTTAGGAATTTTTTTTGTAAGTTGCATGATATAAGATTCGATGATTTTTTAGACCGATGTACTGTGGAGTGAAGGTGCAAAAAACAGGGCGAAAAAACACAGGAGACCACTTTGGATCCTTGTTTTTCCGCCTTTTTTGTCTTGAAATTTTCAGAATTCAGAAAATTGTAAAATGATCAATCCCATTTTCGCGAATCCTTAACTCTAAAGTGCATGCAGCTTCATATAACCAAATATGGTTATTTGGCGCACCGGCAGTTTTTCCCTAAGGCCCGACAGTTATTTTTAACCTGCCTCCTTCTTTATTGTTTTATTCAGATCCAAGGCCAGACCATAGTTGCAGGGTGGAATTTTGAAGATAGAAATCGTTTTTCGGACAGCGGAATACCTTCAAATTCGGATCGTGAAATAACCTCAACTTCGGCATCTACAATAAACTATGTTACAGGAAGCGGTGGATCAGGTACGTATTCAACAAACAACATCAATTGGGATAACGGACAAAATCTGAAATACTGGCAGATCAACCTTTCAACCCAAGGTTATAAAAACCTTAACCTGTCCTCAAAACAATATTCATCCAACACGGGTCCACGCGATTTTAAGATCCAATTTAGTACCGATGGAGCAATATGGACCGATGCAGGGGCAACCATAACGGTTGCTGCCAATTTCACAAAAGGTTCACTAAATGAATTTAACCTCCCAATACAATGCAATGATCAATCCATAGTGTATATCAGATGGACGATGAACAGCAATGTCGCAGTAAATGGTTCAAATGTAGGAAGTTCCGGTTCAAACAGGATTGACGACATATTGATAAAAGGATGCCTGATGCCTGTAATGACCTCACCGCTAACCTATTCGTGTTGTAGTGGATCTCCGGTTAATTATACACCCGAAGGTACCGGAACAATTTATGAATGGAACCGTATTACAACAGAAGGGATTTCAGAAGCGGACAATTCCGGTTTGGGACCTATCAATGAAGCTCTCACAAATACAACAAATCTTCCAGTTAATGTAGATTTCAATTATAATATTGATCTTGATGGATGTACAGATAAAAAGATTGTTGTGGTTACTGTAAATCCAACCCCAAATTTATTGGTAAATCCTACCTCTTTGAATATTTGTCCGGAAACTGGTAGCCAAACCATAAATTTTTCGAATCCAAATCAAGTTCCGGGAACAACTTTTCTTTGGGAATGGACCCGTATGAACAGTGATAAACTAACAATATCGCCATCAAGTGGTAATTCCTCTCCCATTGACTTTTCAATACTAAACAACACGCCTTCAGTTTTGACCGAAACAACAATTTCGGTTTCGGGGACTTCATTACCGGGATGTTCTGCTGCCCAATTGGTGACTATTCATTCAGGGGATCAAACTCCCCCAATCTTCTGTGAAAGTATCAACAACAAAGTTTTATGTGTTCAGGATATTTTCGTGGCTACAAGCAATGGATCGGACGATATTACCGAACCAAGACCCGATTACTATTTGTTCGCACCGTATGATAACACATTTGATCTTGATCCCGGCATTTTCAGCGATAATTGCAGCTCAACCAGTGAGTTGATCATTCATTGGCTACTAGAGTTGGACCAAAATCCTGCAACAATTTCAGGAACAGGTCAGCCTTCTACTTATGGAACTGCAATTGTTATTCCAGGCAACGATCAAAACATAATCAATCACCACATAACCTATTGGTTGGAGGATAAATATGGGAATATTACACCAGTCGGGGAAAGAGCAGTTGTAACGATTTCAATACGTCCAAGACCTCCAATTGTCCAGGATTTTTAAACAGAATTATTCAAATTAGGCCCAAAATAGAACAGATTTATGATTCATCTTAAAACAACCCTTTAAAATTTATCGCTATGAAAAAGCTACTGTTTTTTGCATTGATGGAATTAATTGTTTCAATGAATGTTGCCGAAGGGCAATCCTGTACACCGGGACCATTGCGCCCAGGTGCAACTGTTCCTTATACTTATGCTGTGACTATATCGGCAATAAATGGTTACACAGATAGTGGCAACTTTACATGGTATGTGACCACAGATCCAAGTATCATAACTGGTGCTGAAGTTCCATCAACAGGAAATGTCATTACAGTTGGAACGGGCCTGACGTATGGGAAAACGAGTCTTGCGGCTGGCCAAAAGAGTATCATTCTCACATGGTCGCCTCAGGCCATTGCACTTGCGGCCACCAACCCCTATTACCTGGTAGTAAAATATGGCCAAAACAATGGAACATGCAGTGCATCAAATATTAAAGTGTGGAAAATCAGTCCGGTAAACCTATTTCTTTTGGGGGTTGAAGCTGTAGATAATACTGGTGCAAGTTCAACTGGTATTTATTGTGCAGCAGATATTACCGGGATTGTCATTAACCCCAGCGATGACAAAGCCACTTATACTTATGGGGAAAACACCTTCTTTTCAAAAGTTACGGCATCAAATATTGTTGGGGAATGGACTCCTTCCGTAAAAATCCCAACTTTAAATGCTGGTCAGACGATCAAGGAACTGAGTTGGTCCACAACAATATCAGGAGCCTATACCGATTTTACTGGTGCTGCCAACTCCACAGGTGGAGAATTCACTTCTTCAGTTAATGCAACAGCTGCGGCTGATGGGTCACTTCCGATTTATATTAAAATGATCGTTTCGAATGGAACATGGGAGGGGTCCTCTGATCAAAATATCAATATTGGGGTTGACGGTGTTTATAGCAGTGAATTGCTTAAAGATGTGAAGAGCAGCACAGATTGTACCGAAGAGGCCAGTTTTGGCAAAATGGTCACACAGACAATCAAAGCCCGTCCTGAAATACTTACAAATACTCCATCAGGATCGCCATTGTCAGTACCAACTGCACCGGCAACGAACTTTCTTGAGCCGTAAGTTACTGGTTTAACATTCGCTTATAGGGTGATCTATAGATAATTTGGTAAGAAGATGTTTCTCTGTGCGAATTGTAAACCATTTGGATTGACTGTATCGATAATCCTGCTTGCGGTAAGTTTCACTGCTGCACAGGGAACAAACACAGTCTTCTGTGGCAATGTCAGCAAGTTAAGTGTAAAGGATAAGCCTGGAAACATCTTTTTCTGGAAAATATATTCTGACAGATCTCTTACCTCCGAGGTCTCCACATCGGATGTTGAATTTTTACAAGGCAATTCTGGTCCGGAAGTAACAGTCAAGTGGGGGAAAAATGGGATCTATTATTTTATGGTACAATCGTTTAACCTATTTGGATGCTCAAATCAGAAAGTTGGAAAAATGAAAGTTCTGGCAACTTCCATTGACGCAAATGCCGGAGCTGACACCATTATCGGATCATGCAAAAATATTAAACTTGATGGGACAGGATCAAAAGGTGAAATTGTTAAATATGAATGGGTTCCAATAGATTTAGGAGGTAGTATCACAAATGGCGAAGGAAAATGGACTGTGTTTTCATTATCATCCCAATATACCGGTGTTTTACCTGCTAATTTCAGGATCAGACTAACGGTAACAGATCGGTCTGGGAAAACTGATATGGATACGTTAGTTGTAAAAACAGATATCCGACCCGATGCAAAAATTGTTTATTCAGAATTAATTGATAAGAATGGGCACAAACTTGCAGATGGAAGTACTTCAACAGGAACTTCGATCACTTATAATTGGGCAGTAGAAAATGGTTCCATTACAGGTGATCCGAATAGTCCAAATATAATAGTTTCATTTCCAGGTTGTTACTCATTATTGGTAAGAGACAAATATGGGTGCGAGTCTTATACTGCCCAAAAAGTTTCGGATATTCAAAATGTAATCCGCGCAAATCCCGATTATGGAAGATGTACCTGGGATCAGGACCTGATCCTTCCGGTTCTCTCGAATGATTATAGTTCTTTCAATAATATCAAACCGGAAACATTGGAAATAACCATTAATCCCTCCCATGGTACAGTCAAGGTATTGAGCAATGGCAACGTTTTATATAGTCCCCTATCTAATTTTACGGGGAAGGACATATTCTCTTATAAAATTTCAGATGTCAATCATTTATCCGATTCTACCAAAGTAACTATCGATGTTGATGATGCCCCCATTGCAATTGCTCAGGGCCTTTCGCCAAATGGGGATGGTTTGAACGATTTCCTTGTATTCAAAGGTCTTGAAAATTATCCGGGATCGGAACTTACGATTTTCACAAAAGATGGACAAGTTCTTTTTAAAAGCAGTAATTATCAAAATGATTGGTCAGGAAATTACCTCAAAAGTGGTGCAAATTCTCAGGATAAAGTTAATCAGGGTGTTTACTATTACTCTCTTAGGCTTGGTTCGACAAATCGCATTTTAAAGGGATTCCTTTATGTTGCTTATTGAATTCAAAAATCTGTTACCAGCATTTTATGCGTGTTGGTATCTGATTTATTCATTATATTTGATGTTAAAATACTTCATTTGAAAAGTACCGCAATTATAACTTTGGGTAAGGCTTTAAGCTTTGGTTTATACCTTTTTATCGGATTGCCTCATTACTCCTTTTCGCAGCAAGATCCGGTCTATACTCAGTATATGAACAATTTACTGACAATCCAGCCTGCCTATGCAGGTAATAATGGGGCATTGAATATCACAGGCATATCTCGTGCCCAATGGATTGGATTTGACGGCGCCCCAAATACAAATACTTTAACGATTAATGGTGCTCTTCGCAGGTATAATATTGGTTTAGGTTTGTCAATTGTTAATGATAAATGGGGCCCTGTACGGCAAAATGGGGTTTATGTCGATTATGCCTATCGTATCAATCTGAACCGGGATCAATTGTTGTCCTTTGGATTTAAGGTCGGATTCAATATCTACCAGGCTTATCTGACAGACCTCCTGATCAACGATCCGAATGATCCTGTTTTTGCTTATGATGTTAATTTTAAATTCCTTCCAAATCTGGGTGTAGGTATAATGTGGCAGGGTGAACGGTTTTTTCTTGGAGCCTCAGCACCTAAAATCTTAAAAAACAGAATACAAAGTCAAAATTCAGAGAACGTTTATCGGGAAGTCCTGCACTTTTATGGGATGGGTGGATTTGTCATTTTTATAAACGATATTGTAAAATTCAAACCTACAGTTCTCTACCGATGGGCAGAAAGGACACCCAGCTTTTTTGATTTATCAGGAAGCTTTTTACTTTATGACAGAGTCTGGGTTGGGGCAACTTACCGCGTGGAAAATTCGTATGGACTAATTTTCCAGTTTCATGTAAACAATCAACTTAAATTTGGCTATTCATACGATCAGACAACATTTCATCCTACCCAGGTCAATTCCGGGACTCATGAGTTTATGATCAGTTATGATTTTGTTTACGGTCGAAGAGGGCGTCAGACCACCCCCCGATATTTCTAATAATTGAACTTTTTTAAAAATGTATTGTTTATCGTCTTTGGTATACCCGATAAGGCGAATAACCAGCAATTTTTTTTATTAATTTTATTGTTTGAATTGAAACATTCATTTTTATTAACTTCATACTCCAATGCCATGAAAATCAAATTGTTGTCCATTATTGCACTTGTACTGGCCCTTACCAGTTGCAACAAGATTAAAGATGCCACTACCCTTACCATCAATACTAAGTTACAACAAAGTATGGTAATTGATCAGGCTTACTGGTTAACTGGAATGAAATCCGCTGATTTGTTAGCTACAGGAACGCCTATTAACTTCTCAAAGACCCAGGATTTAACCTTGGATGCGAACATCGACCTCGCTTCCTATACATCAAGGATCAAACAGATTAACCTCAGTAGTGTAGTTGTTACTGTTACTGGAATAGCTGCTGATCAAACCATTAATTCTGTCAAACTTAATGTCGCCGGAGTAGGGGATATTTTTACACAAACGAATATCACATCGGTCAACAATACTTTTACCCCTGCTGTTACAACAGCGACACTTGATGCCATTGAAGCAAAACTTACCGCAGACAGGAAGATCACCCTTACGGTTTCTGGAAGTGCAACTACTAGCATGACCTTGACAATCGGAATCAGTATTGACAGTAGCGTAGTCGTTTATACGATTCAATAGTTTTACTTAAAAAAAATGAGCCGATAAGTAGTATGTTTATCGGCTCATTTTTTATAACCCATTTTATTCTCCCAAAGAATACCTAAGCTGATCGAGCATAATAGGCACATCATCACTATTAACACCCTGTTTGATAAGATGGTGCAAATCCTCCTCAAAAGCCTCCATAAAATCCTTTTCAGAATTTTCGGGATTGTTTATACTCTTTTTGTAATAATCCAGTGCGGCTTTCCGGTTTCCAATGCACCATTGAACATGGCCCATATTCAGTAAATCAAATTTATTGGGGCTTTCCTTAATCAATCGGTCATAATATTTTTCTGCCTGCTCTATTTTTCCGACCAAAAAGGAACACCAACCAATGGGTCTCCAGATCTTTTTATTTCCTGGCGACAGGTATTCGACTTTATAATAGGTCTTTAGCGCCTCCTCATATTGGTCGAGCTCCATTTGACATTGTCCGATTGAAACATGCAAGCTTAAATCATCCGGTTGAAGGATTACAGCCTGTTGATAATATTCAAGAGCTTTGATTGGTTTTTTCAGATAACGATAACACAGGGCAATCTTTTTAAGGTTCCATAGTTTATTCTGATCGAAAAGATCGGCTTTGAGGTAATAGTTAAGCGCATTTTTGTAATCACCCATGTTCTGATAACAATAGGCTAGCTTCTGGAGCATTTCCGGATCATCGTTCCTATTGAGCAACAATTCATAGATTTCACGAGCATCATCAAAATAATCCTTTGCGAAATTGAATTCTGCAATGCTGCGCTGAATTTCCAGATCTTCGCCCAAAAGTTTCGAGAAAGCAAACTTGTTGTGAAAATTAAACCTCCACGCAAAGATATCTTCAAACCCTTCACGTTGGGGATGAATCTTAAAAAAACGATAAAGATCCCGAACATACTGGCTGATAATAGTTTCCGATTTTTTGCTATGTGCGAGGTATGATTTATCACGGGCTAATTCATCAAGCTGTTCCGATTCGGCCTTTAATGAATCCGAAACCATTTTCTTATAGTCGGGAGGAATATTCAAAATGCTGAAATAAAACGAGTATTTATCAGAATTACAAAGCATTGTAGAATTCATGATCAATTGTGTAAACGTCAGGTCTTCACCAGAGTCTTTGTTGATTGGGTTTTTTATGATCTCGGGATGGTCTGGCGTAAAAGGATAAAACCAGTTGGCCAATTCACTGAAAAAGGGAAAATGCTTTAACATTGCAAAAGAACTTAGGAATACATCGGCACCTTCAAGCTGCATCTCTGTAAGCTCCTCGATTTTCCCCATTAACCCAGGGGAATCTTTTAAAATTTCCTGCCACTCAGGATTCCTGTCTTCCGTAAGCCCTTCACCTAACAAACTTTCAAGGCTCAGTTTGTTCCGCAAATTTGGGCTAAGCTTGATCATTTCAGGCAATATTTCATTTTGGAGCTTGCGCTGGATTTTTTCTGTCTCTTTACTCCGAATAAATTGAAGAATAGATTTTTCAAGGTTCGACTTAAATTTAGGGTCCTCGATCAGAATATTCAACCTTCCAATGATGGAGTGATAAAAAGGCATCCGTTGGTCATATAAGTATAGTCCTATCAATAAGCCAATTAACCCCCGAAGACCGATCTCTTCGTCCAATGATTCCAGACAATTGAAAAGAAGGGCTATTTTATTTTCATCGAAAAAACGCAAAAGGCTCATCGTAAGCCCGGTAACCATCAATGCTTTCTCATGAAAAGGGAATGCTTCATTGCCGATAAAAGCCGTGAACAAATCCATTTCATCTTCCGTCAGCTTGTTGAAAAACCAGAAATGATAAAAAAGGGTAATAATTTTTTGTGTATGTTTCTCTCCCTCAGCTCTTAGATCATCGCTCCGCTCAGGGTTTTCATTCGCACTTAACAAAGACCTTAACTCTTTTTGAACCGAATAATTTTCCAATTCATGCAAATACTGCTTTCCATCTTTGATAAAATGCTTGACAAAACCTCGTTTTTTTTGATATTCAACAGATTGAGAATGTTTCAATCGCAAGCTCTCAAAAGTATTGTCAGCAAGCTCAAAAGTGGATATCAATAAATGCTCATATATTTTTTGCCTTTCAGGATCATTGATTCCTTCAACCGTGTATTTGAGCATAAACTTATAGTTTTGCTCAAGACTAAAGTACTCATCGCTGTATTCCCCAAGCCCATTATCTAAAATTAAACGCTCCAACAGATCAAATGCCGGCTTTAATTTTCTGGCTGACAGCAGGTTACTAACCTGATTAGATTTCTCTTTCAACTCTTTATCAGTCATTTTTATTAGATATTACGTCTTTTCAAATTTACATGAAATAAGACGCGAAAATAACACAGACATAACATTATTTTAACGGATACAATTTCACATAAAATTACCTTTGCTTAAAATAGAAAAAATGTTTGTTGATACCCATTCACATATTTATTCCGAAGAATTCAGTTCCGACAGGAATGAAGTTATTGAGCGGGCATTAAATGCCGGGATCAAACGGATCATATTGCCAAATATCGACAGTTCCACAATCAAACCGATGCTTGATCTTGCTGATTCCTCCCCATTTTTATTTTCCCCATTAATAGGCTTACATCCAACATCTGTCAAGGAAGATTTTCGAAAAGAATTACAAATCATGGAATATTGGTTAAGCAAGAGAAAATTTCCGGGAATTGGGGAAATAGGGATTGATCTATATTGGGACAAGACTTTTCTCTCCGAACAAACAGAGGCCTTTATAATCCAGATTGGATGGGCCAAAAAGTTAAATATCCCAATCGTAATACACGTCAGGGACTCCTTTCAGGAAGTAATAGAGATCATCATTCAGGAAAAAGATGAGTCGTTAAGGGGTGTTTTCCATAGCTTTACAGGCAATATTGACCAGGCACGTCAGGTAATCGGACTTGGGTTTAAAATCGGAGTAGGTGGAATAGTGACCTTTAAAAATTCGGGTATGGATGCTGTGATTAATGAAATTGACCTGAAACATATCGTACTGGAAACTGATTCTCCCTGGCTTGCACCTGTCCCTCACCGTGGCCGTAGAAACGAGAGTGCTTACATCACGGCCATTGCTTCCAAAATAGCGTCTATCTATCAAATAACCATCGAAGAGGTTGCACGGACAACGACGTTGAATGCCCAACAATTATTTGGATTTTAACCGTTTTTTGACAAGGGATTTATACTTTTGTAACGTATCAAACTGAAAACAAAGTGGCTGCAGACAAACAATCCATTCTGATAATCTATACCGGTGGCACAATTGGTATGCGTGAAGACCCGAAAACAAAGACCCTTTCTCCAATGAAATTCGAATTGATTCAGGAAGAGATCCCTGAACTTTACAAGCTCGGATTTGGAATTGAGTCAATAACCTTCACTCCTCCAATCGATTCGGCCAATATGACCCCAGCCATTTGGATCCAGATTGCAAAAACGATTAAAACTTATTATTCCAAATACGATGGTTTCGTCATCCTTCATGGAACAGACACAATGGCCTATACAGCATCTGCCTTAAGCTATATGCTTGAAAATCTTGACAAACCGGTAATTATGACAGGATCGCAGTTGCCAATCGGGGTATTGCGCACTGATGGGAAAGAAAATATTATTACAGCAATACAGATTGCTGCTGCTAAAAAAGATGGGAAAGCAGTGGTTCCTGAGGTCTGCATTTATTTCAGTTCCAATCTTTTCCGCGGAAACAGGACGACCAAGGAGGATTCACAACAATTCAGTGCTTTTACATCCCATCATTATCCTCCGCTTGCAACAGCAGGTGTTGACATCAAATACAATTACGAAAAGATAAACTATCCCAGAAGTAAAGGAATTCTGAATATCAACACATCAATTGATGAAAATGTGATCGTAATAAAAATATTTCCTGGTTTAAACCGAAAATATTTTGAGTCTATACTTACTCTTGAGGGCCTCAAAGGTATTGTTCTGGAATCGTATGGCTCGGGGAATATGCCAACTTTCCCCTGGGTTTTTGAGGCAATCAGAAAGGCAACTGATCTGGGAATGATATTTATGAATGTAAGCCAATGTCCGGGTGGAAATGTGAAAATGGGCTATTACGAAACTAGCCGCGAACTTAAGGAGGCTGGGGTGGTCAGCGGTAAAGACATCACTGTTGAAGCCGGTATTACAAAACTGATGTTTCTATTAGGACAAAACCTTCCTGTTTCGGAAGTAAAGGCATACCTGCTCCAAAATCTGAGCGGTGAACTTGAAAATTGATATAACCAGTAAAATATAACAGAAAAGGGACAAATCTAAATGTCCCTTTTCTGTTTTATTGATATACAAATACTTGCAATCTAACCTTTAATTTTCGGCTGGATTAATGAAATATAGAGTTCGTCAAGTTGAACCTGTGAAATTTCAGCCGGAGAATCGTTCATGACATCCCTCCCGGAATTGTTCTTTGGAAATGCAATTACATCCCTGATCGAGTCCAATCCTGCAAACATCGAAACCAGACGGTCGAATCCAAAAGCAATACCAGCGTGTGGGGGAGCCCCATATTTAAAAGCCTCCATCAGGAATCCAAACTGATTTTCAGCTTCCTGTTTGGTAAACCCAAGTGTTTTGAACATCTTGGCCTGAAGTTCACTGTCAAAAATTCTTACCGAACCACCACCTATCTCTACTCCATTGATTACAAGGTCATAAGCATTCGCCCTGACTTTT
>CAIYPA010000370.1 GCA_903927965.1 uncultured Bacteroidia bacterium | reverse complement strand
TCGTGGGCGATTAATGCGATTCGTTTAATTGGGAGCATTCTTTGCCTTCTTTGCTTCATATGCTGCGCGTTGGGCTTCGCGTTGAACGTGGAATCCTTCTGTGCCGACCTTCAACGCTTCAGCGAAATTGATCGTTTGCTGCTCGGATAACATAACCCAAGTCTCGGTTTCGATGTAGCCATGAACCAACGCCTTCCAGCAGATTGCGAGACGGTTATACCAGTCGTTAAAGTTGGACTTGAACACGTAGAGGAGCCAACAATCGTTGAGATAATCGTATTGAAGACGATCACGCCAGTAGTTGGTTTTTGTTTGCGAATAGAAATGCGCGACGATGTTGTCCTCGTCAATTTCAATGCTGAACGTGATCTCAGCATCGCAACCGCACGAGCACGGAACCTTGTAGTACCGCCACTCGTCGTGAACGTGTTGCGTTAGAATACCTTCTGCTGGAACTTGTGGCTGCGCTAAAACGATGTGATCCATTATGCCTTCTCCGCTGATCTAAGAATTGTCCCAATTTTCCTGTGGTCGGTTGCATTTTCATCCACAAGAATAATGTTCTTTTCGAGAAACTTGCTTGTAATAAATTTGATTGCGTCTTCTGTTGTGTCGCCCTGACCGATAAATTTATTTTTCATCCAATCAAAAATCAACACGGTGTGATAACCGGCTTGTTCGACTGGCTCAAAGCGGATGAGAATTGTATCTGCATTTATTTCTTTGATGGTTTCTTCGACCTTGAACTTCTTGTAGTCGCGCACAAAGACGATCATCGATCCAATGACGAATGAAAATACGAAACCAACAAGAATTGCGCTAAACAGTTCGGATATTACGTCCACAGTATTTCATCCTATAAATGAGTAATTGATAAATAATTGTGCGGATCGCGATGTTGGCACATCCACCCGCCCTAACGCTTTAAGGAGCAATCAGCATGTCTATTTATTCGTCCACTAAGGTACGGCCATATGTTTATTATTGTGTTCATAATATAACAGGTCACTATTATTTCGGTTACAGAGAAAACAACATTAAAGTAAATTTACCATCTAACTTAGATTTTCCTTTGTACAGAACTTCCTCCATAGTTGTCAAGCACGATTTTGAAAATTATAGTTGGCACATTGTTGCTGAGTTCGAATTCGGAAAAGACGCATATGATTTTGAACAGCAACTAATTTATGAGAATTGGGAAAATCCATTATGATATAGGTTGAAAGCCGGTTCACAAAGAATTTGTCAATGCTGTCCCATGTAACTTCCTTTATACCATGAACAATATCAGATAGTTCCTGTAGGAATATTTTAAGCTTGGGTATTATCTCACGTTCATATTGCGGCAATAAAATTTCATCATCCTTTTTTAAGTTACTTAGGGTGTAAATTTTAAGTTTTCGTTCCTGTAGAGTAGTGTTTGGCCTAAATGTTTGAAATATATAAAAAAATCGCAATCAAAAAGGGAGCCGTTTATTCACCATTTTGTATCATATTGATATACAACCTAATTCTAAATCAATTTAAAATTCTGGTCTTCAAAGTATTTGGCAAACTCCAAATCAGAGTCCAAATCTATCGTCTATCTTCGTTCTTAAGGTCCTACGCCTTTTTCTAGTAAGGATAAAATTCAAAAAAACGCTTGAATATTTGATTGATTATACAATTAATTCTAATTTTGTACTGAAATGAAAACAAAAACTTTACATATCGAAAGGCCATCGCAAAGTCTGCTCGAATTCGTTAGGAATCTTCAGTTGGATAAGCAAAAGAAGAAAAAATCTTTGGAGTCCGCTAAATCCGATGTGACCATTAAAAAATAATATGGTTTTGTCTTTTTTATTGTATGGAAATAGAACAAGTTATTTCTTACGAAACAAAAGAGGGGATTAAGTTTAAAATCCGTTTTTCCTTATTTAATACTGTCGGCATTCCTGATATCGGGATTCCCATTGTCGATGTGGTCCTCATTTCTCATGATAATTCTATATGGCAGAATAATCCCCTTACTTTATTTGAAATTGCTGATTTAATCAAAGATTACTTGAAATTATTCGATGTGATCTTATACTATTATTGTGATCATTCTGAAATAAAAATGAGAAAAAACCGTATTCAGATTTCGCCACAGGAATATCGAAATAAGATTTTCAATATATTGTCAGACAGGAAGATAGATAGTTCTTTAGATAAGAGGACATTCCATATAAAAGATGATAAATATGGGGATCATTACATCACGGTGATTTCCCGATCAAAAAACCAAACTGAATTGACCAGAATATTGCATGAGATGAACAACCTTTTGAAATAAAATTTGTACTACAAAGAAAGGAAGGCTAGAGTTTCCCTTTTTTTTATCATATTGATTGACAGCCTAATTCAGAATTAATTTAAAATCTGGTTATAAAAATATTTTGGAAAGAGCCTACGGGTCATGCGATTTCCAATCGCTTTTTGTGCCGCGATTGGAAATCGCATGACCCTATCTCACCTTCGGTAGATTTCCAATCACTTTTTATGGTACGATTGGAAATCGCAGGATCCTATTTTACCCAGTTCACCTTTGCCGATTTCACATCCCTTGAATTGCCACCTACCATGATTGTAAAATCACCGGATTCCCAGTCGTATTTGAGATCGCTGTTGTAAAATTTGAGATCTTGTGGCGTAATACCAAAGGAGACCTGTTTTGACTCACCAGATTTTAGGGCAATCTTTTGAAAACCTTTCAATTCCTTAACGGGACGGGTCACACTACCCACAAGATCACGGATGTAAAGCTGGACCACTTCCGTACCATCCACCTTACCGGAATTGGAGAGGGTGATGGTTGCCTTAACCGTCTGATTGCCTTTTGCCTGATTGGCGCTCAACTTTAAATCGCCATACTCGAATTTTGAATAGCTTAAACCATATCCGAACGGATAAAGTGGCTCGTTCGGAACATCGAGGTAATTCGATTTGAACTTTTGGAACCACGTCCCTTCTGCCAAAGGCCTGCCTGTATTTTTATGATTGTAGTAAATTGGGACTTGTCCGATATTTTGTGGAAAGGTAGCCGTCAGTTTACCGGAAGGGTTGACCTTGCCAAACAGAACATCAGCAATTGCATCGCCTGCCTCTGTTCCTGCAAACCACACATTTAAGATTGCCGAGACATTGGCATTTTCCCAGGACAGGGAAAGCGGACGGCCAGTGAAAAGTACCATCACCACAGGTTTACCGGTAGCGAGCAACGCTTTCAATAACTCTTTCTGATTTTCAGGAAGGTTAATGTCCGAACGGCTTGAAGACTCGCCACTCATTTCGGCCGACTCGCCCAATGCAGCTACGATCACATCCGATTTTTTTGCCATATCGACAGCTTCGGCTACCATTTCTGCCTGTGACCGCTTGTCAAAATAGGTGGGTTTTCCAAAGATACTTATCCTCGAATCAAGTGCCTGATCCATAACAAAATTGGTTCCCCTGGCTGTCAGAATTTTCGCATCATTTCCAAGTGCAGTTTTTAATCCGTCAAGAAGAGAGACACATTTATCGAAATCGGCAGCTACGCACCAGGTGCCTGTCATGTTTTCGCGATTGTTGCCAAGTGGCCCGATCAAGGCAAATGTCCCTTTCTTCTTCAATGGAAGTGCCTGATTGTCATTCTTTAACAGTACCATGGTCTGGGCTGCGATTGTTCTGGCCTCCTGACGGTTTTGTGGCGTAAATATCTCATTGGCAGCCCTTTTCTCATCGCAATAGCGATATGGGTCATCAAACAATCCAAGTTTGTATTTGGCTTCAAGGATCCGGCGACAGGCAAGGTCAATTTCTGCCTGCGTAATCTTTCCTTTGGTTAAGGACTGCTTTATCGTATTTAAGAATCCATCGCTGACCATGTCCATGTCGATTCCGGCATGAAGGGCAAGGGCCGAAACGGTTGCCAGGTCACCTAAGCCATGTTCCGACATCTCCATAATTGCCGTATAATCGGTAACTACAAAACCATTGAATCCCCATTGTTTGCGCAACACATCGTTGACGAGCCATCGGTTGGCTGTTGCAGGGATACCATCAATTTCGTTGAAGGAGGTCATCAAAGATCCGGCACCCGCTTCAACTGCTGCTTTATAGGGTTCAAAGTATTCATTGTACATCCTGATCCGGCTCATATCGACTGTGTTGTATTCACGCCCTGCCTCAATTGCACCATAAAGGGCAAAATGTTTCACGCAAGCCAATATCGTGTTCTCCTTTGCAAGGTCATCTCCCTGGTATCCTTTAACCATGGCTTTTGCAACCTGTGCCCCAAGGTATGGATCCTCACCCGATCCTTCCGACATACGCCCCCAACGAGGATCGCGCGAAATATCGACCATGGGTGAAAATGTCCAGCAGATGCCATCGGCACTCGCTTCCTGAGCGGCGATCCTTGCCGATCTTTCAATCAAGCCCATATCCCAGGAACAGGACAAGCCAATAGGGATCGGGAAAACCGTTTTGTAACCATGGATCACATCCATCCCAAAAATAAGGGGGATCTTTAACCGACTTTGCTCAACGGCGATTTTTTGCACATCGCGTATCTTACTGACCGACTTGATGTTGAAAAGCCCACCAACTTTTCCTTCTTTAATTTTCCGGGCTACGTCGGAGCTGTTGGCTTGCCCGGTTGTGATATCCCCCGCTGCCGGAAGGTTGAGCTGTCCCAATTTTTCATCAAGGGTCATCTTTGCCATCAACGTGGCAATAAATGAGTTCATTTTAGCATCCGTTGCAGGTTTTACCTGGGCCTGTGTAAACAAGACAACTGTCAGTAAAACAACAGTCAATAATAGCTTTCTCATTATCTAAAAATTTATTCCGATTTGATTATTTGAGTTTTTGCAGAAACGCCATTTTCATTAAACGCTTCAATGGTAAAGTAATAGGGCATCTCCCTGTCCATTGCCTTGAGCCAGTATTCGTTGGACCCATAAACCATGATGCAGTTGTACAGTTTGTTGGGGGCAATTCCCATATAAATGTTGTAACCGGTGGCATTGTCCACAGGCCTCCATTTGAGCCAGGCACTGCGTTTGTCGCTGTGAGTCCGAAGCACCACAAAATCTGTCACAGTTTCAGGTTTTTCCCCATGTCCTGTCCCGAAAACCCTCAAACCACTGATTGCAAATTTACCTGATGGCACATGGGTGTTCTCCAATTTGACATACCTTGCTTCCACAGGAATGGAAAGTTCAAGATAGTCATGTGGAACATCTGTTTTATTTAAACTCTTATCTATCAGTAATTTCCATTTTAAACCATCGGTGGAATAAAACAATTTGTATTGATGGTAAAGTCCTGGTTGTTTGCCAAGTATAGTTGCATCCTGATCCGCATAATTGATTTGAATGGCTTTGACTGTCGAAACTTCCCCAAGATCGGAAGCAATCCATTCTCCTGAATTGGGGGTTCTGGCACACCAGTATGTTTTAATACTCTCATCTACTGCATTATTCGCCTGATAACTTCCTAATATTGAGGAAACGGTCACCGGTTTGTTGTAATTGAGCAACATCCAACCGGTAAAACGGCTTTCGAGGTGATCTGCTTTTCCGTTGGGAAGAGTATGAGGATAATCGCCAAAAGCGGTATTGCAATACATCACATCCTCCTTATCGAAACCGGCAGGCCACAAACCTAGCCTTCGCTCAAAATTGTTCTTTACCGAAATCGCCAATGTGCTCACATGCCAGTAGTTGTCCCATTTGTCGGTAAAGGTGGCTCCATGGCCAGCACCCCTTGCGAATCCGCCAGGTTTATACGACAGTGGCATTGATTGGTGGGCAAAATAGCCAAGTGGCTGATCCGATACAGCTACACCATCGGCATATCCACTAAACTCGGTTCCCGGGGCACCGTACTGAAGGTAGTATTTCCCATTGTGTTTGGTCATCCAGGCACCTTCCAAAAATGGATTCAGAAAAGTATTGTCGGAATATTCGCCAAACCGTTGCCAGCCAAACCGCTCATCATTGAGGAGCAACAACTCTTTCCGCGTACCAATCGGAGCAAAGGTTTTCCGGTTGATTTCAATTCCGTAAAGGGGATAAGCGTTGCTGCTTCCATTGTACATATAGAGTTTCCCATCGGTATCGGTAAAAAAATCGGGGTCCCAACCCCCGATTGCAAACGAATCGACCACCTCTTTCCATTCGTTGGCCTTTGGGTTGGTGCTCATCCAGATCGGGAAATTTGTCGAATAGGTCGAGCCAAATACAAGCAAGGTGTCGCCCTGGACCCAAACTGCCGGGGCGCAAAGGTCGTCATAAACTTTATGCCATGGTTTCAGGAATGACCGCGACACAAAGTTCCAGGTGCTGAGGTCGGGGCTCCACCAATAACCCCATTGATTCGTAGAGAAAAGGTAGTAATCGCCTTTGTACATCGTAATTACAGGATCGGCGGTTGCCCGGTGGCGTCCCCATTCGCTGAAATTGGGAATAGGTGTGTATCCATAGTCAATGTTCAGCGGATTACAATATGTCTTTTGGGCAGAAGAATTGTAATAGATTGAAATACAGAAATATGAAATAAGTATTAATTTTATAGTCCTCATAATTTGATATTTATAGATTCCTACATTTGCATCAAAGGGCCACGGATTAAAATCCGTGGTTACAATATGTGCCGAGCCGATGGTTCTGATCCACTGGTTGTATCGATGAATAAATACGATTTTCTTCTGATTCAGAACAACCAAGTCTTAGACATTGTCTAAAGTAAAATCTTCATCTAACCTCGAACATCCAGCCGCCAGAAGCTAGCTGCCAGTTGCTCTCCAATACCCTA
>CAIYPA010000369.1 GCA_903927965.1 uncultured Bacteroidia bacterium | reverse complement strand
GGATCTCCTATAGAACCGAAAATCGGATTGTCTTACAAAGTTTTTTATTTAATCTTATTGTGTTATGAACTCGAATAATGAGGATTTCCGCAAGTATGCGACAAAGCATTTAGGGATTAGTAGCCTTAGCCTGCACAAGTACGAATCAGTTTATGCAAACAGTTATATCTCCCCAACAATCATCGAAGAAAGACAGTTGAACATCGCCCAGATGGATGTCTTTTCACGGTTGATGATGGACAGGATCATTTTTCTTGGCATTCCGATCGACGATTACGTGGCGAACATTATTCAGGCACAGCTACTTTTTCTCGAATCTTCCGATCCGGGGAAAGATATCCAGATTTACTTCAATTCCCCAGGGGGATCCGTTCATGCCGGACTTGGGATATACGATACCATGCAATACATCAACTGTGATGTTGCTACGATTTGTACCGGGATGGCAGCTTCAATGGCAGCAGTGCTTATGACTGCCGGAACAACTGGTAAAAGGTCAGCCTTGAAACATTCCAGGATCATGATTCACCAACCAATGGGAGGAGCACAGGGACAAGCCTCTGATATACAAATTGTTGCCAAGGAAATTGCAAAGTTAAAAACTGAATTGTACCAGATTATTGCCTCCCATTCAGGTCAACCAATCGAAAAGGTTGAACAGGATTCGGATCGCGACTACTGGATGACTTCCCAGGAAGCAAAGGATTACGGCATGATCGACGATATCCTGATCCGCACAAAAAAGTAATTGGGGCTTTTTCCCAATAGTAACCCTTATTTTTTAGAATGAAAAAAATAGATAAATGCTCCTTTTGTGGCCGTGAAAAGAAGGATGTTCAGCTTCTGATTGCCGGAATGGAAGGTCACATCTGTGAAAGCTGTATCGAGCAGGCTCATGCAATCATCGATGAGGAATTTAAAAAAGGTAAAAAGTTTGATCTGACAGGTGTTGAATTGAAGAAACCCAAAGAAATAAAGGAATTCCTCGATTTATATGTGATCGGGCAGGAGGATGCAAAAAAAGTTTTGGCAGTTGCCGTTTACAACCATTATAAGAGGTTGAACCAACGTGCCGATGATGAAGGAACAGAAATTGAAAAATCCAATATTATTCTTGTTGGCCCTACTGGGACAGGTAAAACCCTGCTAGCCAAAACGATTGCGAGGATGTTGCATGTGCCGTTTACAATTGTTGATGCTACTGTGCTCACTGAAGCCGGTTACGTGGGTGAAGATATCGAAAGCCTGCTTACCCGTCTCCTTCAGGTTGCCGATTACAATGTTGAAGCTGCCGAACGCGGGATTGTATTTATTGACGAAATTGATAAAATTGCACGCAAAGGTGATAATCCATCCATTACGCGTGATGTATCAGGTGAGGGTGTTCAGCAAGGTTTGTTGAAATTATTGGAAGGTTCTGTTGTGAATGTGCCGCCTCAGGGTGGCCGTAAGCATCCCGAACAAAAGATGATCCCTGTTGATACCAAGAATATTTTGTTTGTTTGTGGTGGGGCATTCGAAGGGATTGAGCGCAAAATTGGGCAACGGTTAAATACGAAGGTTGTTGGTTACAAAGCTAGCCTCGATAGTGGCAATGTGGACCGCAACAACCTGCTCCAATATGTTTCTCCCCAGGATCTCCGGTCGTTTGGTCTAATTCCTGAGATAGTTGGGAGGCTTCCTGTGCTGACACATCTTGTCCCATTGGAGCGGGAGGCATTACGCCGAATTTTGACAGAACCAAAAAACTCTATTATCAAACAGTATCAGAAGCTGTTTAAAATGGATGGGATTAAAATCTCTTTTCCTGAAGAAACGCTTTATCTTATTGTGGATAAAGCCATTGAGTTTAAATTGGGAGCGCGTGGCTTAAGGGCTATTTGTGAGACGGTGATGATCGATGTGATGTTTGAAATGCCATCGGGTTCAAGTACTGAAATTGTGATCACGCCAGAATTTGCAAAAGAGAAAATAGAGAAGGTGAGTGCCATACGGCTACAGGTTGGCTGATAACCACTAAGAGAAAAAAAGAGGTCGTATTGTTTTCAATACGACCTCTTTTTTTTGTAAAACAAAAATCAATCCGGCATCTTATAAACAATCGAGTTGATCGTCATACCTGCACCAACAGAGGTGAGAATAATAATATCCCCTTTGTTGATTTGATGGTCATGCATTTTATCCTTTAAAATCAGGTCCAGCAATGTCGGGACCGTCGCAGTAGATGAGTTTCCAAACTTTTGAATGGTCATAGGCATAATAGTTTTATCATATTCCCGTTTACCATATAATTTGAATACGCGACTTAAAATCGCCTCATCCATTTTTTCGTTTGCCTGGTGAATCAGAACTTTATTGACCTCATTAAGGTGGAGGCCTGCTTTGTCAAGGCTCTCTTTTACGACGCCGGGAACCGTACTTAATGCATAGGCATAAACCTTTGACCCTAACATTCTCAGGTATTTGTACTCTTTTGGATTATCAGGGTTGGCAGAGCTTCCCATCAAAAGCATGTTATGGTCAAAATCAGAGCGGCTTGCCTGCGACAAAATTCCAACAGGTTTTTCGCTTTCAACACCTTCAACAATCACTGCCCCTGCTCCATCTGAGAATATCATTCGGTCACGATCGTAGGGGTCGGCAATTCTGGATAAAACATCGGCCCCAATAACCAAACCACGTTTATAGGTCCCACTTTTGATTAAGGCATCTGCGATGACCATGGCCGTAGTCCATCCAGGACAACCAGAGGTTACATCATTTGTCATGATTGACGGATTGCGAATCCCAAGTTTTGTTTTTACCCGATTGGCAAGGGATGGCATTTGGTCAGGGACAAGTATCCCATCCACAATATCCCCAAAATTATGGGCAACCAGAATAAAATCGAATGTTTCAGGATCAATTCCTGAAGTTTCTATTGCATCACGGGCTGCAAACGTTGCAAGATCGCTGGTCACCTGGTCTGAATCAGCATATCGTCGCTCCTCTATATTCGTAATTTCAAAGAATTTACGGATGATCTCCGAATTTGGGGTTTCAAACTTTTTCGAAGTCACAGGGTCAAAAAATTCAACATCCATAAAATACTCATTTGGGATGATTCTTGTAGGAATATAGGAGCCTGTACCAACTATTACTGTATATACTTTTTTATCCATACTTAAATTATTTACTTTTCATAGAGCATTTTTATTATCTATTTTTTCCAATTGAAATGTGTTTCCATCAAAAACTCCATAGGAAATAGTCTCAGAAAACCAATCACTTAACACAAAAATCTTACTATTTTCCGACAATTGAAAATCAATTGCCTGGTGCCTATGCCCAAATACAAAATAGTCAAAGAATTTCTTTTTTAATGTTTTTTTTGCAAATAGTATCTGATGCTCAAGTTCTTCTCCTAAAAATGGAACATGAATGGCACCTCTGCCTAACCGACTGCTTTTAGACCAGTTATGTGCCCATCGAAAACCTAAATCAGGATGTATTTTTGCAAAAGCCCATTGGGCCAGCCTGTTACGGAATATTCCCTGTAGAAACTGGTATTTTTTGTCTGTTTTTCCCAGATCATCACCATGTGCAAGAAAGAATTTTTTCCCCATAAGTTCTGTTTCCCAGGGACCAGTATGGATGATTGCGCCAATTTCGGTACTTAAGTAATCAAATACCCAAATATCATGATTTCCTGCAAAAAAATGAACAGGGATTCCACTATCACAAATACTTGCAATCTCACCAAAAAACCGCACAAATCCTTTGGGAACGACTTTCCGATACTCGAACCAGAAGTCAAATATATCTCCCAATAGTATAATCATTTCGGCATCTTTTCTGACCTGACGAAGCCAGTTTACAAATAGCAACTCCCTTTCCCGATTGTGTTTCAGCGCAGCTGCACCCAGATGGACGTCAGAGGCAAAATATATTTTTTTCGATTGATTCAAATCCCTGGTTGCTTATTTATAGTTTCATGTTAAATAACGTGGCAAAGATATGCCTAAAAAACAATTATTTAAGTATTTTGCTCAAAGTTTGGTCCAGTGCAGGTCCTTTTAGGTTTTTCCCAACAATAGCACCTTCTTTATCCAGTAGATAGTTGAAGGGTATTTCGTGGATGTTGAAATTTGAAGTTGCCTGCATACTGCCTTTCATGTCGCCAACATTGATACATTTTAAATGATCTTCTTCGATCGCATTTAACCAGGCATTTTTGTCATCATCAATACTTACCATAAAAATCTCGAGTCCTTTATTTTTATATTTTGTATAGATTTCCGAAAGAACCGGATTTAGTATCCGCGAGGGACGATCTTTCGCCGACCAGAAATGAAGCAAAACATATTTTCCATGCAATGACCACAAATTTTGTTGGTTGCCAAAAGCGTCCGGTAATACAATGTTGGGGGAATTTACTGCTTTATCTTTTATTGCATTTGTGAGCTTTTTACTGTTTTCGGTTTTAACCAATTGTAGCGTGTTGTTGTAAAGTGCAATAACCTGTTCGTTTTTGGGATAAACAGAGAAAAGTGCCGATGCAGCCATTTTCATTGTCTGGAAATCGCTTACCACAAAATTTGATTCATCCCATTTTTGGTAAAGCGCATAGACTGAAGCAAGGGAAAATGGATTTTTTTTAATGAATGAAGTAACGTAACTGGAATGATCCGTGATAACGCCCATGTATCTTGTGTTCCATTCATTGCATTTTGTTGCATAAAGGGCATCATTTTTATGGGCATTATAAAGCAGTCGCAATGAATCCGTTTCCGTTTTGGCCCTGACAAATCGGTTGTCAAGTTCGCGCAGCCTTTCAGAACCAACCGATCCTGAAATTTTATAATCTTGCGTAAAACGTTTGTATGAGCCTCTAATTGTGGCATTTTCTGCAGAATCAATCAATAAAGTGATAAAACTGTTCTTTGAAAGCTTAAGAGAATAAAATGTTGGAGTGGATGTTCTCCCTTTAAATGTGAACTTACCCTCCTTATCAATTTTGACCGAATCGGGCAACGATGGGTTACTTATCAGGATTTTCTGGAAGTAAACAGTTTTCCCAGCCCCTCCATCCAATTGCCCTGAAATGGTGAAATTTGATTTCTTGCCGCACGAAACCATAAAGAACAAAGCGATCAGAAAGTAAAAAGCCCTTTTTGCTGAAGATTGCATATATCAGTTATCTAATTGTAAATTAATAATATAACTTATAATTTTAAAAACATGTAATCGTTTTTGTTATTTACAAGTTAAGGGTAACAAAAATATAAATTCTTAGCGAATACTCACCACTTGCAACAGTTTTGATCAGGTTAAATTATCTGTGAATAAAAATTAGGCTGAACCAGGTTTTTTTGACTATTTTTGCACCCTGAAAATTCTGGAAAGTGCAAATTCATTACGATTTAGGTCATTTTAAAGCTGTTAACCCTGTTGTTACAATAGGAACATTTGATGGGGTACATTTGGGGCATCGCGAAGTCATCT
>CAIYPA010000368.1 GCA_903927965.1 uncultured Bacteroidia bacterium | reverse complement strand
CTTTTTGAGCGACAGCCAGTAGATGCTATTGTCCACTTCCTGGTTGTTTTTGTCATAAATCCTGAGGTCAAGGAACCACACAGGTGTCAGGTTTTTGATTTCGGGAAGTTTATAAACAAATTTGGAAATGTTCGATTTGATGTCGCCAACCCATTTGTCTTCAAACAATTGCTTTGAATGGATGTCGAAAACCCTGATTTTCACGGTAAGCCCTGTAGCTTCTGACAAATCCTCATTGGCCAGATAGATATCGTCAAAATCATACCTGTAAATGGCATGAAGCGGTGTACATGCTTTTCTGACGCCATAGAAGGAGCCATTGGGTTCGAGGTAGGTATCGTACAACTGCCAGATCATTTTTGGCCACGCTGAATTCAACTGCCACTGTACCAGCCCAGTGCTTTTAGGTTTGTGGGCAATGAATGCTTCAAACTGGGGGCGCATGATTTCGTAGTTGTTCACCTGTGCTTTGTAGGAAAACTCCTCTACGCTATTTGATTTGCCGTACCTGCTGTTGATCGCATTGATGTCGCGGTCGAGGCTTGTAAATTCGTTCCTGCCAGTGTGGTATTCCCAGTATTTTTTGTCGATAGGCCACAAGCTTGATTCAGGCAACATTCTCTTCAATGAAGCCAATGGTGGGATCGCAGCGCCGGGACAGGTCTCAGTATTGAATCCCCATGCACCGCCCAATTTGGTGTCGGTAAACCAATAATGTGGTGGAGTCCAGGCATAGGGACCCATCATCTTCATCCCGGTAGGGCCACTGATTTCGCTGAAGATCGGGGTCGTTGAAACAACATTATTTGTCTCAGTACCAGCACCACCTGCCGATGTAGCATAGGGGCGGGAAGGGTCATATTTCTTAAAGATTTCTACATAGTTGGTTTCTAATTTTGGACAAGGCAGTTTATCGCTTCCCAACATCCAAAGGTAGATGCTCGGGTGGTTGCGTAACCACAACAGCTGGTCTTTCCACATATCCGACAGTAGCTTAATATCTTCCTCATTTACAGCTCCACCATATTTTAAATCACAAGGCTTATGAAGGTATTCCTCCCATTCCCAGATGCAGTTCCAACCAATCATCACCAAAACACCATATTCGTCGCACAGGTCATACAGATTTTCGTCCTTGCCCCAAAACCCTTCGCAACGGATGCTGTTGAGGTTCATGTGGCGGATGTACCTCATCTGCGCCTCCACCGATTTATGGGTATCCTGAAGGAAAATATCATCGGCCCAACCTCCACCTTTTGGCATCACAAATTTCCCGTTGATTTCGAAAGCCCTGTTTTTATCTGCATTCAGGTAACTGCGGATTTCCCTGATCCCATATCTCTTGTCAACACGGTCAATCACCTTATTCTCTGCAGTAAACTCAGCCTTTAGATTGTACAGTTTGGCTTTCCCCATCCCATTTGGCCACCACAGTTCCACATTTTTGACCGATAACTGAGGGAATTCCTCCGGATTGAACCGATAGGAAAGGGTATCCCCAGCCTTCACGGTGACCTTTTTTTCAACTTTACCTAGCTCATAATCAACCGACAATGTTCCTTCAACGGGTTTGTCGGTACTGTTCACAATTTCTGCCTGGATAAAAAGATTTGCTGCACTTTTGGTAACCGTGTCAACTTTTGAATAAACAAACGGGCTTCTGATCTTTATCCCATTGTTGATTTCAAGCATTACCTCCCTGAAAATCCCCATGCTCCGGTCGGTTGGTAGTGGGTTCCAGTCACAGAAACCAAGGAAATACTCCCCATTTGCATATTGTGAGACCTTTAAAGCGACCGTATTATCCCCTTCCTGGACGAAGGGATTGATGTTGAACGAAAACATCCGATAAGTCCCTGCAAACATGTCGCTTCCCACCACTTTTTTCCCGTTTACCCACAGATCGGCACGGTTGCTGATCCCGTTGAACCGGAGCGAAATGTTTTTCTTCAAATCGGCACCCTCCAGTTTAAACATCGTACGGTACCACCATGGTTTTTTAAATTGCATTGAATCAACATGTTGCATATTGATTCCAAAAGTAGGGTCTTCGATGACTTTATTGGTTGCCAAACTTCCCAGGACCGTTCCCGGGACAATTGCATCGTACCAGGCAACAGGATTAAAGCTATTTTGGGAAACCGCTTTTTCCTCTGTTCCTGTAAGTTTATCACAAGGCTGCATTTTCCAGTTGGACGATAAAATCTCCACTTTTGAAGTGTTTTGTGGATCCGGATTTTTACATGATGAGAAATGAAACAATGCCAGGATCAGAATGCATCCAGCAATGGTTTGATTAATAGGTGTTTTCATTTTTATGGCATTAAACTTTTTTAAGAATGGGGCAACTTCCAAATAAAAATTGATCTTAAAGTAGGAACGTTTATAAAAACCGAAAGTTACCATGATTTTATGAATAGTTTGATTGAAAAAACAGATGATTTGAACCAATGAACACTTAACAAAGAAAAAATTTCACCCAAAGAATAACTTCGGGTATTTTATTCATTTCACATTTTATTTTAACCCGATATTCAGGATTTCAAAGGGTTCTGGTCAGAAAAGGTTAAAATACTTAAAG
>CAIYPA010000367.1 GCA_903927965.1 uncultured Bacteroidia bacterium | reverse complement strand
CCGTTCCTGCTGCTGCATTACCAATAAACGCGCGTCTTGAAATCCTGCTTTTCTCTTTAAGTTTGTTATTTTCCTGCATGGTATAGATGAATTTAATTAATAATTAGTGGTATTGTTATTGAAAAAATATTGTTCGATTATTAGGCAAAGCGTGTGATAGACAGGCAAATGCAATTCCTGAACGAAGGCCGTTCTTCTTCCCGGTACGTTCACCAGGATATCACAGAGTGGCTTCATTTTCCCACCCGTCTCACCGGTCAAACCGATCACCGTCATTCCCTTTAATTTGGCGGTAAGCATCGCATCGATCACATTCTGTGAATTGCCGGAACTGCTGATCCCGATCAGCACATCTCCTGCATTTCCATATCCCATCACCTGCTGGGCAAAGATCAGGTTGGCATCCGTATCGTTGGCTACCGCTGTAATCAGGGCACTGTGCGCTGTCAATGAAATTGTTGGCAAAGCCATCTGAAGTTTTTCCGCAAGATATGCCCCGCGTTCACCGGCAATCGAAACCAGTTGTTGCTTCATCACCTGATCAAGCGGACGTTTGTGCTCAAACCCTTTCATCAACTCGCCAACAATATGGTCCGAATCGGAACAACTCCCACCATTGCCACATACCAGGACTTTCCCTCCGTTTTGGTAACAATTGATCAGGCTTTCAGCAGCTTTTCCAATTTCTGTCCCAACAGATTCCAATTGAGGATACCGTTCTAATAACTCATCCAACAATTTTCTATTTTCCACTTTCAAATGATTTAGAATTTATCTTCATAAATGGCAACGCACAAAGCGGCAAAATCGCCAATCGATTCGCCGAGTTCTGCCGGTTTAATTTGACAGACCCCCAGAGCCGAAGGAATAGCCTCACGTTGTAATACATTATCAATTAAAGGTTTAAATAAATTGACATTACGGGCATAAATACTACCGATCACGATGCATTCGGGATTCAAAAGATCAATCAGGATTGCAAGCCCCTGCCCAAGATAATCACCAACAATGCCAATAATTTCGTTGGCAACTGGATCACCAGCCTGTGCAGCAACAGCAACCATCTTTGTATCAATCGTATCGACAATATCCATTGTCGGACAGAACCCAACTTTTTCATTCTTTTCCAATCTTTCGGTCACAATAGCCTTTGCCAATTGGGCAATTCCTCCACCACTGCAGAATCCTTCAAAAGAACCCGCTTTCCCGAAACCGATGGGGCCGGTCTTCGCCAATCGCATATGGCCAACTTCGCCACCGAGGTCATTTGTGCCACTGTAGAGCCTTTTGTTGAGGATCAATCCACCACCCATGCCCGTTCCGAAAGTCAGGAAGATCATATTTGAAGTCCCTTTCCCGGCACCCATCAACCATTCAGCTAATGCACAAGCATTTGCATCGTTTTGAACTGCGGCTTCCACACCAAATTCATCGTTGAAAATTTTGGTGATCGGAACGCTGTCCCATCCCGGAAGATTGGGTGGTGAATAAATCATTCCTGTTTTGGAATCGAGCGGGCCTCCACAACTAATACCGATCCGTTTCAACTGATAACCTGAATATTTGGCCAGTAAAAAACGGATGTTTGTTTTGAATTCTTCGAGGATGACTTCCCAACCCCTTTCGGTTTTTGTCTCGAACATCACCTTCTCAAAGATCTCAAACGACCCATTGCCAACGACCACGGCGCATTTGGTTCCGCCAATGTCCAATCCTAAATAGATATCTCCCTGATTTTGATTGCTTACAGTCATATGCCTACACTTAATTTGGTTACTAAAACGATTTAGCTAAAATATAAAAAAATTATGACCCGCAAGATTTTCGGATAATAAATTCTGTTTTGAGAATAATTTGTTGGGATTTGGCTTCAGGATGTTTGATTTTATTGAGCAATACCTGAACAGCAGTTTTGCCAATTTCTTTAAGAGGCTGATTCACAACAGTGACTGGACTTACACAAATCTTATAGGCATCCGGATCGTCGAAGCTAACAACCGCAATATCTTCAGGAATTTTCAATCCCGACGAAGAGATAAACTCAATTCCAATAATGCCAAGTTTGCTTGTTGAAAAAAGGATGGCATCCGCTTTCCGGTTCTCCTTTTTCCCAAAAAGATCTTTCATGGCTTTTACAAGTTCCTTATTGTCATGCGAAAAAGTCAGAATTTTAATCAAATTTTCATCCACAGGCAGACCGGCATCAATGAGGGCCTGTTTATAACCCTCAGTACGTTCCTGCATGTTGATCATGTCCTTGTTCACGCTGATACACGCAATCCGCTTCCTTCCCAACCTGATCAGATGGCTGGTGGCTTTGTATGCCGCCTCAAAATTATTGATCCCTACATAGTTGGAGTCGATCTCAGGGAAAAACCGGTCAATTAGCACCAAGGGGATGTTATTCTTTACCAATGCCAGAACCTGGTCACCGCTGTACATTGGAGGCGAAATAATGTACCCGTCAACCTGGCTTTGCTGCAACATGGCAATCTGCTGCTTCGACTTTTCAGGATTCTCATCCGAACTACAAAAGATGACACGATATCCGCTTTTGGCAGCCTCCTGCTCTATTTCACGTCCCAAAAATCCAAAAAACGGGTTGGCTATATCGGCGATGATCAGCCCAATCGTATTGGTTTTGCCGGTACGAAGACCCTGGGCAAGCCGGTTGGGCTGATAATTCATCTCCTTCGCCGTTTCCTGTACTTTTTTACAGATTTCGTCATTGATGCGGAATTCCTTGCCTTTCCCGTTAAGGACAAACGAGACAAGGGTCTTGGAGACCCCTAATTTTGCGGCGATATCATTAAGGGAAGTTCTTTTCATTGTTTTAAAATTAAATAGAATTATCAAGTAGAAGATCAGTATTTTGCTTCAGTATTAGTAAAATTTTCAAAGATTTTTCTTTCCTCCTGGCTCATTTCATAGATCGCTTCCTTTTCAGCTTTAACAAAATACCTAAAACCAATATCAAAATAGCGAAGTGGACAAGAAAATTCAGGTATTCCAGTAAAGAGATCCTCAAATATTTGACCCGTTAATTCAAGTCTGAGAGGTTTTATATCTTTTCGTTCGCGGATAATCCGAAAAACAACAATAGAAAAAAGTGCTGAAAGCTGTTCCAGTTCATTGTTCGCTCGGCACGTTGTTAAAAGCTTATTAAAAATATCTTTTACCATGTCCTCTTTTTTATAATTAACCAAAACCATCAGTGCATCTTCTATGCCCAATTTATACCATTCTATTTCAATTTTGCTTTTGTTTTCAATTGCTTTAAACAAAATATCAAAAGCGTTATTGAGTAGCCAGAATTTACTTAGTTCTTGATTTTGATATGAACGTTCCTGATCCAAATTAATTATTTCAGATGGTTCTCCAACCATGTTAAAACCGCTGTTTTCTGCTTCTCCAGCCATCCACAAATTTAGGTATTGCGATTTTACAAAACTATAAATCTCGGCTTCTTCCTGATAAAGTTTTCGTACAGGCTCTGGTTGATACTGCCCCATATAATTATAATACAAGAATTTAGCCCTTAGTAGTTCTTTAGAATACAGTTGTCCCAAAAAATTCACAAATAGTTTTATAATACCGTTTCTGTCCTCTCCTATTTCAACGCACAAGCGAAGCAATGGTTCGCTAATTTCATAATATTTATCCCTTCCTTTTTCATTTACAGGATTAATAAAACCAAGTCGCTGTAATTCAGATAATTGCTTTGAAACCGTACTTTTATCCAAAAAACAATTACGGCCAATGTCTGCCCCTTTTTGCGGATTACGTTGGAGACTAAGGTATTGAACGATCTTTTGCTGTTGAGGTGACAGGCTTTTAAGAAAACTGTCGTAGTATGGTTTTAGTTCGTCGATTGATTTGAGGAAAATATCAGATAAATTGCTTCTAAATTCTGCCCTTAGAAAATCAAAAAAAACGAGCAATAACCGGTGGTTGCCTTTGGTAAACTGATGTATGGCTTCCAAATGTCCTTTGCCGTCAGGAGTTTCTAGGAATTGTACTAATTCTTCATTGTTTTCGGAAAGAGCTATTTTTTTAATATAGTCGAATGATTCTTCGAGCGTGAGCCTTTTCAACTGAATGATATTAAAAAAACCATAAAGCGGATTCTGATTATCTGATAAAGAGTGGATAAGCGACTGGCTTGTGGCTATAAATGACAACTGATTGTGTTGCTGAATAAAATCCCGGAGTCGCGACAATTCCATTACTGCGTATTTTTTGTCCATTCCCCGCATGATAGCATCAAAGTTCTCAATCAGAATTAAAAGCGATTTGTTGTTTAATAGGCTTATGAGTATATTTTCTGTTGATCTTGTCCATTCTTTTGGTTGCGTATCTTTCAGTTTATCAATCTGTTCAATAATGTAATTAGTTTTCTGGGCATCATTGCTCCATCGCTTTATGGCCTCCAAAATACGTTGCAACAAATCAAAATAAGAGCCAATTCCCGTCTCGTCTTCGACCATATAAGCGATATCATGCATGGCAATATAATCACCATTTCTTAACAATCGCTCATAAATAACCCTCAGCATGTGCGTTTTTCCGCTCCCACGCGGTCCAACAACCAAAAACTGAGGAGGTAATCCATTCTTGGAATGTTTTAGTTGAGCTTCCACAAGAACATTTACAATTTGTTCCCTTCCAACCAACATCTGTTCCAATTTCTCAGGATCCTCTATTTTTGCATTGAATAAGTACATAACAAAAAAAATTAAGCATATTTTGACTTCCACCACTTTTTCAAAAGGACGAACCTAAACTGATAGCAGGTAGAATCATCAATAACGGACTTATCAACATACATATCTTCAAACAAATCGCTTAGGATTTTCATTATTTCAAAATCCTCTGCGACAATCTTAATTTTAACATGATTCAGTAAAGCCTCTGAACTTAAGGGTACGTTGGTTTTGCTCAATAGGCGCAATAATTCATGTGCGATTCTTTTTTCTTCTGTATCGTAATAAGTATCAATACGTTCGGTAAAATGATTGAATTGACTGTTGTTTCCCCTTCCTAAAAGAAATTCATCGACTGTTTCATCAATACTGCTTGCTGAAATTGGAAAAACTAAATTCGATATTTTAATTTGAATGATTATCCTATCAATAAAAAAAGGTAGATAGGAACATGCATTAGCCAGATACGTTTCCAAAACATCATCTATAACGACACCATGTTTTTTAGTGAGGTGTTTAACAAGTTGGGTTGCATCTGTGGGATTCATTTCCGTTACAATATACTGATGCATGTTGTTTGTTGGTGCCCCATTATATTTAAATCTTTTAATGAGATGATTAATGACAAGGTTCATTCCAATTGAGCCACAATAAATGAAACGAAGTTTACTTCTTTTTTCATAACGTTCCCTGATATGCCTGAGTTCATCCAATACCTCAGTTGCCTGTTGATGATTGCCATTCTGGATCATTGTCCACAACATTTTTGGGAATTCGTCAAGCATCAGAATAATTAATCCGGCATGTTTTTCTACCAGATCATCCATCATAAGGTTTAAAGCTTTTTTCCAATGCTTTGAAAAATCAGGTGTTTTAAAAAAACCTACATCTTTACTGCCCAGATTGGTATTCATCCAGTTAAAAAGACTTTTAAAGCCATTCTCTTGTATCAGCTTTTGTTGTATCAGGTTTTCCCTAAGAAAATCAACGAATTCCTCAGCACTTTGTATGGATTCAACAAAACACAACATTGACTTTACATTCAAATCCTGAATTTCTCCTATCTTAGTTAATATCATTGTTTTACCCATTCTCCGGGTAGAACTCATGATGACACTAGTTTGATCCAGGATTGACAGTAATTCACCAATCTCCTTTTCCCTGCCTATTATATCTGTTCCTATTGCTTTCATAAAATCATTGTTCAATAAAAGATGTTTTATTCGTGCGATATATTCATCGTGCGATATATTTATCGCAAATATAGTGCAATTTTTATCAATATGGATAAATCGAAAAACTTTTTATTGAAGAAATTGAATATTTACAAGAATTAACACATCCAGATATTTACAAATGATCGACAATCAATTCCTTTTCCCTATCCCAGTACAATTTTTTTCCTTCACGGTAACTCTGCGTCGCCATGATTGTACCGATCGAATGCCAGAAGCCAGTGTGGATATTGCCGTTTGTGTTCGGATTTCTGCTCCGCATACAATCGACCCAATTGTCAAGATGGTATTTGCTGTCATCGTCCAAACCAACCGGTGGAAGTTTCATCCCATAATCCTGATGGGTAATCATCTCAGCCTTGCCTGATTTGACAGCCTCTTTCAACCCTTCATAAAAATCGAAACCTGCAGGAAGGTCGAGATGTTCGGGAATGAAAAACCAGCGTGGACAACCTTCGCCACCATGCGCATAAAGAGTTCCCTCTTTACCACGGATGCAGGTATAATCGCCAAACTTACTGGCATAATTGGAAGTATAGGAATACATAAACTTTGCATCATCGTAGGTTGCCAAAGCCTGGAATGTATCGGGATTCTGGCGCATATCGGGCCAGCCAAATATACCACCATTAGCGACCATTGAATCTGGAATAGCCGTATCGGTGTAAAAATGAACAAGACTAATCCCATGGCTCATCCATTGAGAGGTAATCCCACCAGAATATTCGCGGAATATCCTGAATTCAAAATACTTATATGGATCGAACGGGACATAGGGTTTTCCGAGCAGCCATCGTTTCCAATCGGTATCCGATTCCCTGATTGCCGCAATATCTGGATCTTTGGGGTCGTGCCACCGTGGGCCATTGTCGTTCCAAACCTGTTCAATCTTCGTGATCTGTCCCAATTTGCCCGAGCGTACGAAGTCGCGGATCTTGATCTGCATTGGATCACTGACCCATTGGGAACCCATCTGGGCAACCTGTTTCGAGTTGAGGACAGCTTCCCTTGCAAGTTTGGCCTCATCGACGCTGATAGACATGGGTTTTTCGCAATAACAATCTTTACCTGCCTTCACAACCTCAGCCAACAATTTGGCATGTTGAAAATCGCCGGTTGCAATCATCACTGCATCCAACTCAGGCATTTTGAGCATATCCTCCGAATATTTGAATTTCTGCACTTCAGCTCCAAAAAGGTCCTTACAGCGGGCCGCAGTCTTCTCCCGATTGACAGTCCACAAATCGCAAACCGCCACCACCCCAAGATTCTTGTCTTTGGCCGACAATTTTACCATGTTCTGGTGACCTTTGCTTCTGGAACCGCAACCCAGGAACCCAATGTTGATGCGGTCGTTCGATCCGATAATCCTGTTGTATGACGAAGCACTCATTGCAGAAACGGCACTTGTGGCTAAAGTAGCACCCGTCATGCCTATAGCCGTTTTTCCTAAAAAACTCCGGCGGTTCAAATCATTCTCGCTCATAACCTTTTGAATTTAATGGATTTATTTAATATTTATAATCTTCGTCATTCGATAGGAAAATAGTCTTACCGGATTTGTTGCCAATTGACCTTAGCATCTCAAATTCTTTACGATAATCCGCCACCCTTATTTCATTTAATCTGTGCCCTGACATGGTCATTGAACCGATAAATATAATCGTTTTTCCAGAAATTGCAGATGCCAATGAAATATCTCCCCATTTTAAAATTCCAGGAATATGGATGCCCATGCTATAGAAATCTATCGATTCCAGTGTATCAAATAAATAGCTCACAGGTGCATTCCTTAAAACGACCTGATCCACTTGCTTTTCATATATCCCCAGAAACAAAGCAGCTAGCCCGGCCTCCTTGTTTCCATCGATTGAAATTCTATCTGCCTGAAAGTTGGACGAAAGAAAACCGCATACAAGACCAAGTTCTGAAGTCCATTCGCCAATAAGCGTTTTTCCAAACCAAAACAAGGAGCGTGAAATCGTCCTCAGGTTTCCGTTTTTGTCGGCTTTGCTGGTTGTGGGGGCTGTTTCCCCAATTCCAGATAAATCGACCAAAACTATCCCTTTCCCTGACTTGATAATTTGGTCAATTAAAACCGGATTGACACCCGATTTTCCCCTTGGATCACAAAAAACAACAAAATCTTTCATATTATTGGCAGGAAGTCTTAACAATATTGGTATCAGCTTATTGTCAGACGATTCCAAAGCAATCATTTTCCATCCGTTTTGATTGTTGTATTCGTGAATTGCCCTTATTTGCGGTTTTGTCCGGATTCCTAAAATCGCCTTTAATTCCTGTTTTTTTGATTCAATGTTTATTGATTTGGAATTTAGAAGGTTAATCTTCAATTCGTTCCCTTTAAATTTGCAGTATTCCACAGTCGTTAAAACCTTGGGATCCCTTTCCGCCTTGGAAAATACCATGAGTTTCTCTCTGGTAAGAAGCTCAAAAGGAATTTCTTTTTTTGGCGAGCCATCACCTTTACTTTTCAGGTGTAAATCAAACCACCCCAACATAGTCTCCCTATCTTCAACCATATAGCCATGGGTAAGGTCAAACAACTGATAGCCAATATTATTCACTGAACCATAAAGGCCAAAAATCGGTTTCGCATTGTTGTAGCTCCTGATCATTTCAGCCGGATAAAATGCCTGATTTGAATCCTTGTTGTGATTGATCATTTTCAAGGCACGGGGTGCGATAAGGGCAAGGATACCCGACTCTTCAGTAAAAGTTAACCCACCCGAAAGCACCTCGCAAATACAGGGCGATCCCATGATGTACGATTCAAAAGTCCCGGCACTAACCACAGGGACAGCCGCTTTGACCCTTTCGTCCATTGCCGCCAGCCACATGGTCTGATTTCCCCCACCACTTGAACCCGTTGCCCCGATTTTTTGGGCATCGACAAAGGACAATGAAAACAACAAATCGACACCCCTTATATTGTCAGAAATTTCAATTCCCATTAAAGTCTCACCAATATTCAGCACCGAACTTCCAAGATTGTTCTCATCACCATGGTCCTCAAAAACACCATGAGTTGTTGTCCTTTCGCCCGAACCCCATGGATCGATACAAAGAGCGACATAACCGTTAAGTGCAAGCGTGTGTCCCAGTGACTGATACCGGTCATCGAGCCGACCAGTCTGGGAATGTCCCATCATCACAATGACGCCCGGAAATTTCCCCTCTCCATCCGGAACATATAGATTTGCAGTTGCATAAATCCCCAGGTGTGTTTGAAAATAGATATTCCGTATGGTATAACCCTGCATCTGAACCGAACCTGTTTCCTTCAAATCCAAGGGCAGATTAGGATCGAAAACGATACCGGTCCTTTTAATTATTTCCTTTTTAAGTTCAGTTCTGTAATGAAGCCAATCCTTTTTTGATCCGGGCAATTTTTGCAGTGCAGATAAGGTTGCTGCTTCGAACCTTAACCTCGAATTGATCAGGTTGGTGTGGTTTTCTGCCAGAACCAGGGGTAACTGTAACACACTGTCTGAATGATTGATGCCATTTGTCTCCTGTGGATTGCCACACAAGCTGGTAGGGCTAAGTAAAATCAGCCAACCGAAAAAGAGCATTAAACATCCTAAAGGTCTCATTGTAATCACTTTTCAAATTTTCATTTCTGAAATAAAACAGTCGCCGGCACTTCCTGTTTGCCGATGTTGGGGCCTGCATACTGTAACCTGAGGAACATCCCTCCACCTGCCTGGAAATAGTTGATCCTTATCGGGTGACGTCCCTTAGTTAATCTGACCTGACCGCTTTTTTCGGCATCTGCCCCATGAAGTCCATCATCATTTATAATCATCTTATTATCAATAAACAAGCTGCTACCATCGTTCGATTGAAGGAAAAACTCATAAATGCTGTCCTTTTCAATTTGAATCATTCCAGTAAAGAGCAATGCAAATTCATCCTTGCCAGGAATGATCTTGTCAAGGCCAACCTGATAGACAATTCCAGACCGGATGACAGGAAGCTTGCGAAAATCGGGAATCTTCTTCCAGACCCCTTCAAAATATTGATAAGTTAATCCATTGATATCCTGATTGATAAAATTAATCGAATTGATTTTTGTGCAACTTGGATCCGAACCTTCCAAAAATGCTTTGGCTTTGAGTTGGGTTGGTTTTGTCACATCAAAAGGCTGAACGTAAAGTGTTGAACTGTTGTTTGGTTCTGAGCCGTCCATCGTGTAACGAATCCTTGCCTCCAAAACATCGGAAGTGATTTTTACCCGAACGGTGTCGTTTTGTTGCACCAAAGTGTCACCTGGACTAATAATTGGTGAAGAAAGGACCGGAGGTTTTAAAAGTGTTTTAGCCCCTTTTGAAACAAAATGATAAGTTCCGGATCCAATTTCATATAGCGCAGTTTGACCCTCGGTTTTCAGGTATTTTATATCCTTATTGTTTTCGATGGACTGTCCATTTTCAGTAACTGACTCAATATTCTGAGCCAAAAGACAAACTGTTGCATTCGTATTTGCAGGAATCGTGACGGTTAAGTGGTAATCGTTTCCGACAAATTCCCAGTGCGTCTTGATCTCACCATACATCGAAGGGTAGGTCGTGCTTGCAAAGGAAAGACTGCTGACCGGATAAGGTCTAATTATAGTGTGTTTAAATCCGGGATTGGAAGGATCGGGTGAAATCCCTCCAAGGTATTTGTAAAACCATGCACAAACACTTCCGAACATAGGGTGACTATGGGAGGCATCGCCCTGCCAGGTTTCCCAGATCGTCGTTGCCCCCTTTTCGACCATGTAACCAAAGCCCGGATAATCGCGCTGGATCATCAAAGTATAAGCAAGATCGGCACGACCGGATTCGGTCAAAACATCCAAAAGCAAGGGTGTCCCCAAAATTCCGGTATCAAAATGGATTTTGTTGTCATTGAGGACATTATTCACAAGGTTATTGAATATTGGATTCCAGAACTCATTCTCGGCAACGCCAAAACCCAATGAGAAAATATTGGCACCCTGACGGCCAATCGAATAATTGGATGTCTTGATGTTGAAATAGGCAGAATTGATTGCCGATTTGGCTTTACCACCCAATTCAGCGAAATATTCTTTATCTGATTGAAATTTAAGGACTTCTGCAATATCGACCATTAACTGACAGCAATGGTAATAGTAACAGCTGTTTACAAAATCGGCAGGAATTTCGACAATGGCAGGTGGCACCCATTCACCAAGACCCTGATCGACCAATATCCCATCTTTGTTCAACTGACCTTTCATGTATTCAATCCAATGTTTCATCCCAGCATAATGAGCCTTTAAAATCTGGATATCCCCATAATAGTTGTACATGGTCCATGGAAGGATGATACAAGCCGATCCCCAGGCCGTTCCGCCACCACCATCCTGATAAGGAGTTGTATTGGGAACATAACCGGTTTCCTGATTCTGGGCATCGCTGATGTCGTTGAGCCATTTGGTGTAAAACTGTGAAAGGTCAAAATTAAAGATTGCCGCTTTTGCAGAGATCTGACCATCACCTGTGTAACCCCGCCGTTCACGATGGGGACAATCACTTGGAAGTCCACCATGT
>CAIYPA010000366.1 GCA_903927965.1 uncultured Bacteroidia bacterium | reverse complement strand
TCGATAAAAACACGGTGATCATTGAACCGACAAGTGGAAATACCGGGATTGCCCTCGCTTACATTGCCGCTGCCAAAGGCTACCGGTTGATCTTGGTCATGCCCGATTCCATGAGCATTGAGCGCAGAAATATCCTAAAGGCATTGGGTGCAGAGGTTGTGCTGAGTCCCGGCTACGAAGGAATGGGTGGTGCTATCCGTAAAGCCACCGAATTGAAAAACAGTTTTACGAAAGCTTTTATTCCCCAGCAATTCAATAATCCAGCCAATCCTGCGATTCATCGTAAAACAACTGCACTCGAAATTTGGGAAGATACCGGTGGTAACGTCGATATTTTTATTGCAGGAGTTGGAACCGGCGGAACGATTACAGGAGTGGGTGAAGTCCTGAAAGAAAAGAACCCGAAAATTAAAATTATCGCCGTCGAACCTTCGGACTCCTCCGTTCTCTCGGGTGAAAAATCTGGCCCGCACAAGATCCAGGGAATTGGTGCAGGATTCGTCCCCAATGTTTTAAACGTCAAAATTTATGACGAGATTTTTAAAGTAAGGAACGAAGATGCTTTCACCGTCAGTCGGGAACTGGCCCGGAATGAAGGTTTACTGGTTGGGATTTCATCAGGAGCGGCTGCTTATGCTGCCATTCAGGTTGCCAGACGCCCCGAAAACAAAGGAAAACAAATTGTGGTCATACTTCCGGATACCGGTGAGCGATACCTTTCAACGGCACTTTACCAGTTTGATAAGGAGGGTGAAGGTCCCAAAGTGAATCCCGATGGAAACAATGTGATCTGATTCTGGTTATATTTGTTCCGAAAGTAAATATTAAAAAAATGAGTACAATTCAGGTAAACGGTAAAGTTCAGGAGGTAAATGCTCCCATCGCGTTGATCGATCTGATCAAGGCCAACAATGTGGAGCAGCCCGAAATGGTGTCGGTTCAGGTAAACGGCGAATTTGTGGGACGCGAAAATTTCAGCACATTTCTTGTCAACAGTGAAGATGAAGTTGATTTTCTTTATTTTATGGGAGGAGGCTCGCGATGTTGAAGCCCAAAGGGTTTTCGACAAGGATCATACACACTCCTTATGCCAAGGATGATGTCAACCGTGCATTGCACCAGCCCATATACAGCAATTCAGCTTTTGATTTTGAGTCGGCAGAACAGATGGAACTTGCCTTTCAGGGACGTATTCCTGTACATGCTTACTCCCGCATTACCAATCCGACAGTTGAAAATCTGGAACTTCGGATTAAACAAATAACAGGTTCTTTGAATGTTACGGCGTTAAGTTCAGGTATGGCCGCCATATCGAACGTGATCCTTCTGCTCGCTTCGACAGGAAGCAACATCATCGCTTCTCACCATTTGTTTGGCAACACCTATGTTTTCTTTGAATCCACAATCAAAGACTTTGGCATTGAAACAAGGTTTTGTGACCTCACAAATTCTGAAGAGGTAAGGGCGAAAATCGACAACAAGACGGTGGCTGTTTTTGTGGAGACAATCACGAATCCGCAATTGGAAGTCGTTGATCTGGCAGAATTGTCACGTGTTGCCCATGAATGCAATGTCCCGCTGATTGCTGACTCAACTCTTACACCACCCAATGTTTTTAATGCCAAATCTTTTGGTGTTGATATTGATGTGATTTCAAGCACCAAATGCATTTCAGGCGGGGCAACAAGTGTGGGTGGACTGATTGTCGATTACGGCACTTTCGACTGGAGCAAATCACCAAAATTGGCTTCCCTGTCCAAACGTTTCGGGCCATTTGCCTTCAATTATAAATTGAGGCGCGAGATCTTCCGAAACCTTGGGGCATGCATGTCACCATTTGCAGCTTATCTGCAAAGCCTCGGACTGGAAACACTTCAGCTCCGTTTTGAGAAAGCGGCCAATAACTGTCGGGAGTTGGCTGAGTTTCTTGAAACACTTCCTGAGGTTAAAGCAGTGAATTATCCTGGTAAGGAGGGGTCGAAATTCTATGAGATCAGCAAAAAGCAGTTTGGGGAATATCCGGGTGCGATGCTCACCTTCGATTTTGAATCAAGGGAAGCTTGTTTCACGTTTATCAACCGTCTTGAGCTGATCAAACGTGCCACCAATGTTTACGACAATAAATCACTGATCCTCCATCCGGCATCCACAATCTATTGCGATTTTGATGCCCAGAAACGGAAAGCCATCGATGTCAGCGATTTATCTATACGCCTTTCGTTGGGCATAGAAGATCCGGAAGATTTGAAAAACGACATATTACAAGCACTGGCATAGGGCTTGGGGCAGGGAGCGGGGAGCAAAGCGCAAGGAGCAAGGAGCTTGTGGCAGGGAGACCGGAGAAGGGAGAAGGGAGACCGGAGAAGGGAGAAGGGAGACCGGAGAAGGGAGACCGGAGAAGGGAGACCGGAGAAGGGAGACCGGAAAACGGAGAATTGTCTGAAAATTCTTGGATTTTTGGAGAATCTGAGGATTCATATTGGCACATTCAATACACCGTAGGTGTTATACTTATGTAGAAAAGGAGATGTTCCGGGGAAATGAGGCGCAATCAGGATGTAATAAAAAGAATTACAGATCAGTGCGCCGCAAAGCAAAAGAAGAATATCGTAAAAACGAATGCTGGAGATTGGAAAACATGAATTGGAAACGGCTACACATCTAAAGCACGTGCAGCTAAGCCAATCGCCAGTTGCCAGCCGCCAGTAGCAAATATTAAAGAGCAAATATTAAAAAAAGCATGGATTTTACAGAAGATCAGATACATCGGTACAGTCGTCACATAATCCTTCAGGATGTTGGGGTCGAAGGTCAGGAAAAAATCAGCAATGGAAAGGTGTTGATCGTGGGTGCCGGAGGATTGGGTGCACCGGTTGCACTTTACCTGGCAGCGGCAGGTGTCGGGACCATTGGCATCATTGATGGTGACGTGGTCGATTTGTCGAACCTGCAACGTCAGGTGATCCATTTCACAGCAGATGTCAACAAAGCAAAAGTGCTTTCGGCCAAGGAGAAGATCAACCAGTTAAATCCGGATGTTAAGGTCATTACCTATCAGGAGTTATTGACAGCTGCAAACGCAATCGATATTATCAAAGACTACGATTTTATCGTCGATGGCACCGACAATTTCCCTGTAAAATTCCTGATCAACGATGCCTGTGTGATGGCAGGAAAACCATTTTCGCACGGAGGAATCCTGCGTTTCGACGGTCAAACCATCACAGTTGTACCGGGATCAGCCTGTTACCGTTGTGTCTTTCATGCGCCACCTCCACCCAATGCCGTTCCAACCTGTTCACAGGCCGGAGTTTTAGGGGCAATTGCAGGCATATTAGGTACAATCCAGGCTACTGAGGTTTTGAAATATTTAACCGGTGTTGGGGAGTTGCTCACCAACCGGCTCCTGACCTTCAACGCCAAAACAATGGAATTCAGGACGATCAAAGTCAAGCACAACCACAAATGTTCAGTTTGCGGCGATCATCCAACAATCACTGAATTAATAGATTACGAGCAGGCTACCTGTGAATTGAAAAGTAAACAATAAATTATGGGAATCACTGAATTTGCACTTAAAAATCAACCAAAAGAGACAAAGAAGCTTTCGCTGATCTGTTTCAGCGGCGACTTCGACAAACTGGTAGCGACCTTTACCCTGGCCACAGGGGCTGCCGCAGTGGGCTATGAAGTCAATATCTTCTTTACCTTCTGGGGACTTGACGCAATCAAAAAGAAACAGGGACGTGCGTTTGTTGGGAAGGGTTTCCTTCCAAAACTCTTTGGGTTTTTTATGGGAGGGTTGGGAAGTTCCCCGGTAAGCAGGTTGAATTTCTGTGGATTGAGCCCCATCATTTTCAGGTACCTGATGCGCAAGAGAAATGTCGCCACACTCGAAGAGTTGGTTGAAGCCGCCAAGGCATTGGAAATCAATCTTTACGCATGTGAAATGGCAATGCATATCCTCGGTCTCGAAAAAACCGACTTTATCCATGAAGTGAAGGATGTCCTTGGAGTAGCCACTTTCCTCGAACTCTCCGAAGGTGGAAGGACGATGTTTATTTGAAAACTGCCAGTCGCAAGTTACCAGTCGCCAGCCGCTCAATTATTAATTACAAATATTATTTTTCATAAATGTCAACAGTCCAATTAGATATCACAAAAGAGCATTGTCCGATGACTTTTGTAAAAACGAAGATCCAACTCTCAAAGCTGAAACCAGGGGATATCCTGGAAGTGCTGCTTACCGAAGGTGAACCACTTCAGAATGTGCCAAGAAGTTCCAGGGAACAAGGTTTCAACGTCCTGGAAGTATCCCATGTTCAGGGCAATGTCCATCGGGTTCTGATTCAGAAGTAGTGCTGCTGGCTACTGGCGGCTGGTTACTGGCAACTGGCTATGACTCCTTTTCAAAAGAGGATCATCTTTCAAGGATAAATTGCCAGCTGCAAGTTGCATGCCGCCAGCCGAAATCTGAAGACTGCCAGCCGCCAGTTGCAAGCTGCCAGCCGCATAAAATAGGGAGCATTAAACGATATTAAACCCAAGATAATGTTAAGAATATCACAACAAGTTTTAGACGGAATCATCGATCATGCCCGGAATGGTTTGCCTGAGGAAGTGTGTGGTTACCTCGCAGGAACTGATGGGGAAGTTACCCGACAATTCAGGTTGACCAACATGGACCACAGCAATGAACATTTTTCGTTCGATCCTGCTGAACAGTTTCAGGCTGTCCGTGAGGTGCGTAAGGCCGGTTTGCAGATATTGGCAAACTATCACAGCCATCCCGAATCACCGGCACGGCCATCTGTTGAAGATATCCGTTTGGCTTATGATCCTGAAATCAGTTATGTGATTGTTTCAATGGCTGCCGAATTGCCCGATGTAAAATCCTTTCTGATCCGCAAGGGTGAAGTTGAAAAGGAGGAGATTGTGGCTTTTGAATAAGAAAGAACGTTAGTTTCATCAGTATAAATTCAAAAGCGACTGGCAATTGGTTTCTGGCGACTGGCAAAAACAACTAACCATTTGAATTACCTGCCAGAATAGTTTTAAAATTTAAGGTTTCAATCAGTGCTAAATTTAGCAAACATAACGGGGGATATTTTCCTCTGAGTGAAAAATATTGTCCTGAAAATTATTGTTAAAATAGACATATAGAATTAAATTTGAATTAGTTACAAAGTAATACCGAAGTATCATGGCAAAAAATGATTTACAAAGAAGCGTCACCACGGCAACAGCCCGTCAGTTAGCCACAACGACCAAAACCGGACCGCAAATGGGGTCGATTACCCCACGATTGTTGTTAAAACTCCTTCCCTGGGTCCAGGTTGATTCGGGTACCTATCGCGTGAACCGGACAAAAGTGGAGCTCAAAAAAGCTGAGCGGATCGAAATCGAATACCTTGAGGGCATTCCCTCCTTTCGAGCCGATTCGTTGCGCCGGATCCCACTATTCTCTAATATTGATGTGGAAATTGTAAATCGTCTGGCAAAACGTTTTGTCATTGAAGAGGTAGAATTGGGTAACAACCTAATTATTGAAGGCGAAGACCGCCAGAAATTTTTTATCATCGCCTCAGGTCAGGTCGAAGTCCTGAGCAAAGGTCACCATGGTGAGGAACTCCGTGTTGGGTTATTGTCGCAAGGGGAATATTTTGGTGAAGCCGACCTGATCTCGGATAAATCTTCGTCTGTGACGGTCCGCTCCATCACTCCGGGGATTTTCTTTACGTTGAGCAGTACCGAATTGGAGACCATCACCAAGGAAGTTCCCGATTTTCGTGAGCAGTTCCAGAAAGCAGTTGACGAACACCTTCGTTTAAAGGCAACTGTCAACACACATGGTGAGAAGCACATCGACCTTGTTTCCGGTCATGAAGAGGACAATATCATTCCCGAAACCTACATCGACTACGAAGAGAACCCACGCGAATATTCGCTCAACACACTTCAAACCATAGTAAGGGTCCACACCCGTGTTTCCGATTTGTACAACAATCCGTACAACCAGCTCGAACAACAGATGCGATTGAGCATCGAAAGCATCAAGGAGCGGCAGGAGTGGGAACTGATCAACAACAAGACTTTCGGTCTGTTGAACAGTGTGGAACCGGGATACCGCATCAGTACACGTTATGGTGCCCCAACCCCTGACGATCTGGATGAATTGTTATCGCTGGTCTGGAAAAACCCTACTTTCTTTATCGCGCATCCACGGGCCATTGCAGCTTTCGAGCGTGAATGTACCTGGAGGGGTGTACCACCGGTCACAACCAATATCTTTGGGATTCCGGCAATTTCATGGCGCGGCGTCCCTGTTGTACCAAGCGATAAGCTCGAAATCAAAGGGCAGTACCTGACCAATCGTGGCGTAGGCACAACCAGCATTATCCTCGTAAGGATTGGTGAAAATGAGCAGGGTGTCGTTGGATTGCAGCAGTCGGGGATTCCGGGTGAAATTGCACCCAGCCTTTCTGCCCGATTGATGGGATTGGACAAATTTGGTGTTGCTTCCTACCTGCTGACCAAGTATTTCTCCCTCGCTTCGTTGACCGATGATGCGATTGCTGTACTTGAAAATGTGGAAGTTGGTTATTATCACGACTATCAGCACCGCAACAGCATCGAAAAATAATTCCTTTAAATGCGACTATTATGCCAATAGAAACTCAGCAGTTTGATTATTTCAACAGTGATGTTGAACTGCCCGGTATCGGGCAGTTAAGACAGATTGCGTCCGAACATTGTCCATTGGGGGAGGATCAACCTGGTTTACAATTGATTGAAGATAACGACCTCAACCTCAATTCGGTCTATGAATCGTTTGACCGGATTGCAGGAATCGGAGGATTTCAGGGAACTGCGGGTCATGCGCCAAATTTTGATCCGGGAAAATTTTCGGGTGGATTGCCGGTAGGCGATGAATTAAAATCGCTGCTAAACAAAAATCACAACAACAATTTGCAATCTGCTGCAGAACAGGGGTTTGCCTCTTCAACCTTTTCGGATTATTCTTTTGGCCGTGACCAGCAACTGACCTACAACACCCGTGATACGTTTGACATCCTTTCGATCCGCAAAGATTTTCCGATCCTGCAACAAAAGGTAAACGGCAAAGACCTGATCTGGTTTGACAATGCCGCGACGACCCAGAAACCTCACAGCGTGATCAATGAGATTGCCCGGTTTTACGAACAGGACAATTCGAACATCCACCGTGCAGCCCATACACTTGCAGCACGTTCGAGCGATGCCTATGAAAAAGCACGCGAGAAGGTGAAAAATTTTATCGGGGCATCGTCAACGGAGGAGATTATTTTCGTCCGTGGAACGACCGAAGGGATCAACCTGGTGGCGCAGACTTTTGGCCGAAAGTTTATCCAGCCCGGTGACGAGATCATCATTTCGACACTTGACCATCACGCCAATATTGTTCCCTGGCAGCAGCTTGCAAAGGAGAAAGGGGCAAAACTACTGGCCATCCCGATCAACGACAATGGTGACATCATCCTCGAAGATTACGAAAAACTGCTCGGGCCACGCACCAAAATTGTTTCCGTGAGCCATGTCAACAACACTTTCGGGACCATCCTTCCGGTGAAAGCGATTGTCGATCTTGCAAAACGATGGGGCGCAAGGGTATTGATCGATGGGGCACAATCTGTCGCACATACACCGATCAATGTTCAGGAACTGGGCGCCGACTTTTTCGTTTTCTCAGGACATAAAATCTACGCACCCAACGGGATAGGTGTTGTCTATGGAAAAAAGGAGCTTCTTGAAATCATCCCTCCCTGGCAAGGTGGAGGGAATATGATCAAGGATGTACGGATTGAAGAGACTGTTTTTAACGATCCGCCTGCAAAGTTTGAGGCAGGGACACCCAATGTTGCCGATGCCGTTGGATTGGGTTTCGCGCTCGATTATGTGAGCCGACTTGGGATTCCCAATATATCGAAATACGAACATGGGCTCACCGAATACGCTCGTGAAGAACTGGCAAAGATCAACGGGTTGCGGTTGATCGGAAATCCAAAAGAAAGGGTAAGTGTCGTCTCCTTCGATTTAAAAAATATCCCCACTCCCGAAGTTGGCCGTTTGCTCGACCTTGAAGGGATTGCCCTGCGTGCCGGTCACCACTGTGCCCAGCCGGCCTTGAGGAGGTTGGGTGTCGAAGCCACAGTCCGACCATCGTTTGCGTTTTACAACACCAAAAGCGAAATAGACAGGTTGGTGACGGCTATTCGTAAGATACAGTATATCAGATGAATATTTTATCTGCAAAAAACACCAAATTCCGCTAAAGTGCAAGTGTCCCGATAGCATTAGGAGGAATTTGGTGCCTTTTAGCACTGCTGACAATTATTTGAAATTCAAAGGTTGTTTTGATAAATAATTACGGCTTGTCAGTAAACAACAATTCATGTTTTCCTGATCTAAATGTCATCCACTCCCTGGGTTTAATCCACTTGAACTTATTATCTATAAGCATTTTAATGAATTCATTTTCATAATTGCGCTTAAGGCAATCTGATTGGTTTAAGGCAAATTGGCCAAAGACAACGGAGTCCTGATCTGCTTCATATTCCCCGGTAAAGTTGGAACAGCCGCCAAAACCGGAAAACCTTTTCTCAAAGGGATCAAATTCCAAATAGGGCCTACTTTGATCGGGTGGGAACAGAACTCCATTGATCGGCAATTTGTCAATAGACGAAAGGTACCACCTTCCAACCAATAAATATTCACCCAGGCATTTTCCACCACCTGTATATTCAGCCGTTTGGTTTACAGACTTTTTTGATAAAGAAATGGTTACGGTCCAAGGAAATGTGTAATTGTTAATGGTGTCCAGATATGTTCTTTGAACGGCCGAAATCTTAATCCGATTCGACTCATTGAACGCTTCAATCATCATTTTTTCTGCATTCTCCACATATTTTGTGACAGTACTAAACATACCAGCAAATTGTGTTTTTCCTTCAATTGTAAAATGAAACGATTTGTCATTGCCAATATCTAATCTCCAGGCTGGCTGAAAACCATAAGCTGCAAACCTATAGCCATGCGAAGCCATAGGATACCACGCCTTTTTTATATCATCCTTTGTGAAGGAATAAAAATGAAAACTTGAAAATAATGGGGATTTGTCCTTTTTGTGTTTATAAATCAGACTGTCGCGATAAAACCTAAGGCTTATTTTCTCCCCGTTCACATTGGTTAACAGCAGGATGGAGTCGGTTGTTAACAACCATTTTCCTTTTTCATATTTTTGTTCAGGATGAGGACTTGCAATGATCATATGGTCTCCAAGAAAGGAAAAAGTATGGTCTGCATAAAATGAATAATTGCAATCAAGTCCAGCACAGTCCTTGCACGGTAAGATCCCGCTCCAGGATCCCAACATTTTCATCTGTTGTTTTTCCGGGGCAGGATTTTCATGTTTAGGCGAACAGTTTACCATCAAGAGGACTATCCACCACCCAAATAAAAAAGTAACGAACTTTTTTGGCTGCATCTTCAAAAGTTTTAGGCAATACGATGTAAAGGTAAAAAATTTCGCCAGTTTGGATCTTTTTGTTAAAGTTAAAGACGCGGCATTTCTAATTATGGTGAAATTAGGTGTTGAGTAAGTTTAAAGAGAAAAAAGGACCTAATCCAATTCATATTATATTGCGTAACAAAAAGTAACATTATATAAAGTTTTAACTACATTTGAAAACTAAATTATAAACTATGAAATTAAGAATTCACGGGGATAATATTATCGAATGTGAAAGAGCGTTAAAACTAATCGTATCGGCTTATAAAGCAACCGCTTTCATAAAACCATGTAGCATTTTTATGCCACTTTTTGGTATTAGTATTAAAGATAAAGAATTCTTTGAAGTTGAATTATTAGGTGGACATGACCGATGGAATGTCAATATTAATGCTGAATTAGCAAAATGTGGGGCACCAATTCGAGAGGCAACTGACGCATATATTACAAGGGTCAGTGAAGACACCAAATCCGAGGAGCTTTTATTTGCCATGGAATTCTGTAGTGCCCTACCTGCAGGTAATAATGCCTGGCAAAGAAATGGAAGAGCAGTCACCTGTGCTGAGATCGGAATACCATACTTTTATTTCGCTGAAATTGGCGGCGTTGAATTGGATGCAAACAGAAATGTAAAAGCACCGCGTTTTCCTAATCCGATAGTACCCTTCTCATATTTGACATCTTCCAAGGCATTAAAGGTTGTAAGCGTCCCAATTTATGAAGCACATCCCGCAATAACAAATTCACTCCGAAAAAAATTCACACCCATATTTGGTGTTGAGGCAAGTTTAGATCTAATAAGATGTATTTTAGATAAAACACAAATTAGCGATGCCTTTGATTTGTTAATTGAAAAAGGAACTATTCTTGTAAAAATTCTTTCTGATGATAGAAAGCGATTTGATACATTTCGTTCGATGGAATGGGAGGAGTTCTTGAAGATTTCAACCGGCCAGAAAAAGGCTGAATGGATTAAAAACAATCCTAATAAACAAGTTTGGAAAAAGAAATCTTCCGACAAAGTTAACATAACCAGCACCTTTAAAAAGTTACTGTCTGATACTCAAAATCTTGATTGCCTGTCAATTGGTGCAAAAGAAATTCCTATTTGCCTAATAGCCGATGGCAATGTGAAAAAATTCTCTGACCTCCTAAAAAAGACATATCAAGATGATGCTATAAAAGTACTTGCAAATTCCATTGAGAAAAAGAACAAACCTTTTATTGTTGTTTGGATAACGGGATTTAAACCACGTGGGGATGATTCACGTCCTGACAGAGGCCTTGTGCCACTGGCAAGAATGTTGTTCGGGAATGACATTGATATACTGACAATTGTTTACGGTCCTGCAGTAAAGCAAACTTGGAAAACCTTTGTAGAAAATCCATCAAAACTCGCCACTAACAATGGACTATGGCAGGCCGTACTAAATCTAAGTAATTATGTATTAGCCGATAGTAGTACATCCGAATATGGGGTTTTAACACATATGATTGATAGAGATTTGGTAAGAAAAAAAGTAAAAGTTGAATTTAATACTGCCAAACCAAATGGATCTTTTTCTGAACATGATGTTGATACCGCGATACATAATTTGTTTTCAAGGAAATTAAGTACAAATATTTTTGAATCAATGTGTAACCCTCCTGGTGGTGATTGGAGCGGTATTTCATATTGGGATTTCGCAAAAAAAACTGAATATCGATGGACTTCTTTACCTAGGGTTTCGGCAACCAAGGCAAAACGCCCAGACCATATAATTCAAATCCACACAAAAGAAGGGAATGTTTTTCTTGTGATAGAATCTAAAAACAATGCTAAAGATTTAGATGAAAATATTGGCAACCGGTTAACAGAATACGTGAAAGTATTATTTAAAATTGCGCCAACCGCATATAAAGAACCAAAATCGGAATGGAATCTTTTCGGTGGCAAACAATCTCCCTTGCCTGATCCGGTTTCGATTTCAGGAGGTGCGTTTTGTTATAAAAATTTGGACGAAATGAAGTCTTCTTTGAAAATTGGAAAACTTGATTTCGTCTTTGCATTTGAGTTCCATGACAACGAATTGCCAACAATTGGGCATTTATTAATTTCAGACAAAAACCAATTCTTGAGAAACATATTGATTAACGTCAGTTCTCAGTTCGGCAGTAGGTTTGAAATTAAAATATACTGATTCGTAAACTGCATCAACAGTTGTCTTCATGATTTTGGTAAATGGAGAATTTCCTGTTTTTATTTCTGTTTTATGCAGAAAGATCTCCTTTGGTAATTGGTAGTCGTATTCGCGGCTACCAGCTACTCCATCAAAGGTTAGGATCCATTTTGCCCCAACAGAATTTAATCTTTCTAATTCACAATAAAACTGCTCGAGGACAAATTCAGTTTTTGTATATCTATCTTTTGTGCCACCATAGGGAGGGTCGAGAAAAACAAAATCATTTTTATTGGCATCGGCAAGAGTTTCTCGATAATCACATTCCCTAAATTCAACATCTTTAATAAAATAGCTCCATTTCAAAATAATTTCCTTGAAACTTTTCGGGTTAATCCCAGGCCTATTTTTATGCATGGAGTTATTAAACTCTCCATTGTTATTATACCTGATTAACCCGTTGACACAAGTTCTTGTTAAAAACAGAAAATCAAATTCGTTTTTAGTTTTATTAAAGCTGTCCCTTACTTCATAAAAAACCCCGTGACCATCGCTTTGCAGCCGATCCCATCGATTTTTATATTCATCAGCAACTTGTTCCGGGTTAGTTTTTATTTGATTCCAGAGCCTTACCAATTCGGGAATTATGTCACTTGCTACTGCTTTAGGGATTTGTCTGAACGGCAACATTGAACCTCCACCTATAAAAGGCTCAATATATCTTTTCTGATTACTAATGTAGCGGCACAATTCTGGAGCTACCAATCTTTTGCTGCCTGACCATTTTATAACAGGTTCCAGAATATTTCTAGGTATTATCATATTAATTGCAATTGACTATTAACATTGCTTTCTTCAAACTCGATGCGCTTTATGGCCAGGTCGAAATACTCTTCATTCGTTTCAAAGCCTATGGAGTGCATCCCATATTTTAACCCAGAAATCATTTCGGTTCCTGAACCTGCGAATGGTACAAGTAATTTACCTCCTTTAATCCCTGAAATCATAAGTAACCTGTCAGCTACCCTTAGAGGCTTCTGGGTCGGATGATTTCCAAATATCAACTCTTCTTTACCTTTGTTATTTGGTATATCCCATACAGTTCTTAGTTGTTTATCGGCTTCTTTTAAATTATCACCTGCAAATTTTGCCCTCTTAACATCGTCATAGTTAAAATTGTATTGGCGTTTGTCCCCACCTGTATGCACCCATAAAATTGTTTCATGGCTTGCAGTTAATCTTCTTGCAGACAAATTCGGAAAGGCATTTCGTTTATACCATGCGACTTCATTTATAATTTCTAAGCCTAAAATTTGACATACAACATTTACAAATCCTGAATTATGATAAGTGGAGTGAATCCAAATTGAGCCTGTTGGCTTTACCAACCTTTTAAGTTCTTTTAACCAAAGGTAGCTTGATTTAAATATTTCATTTCCAGTTAGTAAGTCCCATTCTTCATTGTTCAACTTCCAATTGCCGCCAAATCCATTCAGTTTTTTACTGCTGTCATAATTCCATTTGGCACTTGTCGCTGCACCATAAGGGGGGTCACATATTGCCAAATCCACAGAATTGTCTTGCATAACTGCCATGCCTTCAAGGGCATCCTGCAAGTATAGTTCAAAAGTGTCCTTTATTAACTCTTTCATTTTTTTAAATATGGTGTAAGTTGTTCCATTACTAAGCTTACCGCTTCATATGTAGTATCGGTTATCCCAAATTCTTTGATAATTTTTTCAGCAGTTGCCTTAATTTTTAACTCAGATTCAGAAATATTAAAATGCTTTGCCAGTTTTTTTATCTGTTCCTCAGTAGGCAGGCGTTCACCTCTTTCAAGTTTACTAATAAGAGGGGAGTCAATATCAGTACCTTGCGAAACTTGGTGCAAAGTCTGTCCATTTGTCTTTCGCAAATCCCGTAAAAACCGTCCTAATTCTGATTGAATTATTTCCATTTTGCCATTTTTTGTACTGTCAGCATTTGACAAATATACGAATTTATTTTTGAAATCCAAAATTGTTAGTTCTTTAATTGTCGTTCGCAATAATAAAACCTACTTTTGAGAAAACTTTAAATTTGGTTGCATCATAGGGTTAGGTAAAAGAGGTTTAATTACTTAATATAAAATATTCATTATGAAGAAGTTCGAAATAATAAATAACAATTGGATCCATCAGTTTGCATTTAAAGGAGATAGCTCCGATGTAATCCAGCACAATCAATTTATGAAAATAAGCTCAGTTTCATACATGATTTCAAAATCGCTCTACCCTGGAGACAAATTAGAGCATTTTATCGCAATTCGAAATGATGGTGGTCAAGAGTTATGTTTGAATTACAGTAAAGTTGAAGGAGATCAATACAAAGCTGATTTATTATTTTTAAGTGAATTACTTTTGAAATAATTAATTGTGCACTTTCGGAAATACGTTAGGAACTTTGCCGACACTATTTTCCAAAATCGCTATTTTTTCAAAGGACATAACACATACGTTATGCACAATCTGGCATGGCAATGAAGTAGAACCAATTCAATCAAATGATATGTATAAGATTTTTTGTGTTTGTTTCCTGATGGCAATCCTTGGCATTTCATGTCAAAACTCTGGAAAACAGAAGGCTCCTGTCAAAGAAAGTATTCCTGAAGTACAAAATCAGAAACCGGAAAATTCGCTGCCCGATATTACCGGTGTGTACAGGTTGCCCGAAACGCACTGCGATCTCGTGATTACCTTTATCAAGGAGGCCAATGGTTTCAGGTACTACATCAAAGGCGAACACCTTGATGTTGAGGGAAAAGCTGTTGTTTCATCAGAACAGGGGGAGATTTATGTAACTTTTGATGGCCCTACCGGTGGGAACAACAAACCGAATACCCTCAGCGGTCTTTATACCAACAATACCCTGACTATTCAGAATACCGGGAATGCCCAGAACCAATACACTTTTTTTGAAGATTGTCCCGACAAATACCTGGAATTTAAAAAGAACTAGATGTCCTAATTTTGTTTATGGTATATTATTAAATCATTGTAAGTTAATTAGTTGAATTTAATCCCACCTGCCCCCCTTTGGGGAAAGGGGGAGTTCTTCAGATAAAATTTGTCACCTTTCAAATGCGTTGACATATGCTAATTGACTGTTATTTCTGTATAACTATCTTAGTCCTTTAAACTGTTTGCGATACTGAGAAGGGGGCATGCCAATGATCCGCTTAAACTGCTTGTTGAAATGGCTGAGGTTGTTAAAACCACTGTCAAAACCAATCTCTATGATACTTAATTCATTGTCCATTAATAGATTACATGCCAATTCTATTTTAATCTGATTAAGGTACTCAAATAGGGTCGTGCCAGTGTTCTCCCTGAAAAATCGGCACAACGACCCTTCTGCCATATTCACCAGGTCCGCCAACGCCTTCAGGTTGACCTCTTCGCGGTAATTGTTCATCAGGTATTCATGGATCGTGGCAATCCGCTTGTTTCCGGGATTAAACCGTTTTCTCAGATAATCTTCGCTTGCCAGGGCGATATTGGATTGGCTTTCCCCGATAATGTCCATCATCCTAAAAAACTGCACCATCCTCTCGAAATTTTTCAGGTAAGGCAGTTGAAGCATAATCTCACTGACTTCATTGAGCGTTTGGTCCACAATCTGGATTCCCCTTTCCGAAAGTTCCATTGCTTTCTTTACATTTTTAAATTCGGGCAATGCCAACAATTGAACTGACAGCACGTTGGAGGTAAACTGAAGGAAAACCATTTCGAGCGTCCGGTTCGAGAATACACGCGGTTCTTTATCGGCGATCCAAACATGCGGGAGGTTGCGCCCCAAAAATACAAGGTCGCCTGGCTGAAATTCTTCGATCGAATCGGCAACGATCCGCTTACCTGTGCCTTCTGTAATAAAGCTGATTTCAAAATTGTTGTGGTAATGCCAGGTGCTTTTCTCCAGGTTGTCCTGAAAAACGCCAATAAAAAATGATTCATTCTCCTTTAACAACCGTGTTTCGAGTAAAGCTGTCATTGTGGTATCTGATGAACAAAGATTAAATCAAATGTGAATATAGCACCGAAAGTAGTAAATATTGACGTGGATTTCACGAGCTGTACCGGTTATTTTTGTCAACTGATGAATAACCAATAACTAAGAAGTATAACAATGAATGAATTGATCGAAAAACTGCTGGAAGCTGTCGAATTTGGGAAAGTTGACCTGAAATCCCCTTATCCACCTCAACTCAGAGGACAGGATGGCTCCTTTGAACTTACACAAAAAGCAATTGAGACTGGAATTAACCCCCAGCTGATCCTCGAATCTGCTCTGATCCCTGCCATGGAAAGGGTAGGAAAGAAATTTTCCGAGAACAAGATTTTTGTCCCACAGATGCTGATGTCGGCCAAAGCGATGGGGGCTTCGATGGTACAGTTGAAACCATTTTTTGCATCGGGAAGCATAAAAACAAAAGGGACTTTTATTATCGGGACGGTAAAAGGTGACCTGCACGACATCGGCAAAAACCTGGTCGCCATGATGGTGGAAGGTGGTGGTTGGTCGATTATCGATTTGGGTGTGGATGTCAATGCTGACCGTTTTGTCGAGGCGTTGGAAAACAATCCCGGAGCAGTGATCGGTCTATCTGCCCTTTTGACCACCACAATGGTCAATATGGGTGAAATTGTTACAAGGATCAAAGCTCAAAATGCCGATACGAAAGTATTGATCGGAGGCGCACCTGTCAATGATGAATTTTGCAGGAAAATTGGTGCCGACTTTTATGCGCCTGATCCCCAGAAGGCCGTTGAATATTTGAATAAACTTGCTTCTTAAACTTCATTTCTCATCTAACAAATTAATATCATTATTGCCACAAAGACACTAAGACCCTAAGATTCACAAAGTAATGGTTTGTTTTGGTGAAACTTTGTGCCTTGGTTTTTTGGTGGCAGAAACACAACATCATGAAATACAAGAGCTTAATTATAAATAATCCTGAAGATCTGATGTTCGGGATTGCCCCAAAACCAGTAAAGACACGGCGCGGACTGGAAATCGGTGGAGGACAGGTCTATGCCGAACTGAATTTTACCCTGCCGATCATGAGCATCAACGAGGGTACGTTGAAGGAGGTTTACAACCATTACCGCGAGATTGCCGAAGGGGCCCTCGAACATGCCGTACACTTGAATTCCAAAGGAGTAGTCCTCGAATTTGAAACCCTGCTTGAGATGACCAAAACACCTTCAATCGGGGTGGAGATCGTAAAAATCATGAATGACATCTGTGAAGAGTACTACCAGAAACATGGGTTGGCCTCCGAGATCAGGTTGACACCTAACGATTTGAGGGAATTTGAACGCCCTGCCCTGCAACGCACTTCAAAATTCCTCGAACCTATGGTTGAACTCTTTGAGCGTGGCATGATGGCAGGAGGAGACCTGTTATCGATAGAGAGTACGGGAGGAAAAGAGGTCTCGGACGAAGCGCTCATGATGTGCGATGTGAAAGGTGTCCTGTTTGCTTTGGCAGTCTTGGGTGTCAGGGATATGCAGTTTCTATGGGGAAAAATAGTGTCGTTGGCCAATAAACATGGGAAAATTGCCGCCGGGGATTCGGCCTGCGGATTTGCGAATACGGCCATGGTGCTGGCCGAAAAGAAATATATCCCGAAGGTATTTGCAGCGATGGTGCGTGTAATTTCAGTGGTCAGGTCGATCGTGGCCATGGAACAAGGGGCTGTTGGTCCTGACAAGGACTGTGGCTATGAAGGGCCATTCTTAAAGGCAATTACAGGGATTCCCATTTCGATGGAGGGAAAGACATCTGCCTGCGCACACTTCAGCCCGCTTGGAAATATCGCCTCAGCTTGTGCCGACCTGTGGAGCAACGAGTCGGTCCAAAATATCAAGCTCCTTTCGGGAATGGCCCCAACGGCCTACCTCGAACAACTTGAATACGATGCCCGTTTGATGAACGAAGCCTTGCGGGCAGGGAAAATGCACTGCTCAATCCTGCAACAACTTTTGGTCTCCTCCGATATCTACACCGATCCGCAGGCTTTGATCCTTGCACCCGAGAATGTCATCCGGATTTCAAAAGCGATTGTCAAAGGCGATTCGTATGTTGCCAATGCCCGTGATGGAGCCCTTACCGCTTTGGATATCATTGAAGAAGCCTTACTTTCCGGTAAAATGAAACTTCCGGAAATGGAAACAAGTTTCCTTCCGATCTTCCGCGACGACCTGAACTCAATCCCCGATAGCGAAAATGATTTTATAGCGATGATGCTGCCGATGTTGGATCCTGGTAAGTTTATCCTTTCTGAATACGGGTTGTGACCTGGCGGCTGGCTTTTGGCCACTGGCGGCTGGCTTGGTTGAGTGCAGGGATATTGTTAAGTTTGCATGGCTAAATTGGTTGTGATTGAAATTTGAAGATATAAACACATTTGAACCACAATCAAAGCAAGTCGCCAGTAGCCAGCTGCAAGCAGCCAGTTGCTTGGCACCAGTTACCAACCTCCAGCAATTTTAGTGTGAAACGATAACTTCGCTAGCCATTTATTCAATTTGATATAAAATCCTTTTGTATTGATAATTATGGGAAATATCCTTTAAAAGGTGCAGCGCACCGGTTATATTTGTAGATTAAGAAGATGCATTCATTCAGGAGGTGCAGCGCACCGGGATATTTCTCCAACAAGGCATGATATTTCGGTGCTCTGCACCTTTTATTAAACGATCAGATTATTTTCTACAAATATTTCGCAGCGCTGCTGCTTCCTGCAAAAAGCAACAAATGAACGCAATTCCCGTCAACATCATCTCCGGTTTCCTGGGATCGGGGAAGACCACCTCCATTATCAGGCTTTTGGGACAACGAACAGCCAATGATTCGTGGGCGATCATTATCAATGAATTTGGAAAAGTCTCGATCGATGCCCAGACCTTAAGCCATTCTGGTTTAAACAGTTCTGACCTGTTTGATATCTCGGGGGGATGCATCTGTTGTTCAGCCAAAATCTATTTTCGTGAAGACCTTGAGAAAATTGTCGAATCGGGCAAATACAACCGGATCGTTATTGAACCCAGCGGTTTAGGGGGAATTGAAATGGTTTCGGAGATTGTTGAAGCCAATCCGCTTCTCCGTTTATTGCCCACAATTTGTCTTGTGGATATCCTGATGACACAAAACCAAAAGCTTCAACGACTCCCGATTTACCTGACCCAAATCAGGAAGGCGTCAATCATTGCTTTCACCAAGTGTGACCTTGCAAAGGATGAGAACGAATTAAATGGCCTGATCGGGCAATTCAAAAGGAACTTTCCAAATAAACAATGCTTCCCAATCAGGTCTGGAAACGACCTTATCCAAATCTTCAGGGATTCGGATACCTTATCCTACCCTGTTGAGGGCAAATTCCAAAGTGTATTTTTCACCAATCAGGATTTGACCGACAAAGACTTCAGGGAAGAAGAGTTTTCATTCGGACCTGAAAAGATTTTTGACCTCCAAAAAATAGCTTCATTTTTCTCTGCCAATCCCTCAATTTTAAGGAGCAAAGGAACTGTAAGGACAATTGGAGGTTGGTATTTTTACAATTACACATTGACAGGATTTCATTCTGAACCTTGCGAAACCAGGGCAACCAACCAGCTTGTCGTCATTTCGACGGACAAAGAAGCCATCGGCAATCAGTTTTTTTTCAATAAAACAGAAGGTCAGCCATAACCTGAATATCCCAAAAAAGGGCTAAAAGACCCAAAAATACCCACTATTGGCGAATAAATATACCCACAATAGGGTATTTCCATTTCATTTAATGATCCGCACTTTTGCAGTGTTATTAAATGTTAAAAAATATGAAAACAACTTTATTCCACTCAACTCAGCTCAGAGCATCATCTGCATCTTTAGGAATTAAAGGTTGTTGTTGCTGTAGCCCCACTTTCCGAATGCGAATGTGCACAATTTAACCGCTTACTTCAAAAAGTCATTTCTCTTCCGCTCTACAATCGGATTTACTGAAGTTGGCATTCGCTAAAATTTCCTGTTCAATTATTTTAAAGAAACGAGCAATTGTGACAATTATGCCCGGCCGGAAGCCTTTGGGGATTGTCTGCTCATTAAATTCCATCAAAACATGAAACATAAAATTAAGTTAATTGCAATTGTATTCTGGTTGCTCCTTCCTTTCTTTTCTCTTGCAGATGAGGCAATTGGAGTACAAGGTGTCGTCTTGTCAAAAAGTGACAATTCCCCTTTGGTAGGGGCAATCGTCGTCATAAAAGGAACCTCTGTCGGGACTGCCACCGATTCGGAGGGTAAATTTTCAATCACGGCATCCTCAGGAAGGATCCTTGTGGTCTCGTATGTTGGTTTTGAACCCCAGACCTTTGCGATCCACGACAATACATTTATCACTGTTGTATTGAATGAACTCCATAGTCAATTGGATGAGGTGGTTGTGACGGCCCTGGGAATCAATAAGGAGAAGAAATCGCTGGGATATGCTGTACAGGAGATCAAAACTGAAAGCATTACCACTGCCCCGGAGTCGAATCTTGTGAATTCATTGGCGGGCAAGATCGCCGGGGTCAACGTGACCAATAGTCAGGGAAACATGGGATCTTCAAGGATTGTGATCCGTGGCGAGACCTCCATTGCCGGAAACAACCAACCGCTTTTCGTTGTGGATGGTGTCCCGGTCGACAATTCGCAATTGACGACCTCAGATGCCTCCCGTGATTTTGCAAATGCCATTTCGGACATTAACAGTGAGGATATTGAGAGCATCAGTGTTTTGAAAGGGCCCAATGCAGCTGCTTTGTATGGGTCAAGGGCTGCAAGTGGGGTTATCCTGATCAAAACAAAAACAGGCAGAAGCAGAAAGAAGTTGGGCGTTAACATTTATTCAAGAACCACATTTGAAAGCGTCCTTCAGCTACCCAAATATCAAAACGGTTATGGCCAGGGTTCCGGTGGCACATTTTCTTACGTTGATGGCAAAGGTGGCGGTATCAACGATGGGGTAGATGAAAGTTGGGGACCGAAACTGGATGGAAGACTGATTCCTCAGTTCAATTCAAATGGCGTACCTGTACCCTTTGTGGCCCATCCGAACAATGTGCGCGATTACTTTGAAACAGGCCAAACCCTTAGCAATGGTATTTCGGTTGCAGGAAACGATGAGAAATTTGATTACCGTTTTTCCTATAACAACACCAGCCAGAAAGGAATCTCACCCAACACCGATTTGGGCAAAAACTCTTTTGGGATCAACAGCAGCTATAAAATTTTGCCAAACCTCGAATTAAGTACTGGGATCAACTACATCAATACCAGTTCGGACAACCTTCCGGCAGCATTTGGGAAAAGGGCGACGAGTACAATGCTTCAGTTTTCGTGGTTCGGGCGTCAGGTGGATATTGCCCAACTCAAGAATTATCGCGACGCCAATGGAAATCTGATCAACTGGAACAATAGTTATTACAGCAACCTCTATTTTATTGCCAACGAAAACACAGTTTCGCAGCGCCGCGACAGGTTGATCGGTAATGTCAACCTGAATTACAAAATCACAGACGAACTGACAGCAAATTTCCGGGTAGGTAACGACTACTATAACGACCATCGAAAATTGAAAATCGCTTTTGGTACAAACGGCACACCATATGGTTCTTATCAGGAAATCGGGTACACTGTGAATGAGCGGAATACAGAATTGACCCTGAATTACAAAAAAGCAGTTTCCGATGATTTCAGCGTGGAAATCCTGGGTGGGGGCAATTTATTGGACAGCTACTATGAAGAAAACAATCAGACCGCACCAAAGTTGGCTGTGAGGGATGTTTATTCATTGACCAATTCCCGTGACCCATTGCTCTCTTCCAACTATTTCAGCCGGCAGAAAAAGAACAGCTTGTTTGCTTCGGGGCAAATCGGCTATAAAAACTATGCCTTCCTGAACCTGACTGCCAGAAACGACTGGTCATCCACGTTGCCAATCAACCACAACTCCTATTTTTATCCTTCTGTCAACGGTAGCCTTGTGGTTAGTCAATGGCTTGATATTAAAAGTGATATCCTATCCTTCCTGAAAATCAGGGGAGGTTGGTCACAGGTTGGAAAAGATGCCAGTGCCTATCAACTGTTGGATACCTATCCTTTCAATGCCCCATTTGGTGCCAATCCGCTGCTCACAGTTACAAATGCCTCTTTAAATTCAGATCTCAGGCCGGAAACTACGACTTCTGCGGAAATTGGAGCTGAGATTGGTCTGTTCAACAACAATGTCAGGCTCGACCTGAGTTACTACAACACAAACAGTAAAGATCAGATTTTAAACGTTGACGTTAGCCCGGCAACAGGATACAATTCAAAATTGCTGAACGCCGGTAAAATAAACAACAAGGGTTTTGAGGCCCAATTGAGTTTCTTCCCCTTGAAAGTGCAGAACGGTCTCACCTGGGAAGTGACTGCCAACTTCAGCAAAAATAAAAGTGAAGTACTGGAGCTTGACAAGGAAGGTTTGCTGACGGCCTATCGGATTGCCAATAGCGGGGCGCAGGTTTTGGCAGCTATCGGCCATCCATACGGTTCATTGTTTGGGACTGCCTACAAGCGGAACGAAAAGGGTGAAATCGTGGTAAAGCAAAACGGTTCGCCGGATACCGATCCAAACAACAAATTCTTTGGCTCATTCCAGCCCGATTGGATTGGAAGCATTACCAATTCATTCAGTTATAAAAATTTCAAAGTGAGCTTTTTGATTGACGCCAAAATTGGCGGTTCAATTTACGATGGGACCTATTCGACAGGAATTTATACCGGAGTTCTGGCACCTACTTTAACAGGAAGGGATGAAGAGAATGGTGGCCTTGCCTATTATTATCCCGGGAACGTAAAAACGGTACTGCCGGTTCAACTTCCCACCCATACCTCGGCAGCACCCGCAAATGAAGTCGTCTATCACGATGGGCTGATCTTTGATGGCGTAAAGGCCGATGGGACCAAAAATACAACAATCCTTCCTGCCCAGAGCTACTGGAAATCGTTCAGGAATATTGCCGAAGCCAGCATTTTTGATGCCTCGTTTATCAAATTCAGGGAACTGAGCATTGGATATAATCTGCCAAAAGAATGGGCCAAAGTAATTAAAGCCGAATCGGTCAACATTTCCCTTATCGGAAGGGATCTGTGGATTATCCATAAGAACGCATCCGATATCGATCCCGAAACAGCCAACAATACAGGGAACGCACAAGGTTTGGAAAATCTTCAGTTGCCAACAACCCGCAGTTATGGGTTCAGTGTCAACCTCAATTTTTAACACATTAAATATCTGATAATTATGAAATATTTAAATATAGCATCCTACTTACTTCTTGCGCTTTCATTTTCATCGTGCGTAAAAGATCTTCAGGAGACAAATATCAATCCCAACGAAGCACAAATTGCCCAACCCGATTACCTTTTAAGCAATGCCATCAAATCATCTGCCGATACTTATTGGGGGACTACTAATAATCTTGATGGGACACTTCTATTTATACAGCATGTTGCCAAGATTCAATACACCGAAATTGACCGGTACATTGCGACCAACTCCACTTTCGAGAGTCATTGGAAAAGTCTATATTCAGGCGGTTTAAGGGATTTGGCCGAAGTGATTGCGATTGGGGAGAAAGACAATAACCCAAATTATAAAGCGGTTGCCACCATCTTTCGTTCATGGGTTTTTCTTTTGTTGACGGATGCCTATGGGGATATCCCTTATAGTCAGGCTGTTGACATAACCAACCATATAACTCCTGCTTATGATTCGCAACAGGATGTCTATCATGGTTTACTTGCAGAGCTGAAAACAGCCATAGGATTACTTGATCCAGCCCAAAAAGCGATCAGTGGTGACCTGATTTATTCGGGCAATCTTACCAAATGGAAAAAGTTTGCCAATTCGTTGCGTTACCGGATCGCTTTGCGCATTTCCGACAGGGAACCTGCAATTGCAAAACAAGTGATCGGTGAAATTGCTGTTGCCGATTTGATCGGAAATGGGGAGATTGCACAATTTGTTTACCTCACTTCTCCAAATCAAAACCCGATTGCACTGTTCTTTGAAACCCGTGACGATTATCGGGTAAGCAAAAGTATTGTCGAAACTTTAAAATCGCTGAACGATCCCAGGTTACCCATCTTCGCCAATAAGACAGAAACGGCTACTCCAGAAGTCTATATTGGTGTGCCAAACGGCTTGACCAATAGTGCGGCCAGTGCACTGGGATTTTCAAAAACATCGAAAATTGGCACTTATTTCACCACTCCACAAACACCAGCAGTTATCCTCAGCAATGCCGAAGTGTTGTTTGGAAGAGCGGAAGCCGCAGCAAGAGGATTCACTTCAGAAAATCCTGAAATATTGTACAATCAGGCAATTACGGCTTCATTCAACCAATTTGGGATCACCGATGCTGCCACAATCTCAAACTATCTGGCACAACCTTCGGTGAAGTACAACAGTGCAAATTTTCGTCAGTCAATTGGAAATCAGAAATGGATTGCACTTTTTGGCCAGGGATTGGAAGCATTTGCTGAATGGAGAAGGCTCGATTATCCAATATTGCCAGCTGCGGTTGCAGGGACACTTGACGGGAAAATGCCGCTCAGGTACATTTATCCGGGAAGTGAACAATCGTTGAATGTGAACAGTTATAAGGCAGCGGTTGCACATCAGGGTGTTGATGCGTTGACGACAAAACTGTGGTTCGATGTAAATTAGTCTGAAAATACTATTTTTATAAAAAATTTGAATCATGAAACGAGCCATGAGAGCAAATCACACACGGAAGCATGATTATCTCATGGCGAGTTCCATATGGCCAATAAAAAAAACAAATTATAAACATATGAAAAATACCTACAGAATTATAGCATCGCTTTCCCTCCTTGTCGGGATCTTTTTCGGGGCTTGTCAATCAGAAAAACCGCAACTTAAAGTGGGCATCTGGCGAGGTGCATTTATCCTAACCGATCAGGAGATTCCCTTTATTTTTGAGGTAAAAGGACAAAGTCCAGAAGCCACAACTGTTGACCTGATCAACGGAGCAGAGCGATTCCCGCTGAAAAACATTACCTACAGGAACGATTCGGTAACCATCCCGATTGATCTTTTCGATGCCGTGTTGACCGGAAAATTGGTCGGAAATACAATTGATGGAAAATTCATCAAACTCACAACGGCCAAACCCGATCCGGGAATCAGGTTTAAGGCAGAATTTGGCAACAGCAACAGATTTCCGCAAAGCACAGAAACTGCAAATTCTTCATTGGCAGGACCTTGGGATATCCTCTTTGCTGGTTCCGACAAACCTGAAGCAACCGTTGGCAACTTTGACGAAAAAGGGGGTTCGGTCACGGGATCCATCCTTACCAACACAGGCGATTACCGTTACCTGGAAGGTGTGGTACAAGGGAAAAAATTCCAACTTTCGGCCTTTAGCGGAAATTCGCCCTACCTTGTAAAAGGGGAGTTTACGACAGATTCTACTTTTACAGGCGAATTTATTACTTCAAGGCGAAGCACCAAAATTGAGGGCAAGCGCAATCCAAAAGCAGCATTGGCCGATCCATACAGCTTTTCCAAATTGAAGGATGGCTACACATCGGTTGAATTTACCTTTCCTGACCTCAATGGCAAACCGGTTTCACTGGCCGACCCAAAGTTTCAGGGTAAGGTGGTGATTGTGTCCATTTTGGGAAGCTGGTGCCCAAACTGTCTGGATGAAACAGCTTATCTGGCACCCTGGTACAAGGCTAACAAAGATCGCGAGTTGAAATTATCGGCCTGGCATTTGAACGCAAGAACGATTTCGATTTTGCCAAACGGACCTTGACCAGGTTGAAAGATCGTTTCGGAATTCAGTATGATGTGTTGTTCGCAGGATTATCGGGTACGGAATCGGCCTCCAAGGCATTGCCCGCATTAAGCGGTATTGCTGCTTTCCCTTCGACTATCTTTATTGATAAAAAGGGAAAGGTCAGGAAAATCCATACCGGTTTCAGCGGACCCGCAACAGGAAAGTACTACGAGGAGTTTAAAACAGATTTTAATCAATTAATTGATAGCCTTTTAGCAGAAAAGTAAAGTGAACCAATATAGATAAAAAACAAGCCGTCCCAATTACCATCGGGACGGCTTACTTTTTAGCCGTTCATCAGCACCAGCTTATTTTTTCTTTTTCGTCATAAGGTAAACACCTACTGCGACCACTAAAACAACTGCGCCTCCAATCAAAGCGTAATCTCCTCCGGAGGTTTTTGGTGCCTCTTCCTGTGCCGCTGCATCGTAAAATACTGGTTTTGCTGCTTTATCCGCGTTGACTGAATCCTTCTTTGCAGATGGCATATCCTGAGCAACAACCATACATAAACTGGCCAGGAACAACATTCCTGCCATCGAAATCTTTAAAATTGCTTTTTTCATACTCTAATTATTAAACGTTGTTATTTATTTGAATTCAAAAGTTGATCATATTTCTTCGCCACTTCAGGATCGGAAGTCCGATAGGTATCGGCAAGCGTCCTGATCGCAGGTCGATAACCGGGACTGATCCTCAGACAGGTTTTCAATAATTCCCTGGCTTTCAAGACGTCCTTCTCCACCAACAATTTCGATAAACTGACATAGGCTTCAAAATATTTACGGTTATAACCGATCAATGTTTCATAGTACCCGATCGCCTCACTGCTTTTGCCCTGGCTTACGGCAATATTCCCAAGATACATTAAAACAGGCTCATAACCCGGATTGATTGTCAATGCCGACTGCAACAAATACCTGGCACTGTCGTTCTTTCCCTCTTTAACCATTGCGGCCGCAAAATTATAAAAAGTTAATTCATCCTGTGTATTAATTTTTAATGCTTTGGCAAAATCAGCTTTGGCTTCAGGAATATCCCCCCTTTTAAATGCATCATATCCTTGAAAATCGAATTTTGATTCCCTTTTCAAAACGGCACAAACCGGAACATCGTCTGCATAAATCACATGAATTGCGTTTTTAGGTGGCCACAGCCCACTTTTAAGCTGATTTACCGGAATATAACTATTCGCTACGACCATATAGTCCCAGTCTTTCTGACTTCGTTGATCATATTGACAGTAAAATGTCTGAATATCAGTCTGATCCCTGAAATACCAGGCTATCGGGAAATTACCTGCAATTCTTGGGAGCGTTTCCTGTTTGTTGGTGTTCAGGTAACCAGCCAACCACTCCGAACCTTTCCGGATTGTATGGTAATAATAGTCTGTCTCATAGTTTGAAAAGGCACCTTTCAACCCTCCTACCAACTGATTGTAATACAGATAGTAATAAGGATGGTTCAAAATCATGAACTTCGCCGGGTGAAAAGCAAGAAACAAAGTCACCAAAATAGCTCCGCTAACGATGTACTTATTTTTCAGGTAATTGAAAAGGGTAGAAAAGCCAATTGCAGAAAGCAGCACAATTGAGGGATAAACGAAAAGGAAGTGCCTCCAAGATCCATAAAGGTTCGATTTTTCATAGATCACAAAAACAATCGGAAACAGGATCGAGAAAACCAGGAATCCATAATGCAGAAATTTGCCATTTTTGATGATCTGTTTTGACAAAACAATAAAAGCTGTAAGTCCTACAAAAATAATTAGAGGAATTGTAATCACCATATATTTAGGCAAATAGTACCATGGCATAAAATCGGACCATTCGACCTTTCCTTCAAAAACCTGCTGCAACGTGATCGGGTACTGCGTCATCATGTCATACGATTTAATGACATTGAGCACGGGATTTTGCTGGGCAAATGGCCACAAAACAATGCTACAAAACCAGGCTACAAATGAAATTAAGAAAGATTGGAGAAGCCTATTCTTAAGTAAATGTTTATCAATCTGAAATACAGAAATATATTGAAACAGGAAATAAAGTAGCAGGAAAAAGAGCAGGTAACAGATCAGCAATAAACCACCGGGTCGGATGCTGATCGCAAAAGCGATACTCGCAATCAACAGTATAAAGTCGCGATTTTTGGGCTTGTTCTGATTAAAAAGGAACCGCTGCGTAAAGAAAATTGAAGCGATGTAGCCCAGGGCAAACGGGATGTCTTTCAGGTTGTTTTGTGCGTGTCCCAAAAAAGTGGGCGATATCGCAAAAAGCAAAATCACAAGGATTCCGGCACCATACCCTGCAAGCCAAACTGCAAAGAACGCAGTCACCAAAACAGTGAGCCATCCTACAAAGGAGTTTGACAAATGCCTGAAGAGATAAATATCTTCAACCTTAAACCAACGGATCAGGATGGTGGTCAGGTTATCCAACGATTGTCCGTAGTATTTTAGATAAGTTACAGGTGTGTTCAGGGCAGACGTATCTTTTCCATGCGAGGCAAAATAATCATATACAAAAACCGATTGGTCATAATGGAGGTATTCATCACCCGAAATGCCACCGTCCCAACCGCCCTTCAGCATGATTAAAAGGAGTACGAGAGCCAGTGAATAGAAAGTGTATTTTAACCAGTTGTTGATCATTATTTTACAAGCTTCCCATCGTGGAATTTTTTTACGAAATAGAGTGGCCTGTTTTGCGATTCTTTGTATATCCGATAAACATACTCGCCAACAATCCCTATCGAAATCAGTTGGATCGAGCCTAAAAAGTAGATGCTCAACATTGTGGAAGACCACCCGATAATTGCAAACCCTGCGATTTTGGCAATGATCACATACAGGCCAGCGAACATAAATACGATTGTACCGAACATCCCCATGTACAGACAAAGCCGGATTGGAAACCTTGAAAATGCAAAGATCGCGTCCGCAGCGAGCCTGAACAATTTGGACAGGTCCATTTTGGGATCGCCATCAAAACGTTCGTCCCTTATATAATCGACATAGCCTTGTTTAAATCCTATAAAAGCTCGAAGACCAGGCAGATAGCGTATTTTTTCCTTCATTGTAAGCAAGGCATCGACAGCCTCACGCCGCATCAACGAGAAGTTGCCGGTGTTTTCCATGTTTTGGATGGCGGTCACGTTCCTGAACAAAAGATGGAACAGAAAGGTGTAGAGGTTCCGGCTATTCTTCCCCTTCCTACCGCTCCGTTTACCGCTGATGATATCGTAACCCTCTTCAATGATTTTCCGGTACATTTCCTCAAACAATTCAGGTGGGTCCTGCAAATCACCATCCATCATTCCAACCAGATCTCCAGTTGAATATTCAAGGCCCGCTGTAAATGCAGCCTGATGACCAAAATTTCCGGATAATGCCAACACCTTGATCTTTGAATTTTTATCCTGGTGGAGCAATAAATTTTTAAGGCTTTTGTCCCTACTGCCGTCATCCACAAAAATGATCTCGTAATCTGTAGTGAATTTTTCCAATGCCGCCACCGTCCGGTCAACGAGGTCGTTGATCAGCCCTTCTTCATTGTATATCGGGATTACGATTGAAAGCATACCTAAGAAATTTTGAGGCTATAATTAAAAAGTTCTGTTATAGTTTGATCTTTTCTACGATTTCTTTTCTTTTGCTGGAATTAATCTTATTGTCAGAAATCCAGTTGTACTTTAAAGTCCTGTTTTTTATGGATAAACTGTCAATGCAATATCCGGGGAAAGCAGAACTACATCCATTTAGGATATGAGCTTCAGTCTGGCCATTTTTCAAGTTCATAATTTCAATAAAATTTGGATCCTTTACATAGGCAACCAGATGGTTATCTAAATCAAAATCAAGATATTCATGAATACTGAAGGGTTTTTTTGAATCCTGCAAAGGCAAAAAGAATCCAATCCAACAAGGATTCCCGCAACTGCTTCTCATGACAATATAGTCCTTGTTTTCAGCCATGAATTTGGGAATCCACGTTTCATGGTCATCCATATAAAATGTATCCGGGAACGTTTTTAAACTCAACGAATCTCCCCACTGTAACAAATAACATGAATCGTTGATCATTTTGAATTTAACTATCTCCCCATTTGGGGTTACAATCGTTTTTAAATGACTCCAATAATCCTGTGTGAATCTGGAAGTTGGCTTAATCGAACCATTTTGCTTAACATTTCCACAAGAAACAATCCCGAAAAGTGAAAGAAAAATGATAATTTTTTCCATTGTGCTAAACTTCCTGAAGAATTGGCCGCAACCTTTAACTACAAGATTACAAATTTATAATAAAATAGCCTAAACCATCAGGCCTTTGTAAACAGTTGCCCAAGGTTCGCGCATCTTTCTAGACAACATACTGTTTGCCATATCATTATTAATGAATTTCTCTGCAACCGGATCCCAATCGAGGTCTTGTCCCAGTTTCATTGCGATATTGCCAAGATGCGACATCGCAATTGAGTGATGGGAGATTTCCGCCGGGGCTATGGTTTCCTTTTTTGACAGGATACAATCGACAAAATTCCTGAAATGGTTGTCACTTTTATAAAGGTGGACTTCATCAGTTCCGATGACCGTGTCCTTTAGATTTTCAGGAAAGACTTCGTGTTTGCCCCGGGTTGACCAGGCCCAACCTTTAGAACCAAAGAAGGTTACGCCACCTCTGGCTTTATTGCTGATGATCAGCTTAACCCCATTCGCATAGATGCACTCGAAATAATATTCTGTGGCCGTGTTCCAGATCGGATGGACTGCCCAGGTTGCTTTTGCATTCTGGATTTTGACCGGGCCGGTATGCTCCGTATCCATTCCCCATTGTGCAATATCGGGGTGATGTCCGCCCCAGTCGGTTACCTGACCACCTGAATAATCGAGTACCCACCTGAAATTCACATGGGTCCTGGCAGGACAATAAGGGGCATCCGGTGCCGGGCCCAACCAGGTATTGTAATCAAAATCTTTGGGGACAGGAATCGTTTCAGTCAATTGTCCTGTCTTGCCATAGTCTGGAGTACCGGAAGGAAGGCCACATTCCACCCTTTCCAACTGGCCAATTCTTCCGTTTCGAACGATCTCACAAACCCTCCTGAAATTTTCATCAGATCGTTGCTGGCTTCCGATCTGAAAAGTAATCCCATATTTCTTGACTGCATTGGCCATGGCCCTTCCTTCCGGGATGGTCAAGGCAAGCGGTTTCTGGCAATAGATGTGCTTTCCGGCTTTTGCAGCCATCAGTACTGGAATCGAATGCCAATGATCGGGGATCACCACCTCAACAGCATCGATATCCTTCCGGGCAATTACCTCCCTGAAATCTTCAAATCCCTGGCAGCCAGTATATTTCTTGCCCGTCAATTCTGAATAACAAGTATTTACAAGGTTGATCCCGATTTCCCTTCCACCAACTTTGCCGTCCCAGTATCCGATGCTTTGTTTGTTCACATCGCAAATACCGGTGATCTGGATCCGCCTGTCGGTCACAAAATCGCGGATGTCGTTCATAGCCTGATTGCCAGACCCAATAAACGCGAGGTTGATCCTGTCGGAAGGGGCGACATTCCCGTTCTTTCCACGCGCACATGCGGAAATAATGGTTGGGACAGCAATCACGGAAGCAGCAGCCGTGCCCGAAAGTTTCAGGAAATTCCGTCTTTTTAATTGGTTCATAGTCAAATTATTATGAGTTACTACCTTGAGATTTTGGATATTATTGATTCAAAATGTTGGGAAAACCATTTGCCACAAAAGCAATAAATTGCACAAATTGTTGAGTTTTTATGTTTAGTCCCTGACGGGACTACAGCTTGATTCTAAATTTTATTTCCACCGATATTTAGTCCCTAACGGGACTACCGCTTGATTATCAATTTGGTTCCTACCAATATATAGTCCCTGACGGGACTTCATGTTAATCGAAAAAATTGATTCTACCGATATTTGATCCCTAACGGGAATTCATGTGAATCGCTAAAATTGCTTCTTCCGATATTTAGTCCCTAACGGGACTTCATAGTCATCCATATTTTTCTGCCTACCGAAATCAGATCATTTACTGGACATTATAAGGAATAAAAAAACAGGATAAAAGATTTTCCTGACGAATGATCCCGGTAGGGATTGAATATTGGTAGAAACGATACCACCCCAGCCTCTAAAGTCCCGTTAGGGACTATATATACCTGTCTATCTTGGAATTAGATTTCACAATAACGAAAATGCAAATATCCCGCAAAGTACGTCTGGAATGCAAAAATTAACTATTAAACCTTAGCGTTCCCTGCGCACTTTGCGAGATATCTATTTGCCTATTTGCTGGTTGCCAACCTCGCCAAAGCAAATTCGGCATCGTCTTTTAACTGTGCGTTTGAAACCAAATCTTTGATGGCAGGAGCCGACAAATCAGAACCCATCCAGCTCAATTCATGAAGGATCAGTTTTTTGCCATCATCGGTAGCTTCTTTGCTTTGAAGAATCTTGATCATCGCCTTTTCAAATTTCTGATAATCCTGTGGAGTTTTAGCCTCATAACGGATCCGGCTCTGCAAATCGGTAAAATACTTCGTGCTTTTGGTAATATCATAGGTCCCGATATAAGCCAGGTCTCCTTCGAGGGTCATCTCCTTAAAGTCGGGCCTCAACGAAACAGCAGCAACATTAGGAAAATCGTAAGGGATCTTCTGGGTCACCTTACCGGAGACTGCCCATTCTGCACCACGCTGGAATGTGACGATAAAACCTACACATTCCAGGGCAGGGCCACCGCCATCATCGGCATGTCCAAGAGCCGTGTGAAAAATGCGGCCATTACCATACTTGATCGTCATCAGCATTGGTTCGTCACGTCCGGTTCCGCCACCTGTGGTGTCGGCATAAGCAGTGGCAAGGATTTCCATATTTTTTGCTGGTCCTCGCAACTGACTGTATAACTCATCGCTACCATGTCTCCAACGCATAGGCAATCCTTTCAGGATCGGGTGTTCTGCTATACGTGCCCTCACTTCGAATTCGTGCCTTTTGGCATGTGAACCACCCCGACCGACCGTCGTATCAATAATCATGGAGTCTTTTTTGTAATAGACATACGGGCCATCCTTTTCGGTACGGTTTCCCCATCCTCCCAATCCGCAGATCAAGTTGAATTCTTTCCACTCAGGAAAAGAGTTATTTCCGGCATGATAAATTACAACGCCACCTCCTTTGTTTACAAAATCCACGAAAGCTGCTTTTGTTTTCTCATTCCAGGAGTCGCCGTTATAATCGACAACAACAAGGTTGTACTTCGAGAAATCGGGATTGAATGTATTCATATCGCCACCTTTTTCAGGAGATGTGGCGATGTCGGCGCTGAACAGGCCGGTTTGCTCTAGCAGTTTTTTGAGGACCGGGGAGCTTTCTTTCCATTTGTGGTTGTTTTGACCAGTAACGATCAACGCTTTGTATTCCGCACTTTTCTGACATGAATTAAAAAATGTCAGCGAAAGGGCCAAAACGAATATTAAGAGATATTGCTTCTTCATTTGTGTTTCAGATTAAATTGTTGGTAAGCTCCATGGTTGGCGATACGGACGGCTCAATAACCGGCTTGCCATTGGATTGCCGATAATCACTTGTTTTTCAGGATCCCATTGGATCTTCTGCCCTGTTGTCATGGCGATTTCACCCAGAAGTGCCACAGAGATTGCCCTGTAAGCCACCTGGATCGGGGCAATTGTATTTTTACTGCCGGCTCGTACATTGTCAACAAAGTTCTGCCAGTGGTTGTCGCTTTTGATCAGATGGATCTCATTTTCCCCAATCACTTCCTCTAAAATCTTTGGATCCGAAGCAGTTAAGGTATTTCCACGATTGACATGGATCCAACCTTTGTCACCGTACCAGGTCGTACCCGAACCCATTTTTAAACGGGATTCGTTGGCTACCCTCATTTCGATTCCGTTGGCATATTTGCACAGGAAATCGTATTCGACCGGAACGTTATAAATACCTTCCCTTGGATAGACCCCTTCACCCGAAATTTCAACCGGGCCGGTATGTTCAAGGCCGGCACCCCAATTGGCGATGTCGATGTGATGGCCAGCCCAGTCAGTTAGTTGCCCCCCCGAATAATCGAGTATCCAACGCCAATTCCAATGGCTTACACCCCGATAAGGTACTTTAGGTGCTGGTCCTAACCACATTTCCCAGTTAAGTTCTGCTGGTACATCCTGAGGTGGAGGAGTTCCAATACCCCGACTACCATTTGGAAGGCCTGCCTCAATGTATTTTAGCTTGCCGGCCCTACCGTTTATAGCAAGTTCGGCACCCCTGTGAAAATTGGGTTGCGATCTTTGCCAGCTTCCGGTTTGCCAAATAATATTGTTTTTCTCAACCGCGCCAACAATAGTTTGTCCATCCTTGATGGTACGGCAAATTGGTTTTTCACCGTAAACATGCACCTTCTTCTCAGCGGCTGCAGAATAGATAATCCCATGCCAATGATCAGGAAGTGCAATGCAAACTGCATCCAATTTTTCCTTCTCAAGAAATTCGCGAAAATCACCATAAGTTCGGCAATCTTTGTTGTCGTTTGTGGAATCGGCGATTTGTTTTGCTTTCTGAAGGTTGTTTGCATCAACATCACATGCTGCTACAAACTGAACCTCTTTGTTGAGTTTAAGGAAGTCGCGCATGTTACTTTTACCTTGCGAACCTGTTCCGATTGCTCCCATTACAATCCTGTCGCTGGGCGGAAGTTTACCCCCCTTGCCCAAAGCAGTTGAAGGGATAATCTGTGGGAGGATTAAAGCACCCGTTGCAACGGCTGCCGATTGTTTCAGAAAATTCCTTCGTGTCGAGTTGTTAGCCATGTGAATTAAAATTAATTTAAGGTGTTGATATTTAAATATTTATTGGTGTACCTGGAATTGGTGTCTCAAAAACCATATCAACCGGACCAAATTCAATTTTCTTCGGCCCAAGATCCATATCCGATTTCATGATTGAATCCCAAGTTACCAACTGCCCGGTATAAGCTGCTGTACGCCCCATGATTGCAGTCAGCGTCGAAAGGGCAGTGCGTTCGGCTTCGTTCACATATTTTCCTGTCCTGATGGCATGAACAAGGTGCATGTGTTCCTGAACATATGGAGGTATTTTGACCTGGTTCATCACATTGCCATTTTCATCTTTCGGATATTCGAATTTCCATTTTACACTGCCGTCGAGGTTCCAGATCGTATTGACACAATTGGTGTAGCCCTCAGTTCCATTGATCAGTTCTCCGGTCCCATTTGCGCAACTGTCCATCTCCCTGCACATGCTGTGAGAGCTAAGGCCGTTGCCATAATCAAAATCGACACTAAAGAAGTCGTACTGGTCGCCCGTCACCCTTCGAGCCCTTCCACCATAACCGATGGCCCTTTCGGGACATCTACCTACAAACCAGTTGATAACATCGATGTTGTGTACATGGGTGTCGAGGATATGGTCGCCACAGAGCCAGCAAAAATTGTTCCAGTTGCGGATCATGTATTCCATATCGTTCCATCCCTCTTCGCGTGTACGGAACCAGACATGCTCCTGGTTCCAGAAGGCTTTGGCCGAAGTGATCTTTCCAATTGCACCACCTGCTACTTGTTTATAAGTTTCGATATAATCTTCCTGATGGCGCCGTTGCGTTCCGGTGACGACATTAAGACCCAATGCTTCGGCTTTTTTTGCCGTGGCAATCATAAGCCTGGCACCAACGGGATCGACACAAACCGGTTTTTCAAGGAAGACATGTTTTTTGTTAAGAACGGCTTCCAGAAAATGTTCGGGACGGAATTGTGGTGGTGTCGCACAAATTACTACATCTATATCGGTGATGGCCATGAGCTTTTTGTAGGCATCGAAACCTACAAAACAGTTTTCGGCTGGGATCGGAAGGTTAAAACTTGCAAAACGTGCACGACAACCGTCTATCTTGTCCTGAAAAACATCTGCCAGGGCAATGATCTCAAGATCGGGGCCTGCACTAATAAAATTGATCGCAGCCCCGGTTCCGCGGTTTCCAGCACCCACAAGTCCGGCACGCAGTTTTTTGCCTTTCGGGGCACCTTTAAGGATAGGTGGAAGTCCCAATGATTCATTGGTTACCTCTTTTTTGCAAGATGAAAGGATTGCCCCCGCACCTGCAACACCGATTCCTGCCAACACTCCTGCCCCTAAAAATTTCCTTCTGTTGATATTTTTTGAATTGTTTTCCATGATATAATTCATTCTTTCATTTTTCATTCCTTAAATCTTTCATTCCCTCATTCTACACTGTCTGCTTCACAAACCACCCTGAACCCATTGTCGATACAATCGGAATACCACCAAACACTCTTCGGCATCTGCGGATCTGTAACAAGCCAGGCCTGGGTCTTGGTGAAATCCCTTGAAGCACTTCTCACATCCTTTGCATCACTTTTAAACGAGCCACCCCTGATCACATGTTCCTGACCAGTTTCCGGCCCTTTGGGATCAACGATCTCTCCAGCTCCGGTTTTATAAGCATCAGGCGAGTAATAATCGGAACAAAATTCAGCAATATTACCCAACATGTTTTTAAGTCCGAATGGATTGGCAGTCACCATTCCCGGATCTTTGGTCCTTGATAGGCTATTTTCCTTATATACAACCCTCGATGCGATATTCGTCGTATCCGAACCGAAAATCTTCCTTAAGATTCCCTGTGAAGTGAATTTCTTTGGATCTCCTTCAAAGAAGTACGGGGTTGTTGTATTTCCGCGACAGGCATATTCCCATTCTGCTTCGGTCGGCAACCGGTATTTCTTGCCCGTGACTTTCGATAACCATATACAATAGGTAGATGCAGCTTTCCATGACATGGTGATTGCTGGCCTTGTCCCTTTTCCCCATCCCTGATCAGGAGCTCCCCATGGTGGGGTCGGACCAGTGACGGCATCCACATTTTTCTTCACAATGACCTGACCTTCTGTGCGTCCCTGCGATCCGGTTGCCTGAAAGAAAGCAAGATATTCGTTCCATGAAACTTCAATCTTCCCTATCCAGAATTTCGAAAGTTTGACTTTCCGTACAGGTCCTTCATCTGGTTTACGCAAAGGTTCATTTTCGGGACTTCCCATGTTGAATGAACCTCCGGGTATTGCCACCATATCGAAAGAGACCGTGGTCCCGGGAACTTTTTCCGTGAAATTTTCAAACTTCTCAACTTTTGTCGCTTCGGTAAATTTCTCCTGACTTGCGGCAGCATCGACACCAAAGTTGGCATCGTGTTCGTGTTTGGCATATTTATCGAAGTGGCCGACTGTCAAATGGCAGTTGATACAATTGGGTTTTGGATCGGTCTTGGAATTGATGTAACCCAAATGGGCGTTGCTCCCATTGACAGAAAGGGTTACCGGGAAAAGGTTCTGATGGCATTTGATACAGGATTGTTCATACATGTATCCCTTTGCATTTTCCAGTAATTTTTTTGCTTCCCAGTTGAAATCGGTACTGTCCTTAAAATATTTACCATATGCATCCTTGGCCCCATGCTTTGCTTTGGCAAACAGATACCCCTCACCCTTTGGGGGAAGGTGGCACTCGACACAATGGACAGAGACTCCTGTCCGGTTATTGTGGTGGGGCGACAGTTTCCAGCTCTCCTCTGCCCACGGGTGGATATGGCACGACATGCAATATTGGTCTGTGGAAGTGTAAGAGGAAACCTGATTGATGGAAGCAATGACTGCCACTCCAATAACCAGTCCGAAAAACACCAATAACCTCCCCGATTTCGATTTTTCTTTGGTCTTTTTAATAAAATTCTTAAAATTCATCTTTAAAATGGTTCAATATGAAACGGTACCGCAATTTATTAATAAAAAGATAAAAAAGGTTGTTTTTGCTGTTCTGTTGTGTTATGCTGTTGTTTTTGGATAAAGGTAAATTATACTCTTGCTTAACTTTTGACTTGGGGTGACAGGTCTTAACCTTGATAATAAGACCGATAGTGCTAAATAACCGAAAATAGCTGAATAAAAGCAATGCAATATTGTTGGCATTTCTGAACCTGCGATTGATTTTTAAACGAAACTTGCCATTTTAAAACGAAACATCTGTTCTGATCCGTTCTGCAAACATAGTGGGTTTTTTATTACACTTAACAGTCCGAATTCATGTTATACAACATATATTGGAGGGAAGACAATTGGCACTGGAATGAGATTTCAGAGGTATCCAATTGATAATGCGGATATTTGGCGGCTGGCTATTTGCAGCTGGCTTCTAGCAGAATATGCTTCAGATGTGGATTGTATTTCAAAACAATTGTACATGGTCCCTATGGGGCGGAAAATCGATGTGTACCTCTGCGAAAATCTGCGGGATCTGCGGGAAAAAACAAACTTTCAAACCTTTCAGGTGGTATGGTTGTTAGTTCATAAAAAAGAACCATGCTGATCGTAATATCGCCATCCAAAACACTTGATTTTAATAAATCAATTGATATTCAAGAATATACCCAACCCGAATTTGTAAAGGAGGCTTCAACATTAATTAAGCCCCTGCGGAAATTGTCAGTTGACCAACTTATTGAAATGATGGGAATTAGTCCTAAACTGGCACAACTCAACCTGGAGAGGTTCTTTTTATGGCAACCTGAATTCTCGCCCGAAACGGCACGGCAGGCCCTATTTGCTTTTCGCGGGGAAGTCTATTTAGGGCTTGATGCCGATTCTCTGAATCCTTCAGAAATCGATGCTGCCCAAAAACAGCTCAGGATACTTTCGGGATTATATGGTGTACTCCGTCCACTTGACCTGATGCACCCCTATCGACTGGAGATGGGAACGCCTCTTAAATTTGGGAAAACCCACAACCTTTATGAATTCTGGCAAAAGAAAATCACAGCCAAGATCAGGGAGGAGTTGGACAACAGCGGTTCCAACCTTTTGGTCAACCTTGCTTCTGTCGAATATTTCAAAGCGGTCGATACAAAAAAACTTAAAGCTGAAATTGTTACACCTGAGTTTAAGGAGGGGAAAAACGGAACCTATCAAATGGTCTCTTTCTTTGCAAAGAAAGCACGCGGCATGATGACGCGTTTTATCCTTCAGAACGGCATCACCACAGAAAATGAATTGCATGCCTTTGACAGTGAGGGATATTGCTATAATAACCACATCTCCAGACCGGGAAGGCCGGTGTTTACAAGAGGATAATTTTGGGCGATCGGGTCCTGCGATTTCCAATCGCGGAAATACTAAAAAGGGCGATTGGAAATCGCCCGACCCGATCGTTTAGCTTCATATCTAAAAATCGTCATACATGCACCATGTCCCGGACCAAAGTTTCCAGTCAGAAACCAAACCAGCGAGTACAGGATTGTTCAAGGTATATTTTATCGCATAATACAAATGCTTTTCATTTCGGATAGTGGTATCAAAACTCTCTTTTTGCCATAAACTTCCTGTTCTTTTTTCGAGTTTGTTGATTTGGTAAGCCGAAAATCCTTTTACCGATTGAAGCAAATCCTGCAGATAAACAGGATGTCCTTCCATATCTTTTTCAAACGTCTCAAATACCCAATGGACATGATTGCACATGACCGTTAAAGCAAGACTATTTAACTTTATTCCTTCCCAAAACTTCAATGAGCCAATAATAACTTCAGTATTTTCAGGCTTCGATAAATTTACGGATGGATTTTTTTCCGCATCCAACAAGTCATCATAGGCTTTCAGGTATTTCCTTCGGACATCATAATATTCTATTTCGAGCTTTTCGATTTCTGAAGGACTAGGTCCAGAAGATTTCAGTTCGTGCATTTGAGATTTTAGCAATCCCATTTTTTGGATATAGGATAGCAATGCTTTGGTGGGAACTGCATCTTTTAAACACCATGTTACGAAATAAGCTTGTCCAGGCTGTTGGAAATGGGGCAGGTAGTGATGGTGAAATTCTTTCTTTTCCATTGCGTTGAGAATTATACAACAGCAATTTACGAAAAATAAATGAATAATATATGTCTTTAGCGTGTGGGTCCTGCGATTTCCAATCGCGGAATATCAAAAAGGGCGATTGGAAATCGCCCGACCCGATTGTTCAGCTCCAAAATATTCTTTCTGCAATAAGATGCTGTCCTGTTATCGGTTTGTTGAAATAAATGGTTCTTGACGATTGGG